>JBILED010000032.1:0-20497 GCA_044352305.1 Gemmatimonas sp.
GGAACAACTACAACATGAACTTCTACTCCTCCATCGACGCCGACGGCACGCGCAACACGCGGGCCTTCAAGAACGACCTGGCGTCGTCGGAGCGCACCACGATGATCGCGTACTGGCAGGGGTACTACTCGGTCATCTCCTCGTCCGTGGACGTGCTCACCGCCGTCCGCAAGAACAACCTCGTCATCGGCAGCGCGGCCAACACCCGGCGCGCCGAGGCCGTGGCGGAGCTGATGCGCGGCGCCGCCCTCAGCGGCATCGCCCTCAACTACGACAAGGGCTATGTCATCGATGAGAACACCGACCTGGCCAAGCTGGAGTACAAGAACCGCAAGCAGGTCCGGGACGCGGCGGTGGCGGCGCTGAACAGCGCGGCCACCATCGCCGCGGCCAACAGCTTCACCACGCCGGCCGGCTGGACCAACGGCACCGCGTACACCAACACCCAGATCGCCGCGCTGGCCCGCACCATGGCGGCGATGACGCTGGCGTACTGGCCGCGGACCGCCGAGGAGAATGCCAGCGTGGATTGGGCGGCGGTGGCGCAGCTGGCGTCGGCCGGGATCTCCGCCGGGAACAACAAGTTCGACTTCACCTTCACGGGTGACGGCTGCAGCTCCTGGTGCCACGAGATCCTGTACTGGTTCAACGCCTTCGACGGTGGCCGCGTGAGCACCCGCGTGGCGGCGCTCCTCGACCCGGCCACGCAGCGCCATCCGTACCCGGACGGCGGCAACCCGCAGCCCAACTCGGCAGACCGGCGCCTGGGCGACGGCTCGTTCGGCCCCGACGACGATGACTTCGCCGGCTACTTCGGCACCGTCCCCAAGACGGCCCGCGCCGGCAGCGACTTCGTCTACTCGCGCGAGGAGATCTTCCGCCCCGCGCGCGGCATGTACCACCAGTCGAACATCGGCCACATCCGCTACGACCGCTCCGGCGAGCAGGCCACCAACGGCATCTACGGCGGCTTCGGCCCCGCGCCGGTGATCTCCCGCCACGTGAACGACCTGGTGTGGGCGGAGGCGGAGCTCCGGCGCAGCGGCGGCAGCCTGGCCACCGCGGCCAACCTCATCAACAACACCCGCGTGGAGCGGGGCGGGCTGGCCCCGGCCACGGCGGCCGAAGGCCAGGCGGCGCTGCTGGCCAAGCTGGTGTACGAGCAGGAGGTCGAGCTGCTTGGCCTCGGACCGCTGCCCTTCTACCAGCGTCGGCGCGTGGCGGGCGGGCTGCTGGCGGGGACCCCGCGCGAAATGCCCGTCCCGGCCAAGGAGTTGGGCGTCAAGGGCGAGGCGTTCTACACCTTCGGCGGCACCGGCGCCGCCAACAGCACCACCCCGCCGTGATCCATCCCCCGCCACGCCGAGGTGGGCATGGCGGCGGGGAGCGGCAGCGCACGGCCCGGGCAAGCGCCCGGGCCGTGTTGCGTGCGGGGGCAACGTCGGCCACCCGCCTCCTGCTGCTCCTCCCCGGGCTGGCCTGCGCACCCGCGCGGGACGCGGACACCGGTCCCGGAGCACGCACGCCGCCGCAGCTCGAGGCTGCGGTGGCGCCCTCGGTGCCACGCGCGGCGGTCGCATGGACCTGGACGCCGGGGGCTTGGCTGGGACGCGTGGCCGGTGACTCGGCGGCGCGCTGGAGGGTGCAGCCGCGGGTCGACGACGTGGCCACGCAGCGCCTGTGCGGGTTCGTGGCCACGGGAAGCGTCATGCCGGCGCGCCTCCCCGAGGGCTGGCCGGTGGACAGCACGCTGCCGCGGCTGCTGGTGCGCGCGGTGGAGGGCGCCGACCTGGTGGGCCTCCGCTATGTGACGCCGGGCGCGCAGGCCCGCTATTGGTTCGAGGGGGTGGCTCGATCCGGAGCATGGCGCGTGAGCCTGCAGTGGCCGGTGACGTCGGACCCCACCCGCCCCATTCGGGCCACGGCGACCGACGCGGAGTTCGAAGCAGCGCTGTCGCCCTCGTTGCAGGCGCTGGACTCGTTGGCAGTGGCGCTGGCCTGGCCTGACGCCCCGGGGTGGAGCCCCGGACCCCTCCTCGCCGAGACCGAGGCCGAACAGGGGGCCGTGATCCTCGCGCGCGATTACCCGGATCAGACGCTGGCGCTGTCGCCCGCGTGTCCACAGGCGTCGGTGCTGCTCCCGGTGCTGGCCCGGGTGGACCAGCGTCTGCGCATCCCGGTGCGGCAGGGGGATCTGGTGGAGGCCCGCGGCACCGTGCTGGACGGCGCGGTGCGACTGTCCTTCGACGAAGCGCCCCCCGCGCCGGGTGCGGACCCCGGGGAGCGCGGACTGCTGCGCACCCCCGTCCCCGAGGCGACCCTCGTGGCGCCCGCCGACGGGCGGGTGACGCTGCGCGTGCGACTGCTGGTGGTGCCGCGCGCCCAGCAGTCGGCGCAGCCAGTGGTGGTTACCGTGGCGGTGCGCCCGCCCCGCTGACGGCCCCACGGCCACGGCTCTCGATGGCCCCCGCCGCGCCGGAGCGGCGGGGATCGCCCCCCGCGGTCACCGTGCGCCCCTCCAATCGCACCGCGGCGCCGTACCCTTCCCGCAGCTCACCACGCAGCGAGACGAAGGTGAGGGCGTAGCCCAGCGCACGGAGCCGCGCGACGACCTCCGGGGAAAACCCGTCCTCCAGTTGCACGGCGGGACGCCCGCCGGCCCCGGCGGCGCCACCCGGCAGGAAGCGCGGGAGTTCCAGCGCCGCCTGCGGCCCCAGCCCGAAGTCCAGCGCCCCCACCAGCGCCTGATACACGGCGGCGGTGATCCACGCGTTGCCGGCCGCCCCCACGGCAAACACCGGCCGCCCGTCGCGGTAGGCAATGGTGGGGGCCAGGGTGCTGCCGTGGCGGGCAAACGGCAGGCGCGCGCCATACTGCAACGGGTCGGTGCCGTACGAGGTGAGCTTGTCGTTGCTGAGGAACCCGAGGCCCGGGGTCACATGGAAGGTCCCGCCCCAGGTCCCCAGCGTCTGGGTCACCGCCACCACGTTGCCGTCGGCGTCGGCCACGGTGAACGCGGTGGTGCCGGCGCTATGGCATGCACCCACCTCGGCGGCATGATCGTCGCCGCAGGACGACTCCTCCCGGGCAGGAGGCGCGGCCTTGACGGGCGGCGCACCGGGAGGCGGTGCCAGGCAGGCCATCGGCGTCCCCCGCAGGTCGGCGGCGGTCAGTGCGCGCGCCGGCGTGTAGCACCCCCACCGCGCACGCGCCGTGTCGCGGTGGATGATGGGCTCCACCTGCACCGGCCAGAACGCCGGGTCGGCAATGCGCCCCCGCGCACTGGGCACGAGCTGCCAGGCCGTCAGCATCGCGTGCAGGGTGGCGGCATCGTCGGTGTAGGCGCGCGGGGCGGCGTGCTGTTCCAGCAGGTTGAGGCGTGCCACCAGCTCCGCCCCGCCGCTCACGGGCGGGGCGCTGGAGAACACCGTGTAGCCGCGGTAGCGCCCGCGCACGGGCTCGCGCTCCACCGCGAAGTACCGCGCCAGGTCGCGCTCGGTCATGGCGTTGCCGCCGGCGCGCAGGTCGGCCACCCACCGCCGCGCCACCTCCCCCTCGTAGAAGCCGGCCGCGCCCTTCTCGGCCACCTGCTCCAGCACCCACGCCAGGTCCGGGTTGCGCAGCGTGTCCCCCGCCGCCCGCGGCGCCCCCCCGCGGAAGAAGAGCGCCACGCTCCCCGGATACTTGCGGAAATGCTCCTGCTCGGTGGCCAGCGTGGTGGCCAGGCCGTCGCTGATGGCGTAGCCGCCGCGCGCGGCGCGGATGGCCGGAGCCAGCAGCGCCTTCCAGGGGAGCCGCCCGCTGCCGTACCGCTGCCACGCCAGGTACATCCCCGCCACGGTGCCCGGGACGTTGGTGAGCACCGGTCCGTCGGCGGGATAGCGGCCGTTGACCAGCAGCGCCCGGTTGTCCAGCCCGGCCGCCTCCGGCACGCGGCTCATGAAGTCGATGAGCGACGGTGCGGCCGCCCCGGCGCGCGCGATGAGCATCTGCCCGTAGCCGCCGATGCCGCTGGCGTCGGGCTCCACCACGCCCAGCGCAAAACTCACCGCCACGGCGGCGTCCACCACGTTCCCGCCTTGGCGCAGGACCTCCAGTCCGGCGGCGGTGGCCACGGGATGCGCCGAGGAGACGGCCGCGTGTCCGCGCGCCTCGGCGCGCAGCGGCGGCCGTTGCTGCAGCGCGGCATGGAGGATGTCGTCCAACGCGCGGTCTGTGGTGGCGGCCAGGGCGCGCGGCCGCTGGGCGGCGCGCACGGCCTGCCAGGCGGCCAGTCGGTCGGCGGCCTCGGGGGCGGCAAAGTAGAGCTGCGCACTGCGCTCCCACAGACGGTCGAAGGCCTCGGCGTTGGCCGCCGCACGCGGTGTGACCGCGACCGGACCAACGGGGTGCGCGCCGACATCGGGGGGCGCAGGCGCCGAGAGGATTGCCAACGGAGCCAGCGCGCCCTCCTGCCGCAGCGCGCTGCGGTCCAGCCCGCGGTCCGGATCGCCGTTGTAGGCCACCGCCACCGGGGCCACGGGCGCCACGGCCAGCGCCGCGCCGTCCGCCGACCACGCCACCTCGGCGCGATGCCGCGACACCGTCTGACGCCAGCTCCCGCTCACGGGGACAACGGTCACCCCCGCGCGGCCGGCCAGCGCCAGCCGGTCATCGGGACCCCAGGCCAGCGCCTCCACCGTGCTGTCGGCGGTGACGCGCTGCTCGGGCGGGATGTCGGTGGGGCGCGTGGTGGGTGCCGGCACGAGTGATATGGCCACATGGCGGTGCGCCTCCTCCGCGACGATGAAGGCCACGCGCCGGCCGTCCGGGGAAAGGCGCGGGTGCAGCTCGGTGCGCTCGAAGCGGCTGAAGCGGTGCTCGCGACCATCCGGTTCGCGCACCCACAGGCGGCTGGCGTTCCCGCGCCCGCGGGTGAACAGCAGCTGGCCGAACACGGTGTACCCCTGCGGCGCGGCGTCGCCCTCGGCGCTGCCGGTGAGGCGGGTGGCCCCGGTCGCCCCCGCGGCCGCGCCCCACGGGCGCGACCACAGCGTCGACCGACCAGCGCTGTCCGCCGCATACAGCAGCGCGGCCCCGTCGCGCGTGAACGAGGGGTCGCGGTGCCACGCACTGCCTGCCGAGAGCCGGACGCCGGTGCCGTCGTGCGCCACCACCACCTGCCCGTCCACGGTGTAGGCCAACTGGCCATCGGGGCCGAAGGCGGGGGTGCGCGCGCCCACCACCCCCGCGGCGTCGGAGCCCGCGCCACCGGCCGCCCGCTCGATGCGCACCGACGTAATCACCGCTCCCTCCTGCACGCGGTCCATCACGTCCAGCCCGGCGACCACTTCGCCGAAGACGGTGTAGTCGTGGTCCAGCCGCACGTTGTCCACGAGGTTGAAGAACAGCTGGCCGTCACCGGTGTCGCGCCCGCGTGTGGAGATCCCCAGCGTGCCGCGGCGATGTCGCCCTCCCACCTCGTCGCGCATGAAGAACGCCGTGGCCGGATCGTATTCGTCGGCGCCGGGGCTCCCGCCCTGGAGCACGAAGTTGGGGACCACGCGGTGCAGCGTGCGCCCGTCAAAGCCGCCCCCCTGCGCCAGCGCCGCGATGACGGCCACCGTGGCGGGGGCCTCGTCCACATCCAGCCGGACCGTCATGGTGCCCAGGCCGGCCATGGTCAACACGGCCGTGGCGCCACGCCACGCTGCCAGCAGCGACTCGGCGGGGAACGCGGGGACGGGGAGTGCGCGGGTGCGCGGCGCCACCGGGGTCCCGGTGCGGGCCGACAGCGCCCGCGCAGCGAGGGCCGCCACCGCCGGGTCCGCGTCGTCCAGCCGCTGCTCCAGCCAGGCAGACGGGGTGTCGTCGCCGGCTTCGATGATGCGCTCCAGCAGCGCCACGCGCGGATCGCGCCAGGTGATGGGGCGCGTGCTGGTGAGCCGCTCGAATGCCTGCACCAGGGCGGGGCGCGCAGCGCCCAGCGCAGGGGAGCCCTTGAGGAACTCGGCGCCCGCCAGCACCAATCCCGCATGGTCGGCCCGCAGGGCGCGCAGGGCATCGTCCACCGAGGCGATGGCCGCGGCTGCCACGGTGGGGGCCGCGTCACGCGCAAGGCGCCGCAGCGTCACGCTGTCCTTGGCCAGGCGGGCCGCGGTCACCGCCCACATGCGCGCCTGGAACTCCGGCGCGTTGGCCAGCCGCCGCACCGCGGTCGCCGCTTCGGGCGCCCCCATGCGCGCCAGCGCGGCGGTGGCGTGCGCCCGGTGCTGCCAGGTGGTGCCGTCCCGCGCCTGCGTGGCGAGCAGCAGCCCCGCGCACCGCAGTTCGCCCAGCAGGTCCAGCGCCAGGAGCGCGACATGCGCGCTGCTGTCCGTCACGTGCGCCTCGGCGCGCGCGCAGGTTCCCGCCACGCGCAGCGCCTGCCAGCGCACCATGGGGGCCGGGTCCTCCACCCACCGCCGCCCCAGCGCCACGGCCACGCGGCGCACGTCGGGGTCCGCGTCGCGCAGCGCGGCGTCCACCGTGGCCGCGTCCCGGTCGCCCGCCGCGGTGAGCGCCAGCAGCGCCAGCAGGCGGTCGGTGCGCGGCCCGCCCGGTTCCTGCGCCACCTCGCGCAGCTGCTGCACCGTGCCGGCCGTGGGGCGCGCGGCGCGGGCGGTGCGGCGGAGGTAGGCCTCCATTCCGCGCAGGGCCCCGGTGCGCGCGGCGCCCGCCTCCGTCAGCGCGGCGGCCAGCTGCTGCTCGGTGCCACTGTCGGCGGCCGCGCGCCGTCCCCAGCTCTCGTACAGCGCGCCGCGCACCTCCGGGGTGGCCTCGGCGCGCAGCAGCGCCCGCCAGTCGGCGGGGCGCCACGCGGCGGTGCCGCCGCTTTGCGCCAGCGCCCACGCGGCGGTGGCGCGCACCTCCGGGTTGGGGAGCGCCAGGAAGGGGCGCAGCGCGTCCACCAGCTGCGGCTGTTCCAGCCGTCCCAAGGCGCGGGCCGCCAGCCGCTGCAGCGCCGGATCGCCGCTCTCGCGCGCGGCGCGGAACAGCGCGGTGTCGGGGCGCCGCGCGTGCTCGGCCTCCAGCAGGGCGTAGCGCGTGGGCGGGGCGGCGGCCACCGCGGCAGGATTCGCCGTGCGGGCCGGCGGCCCATCGGAGGGTGCGGCGAGCAGGGCCCACGGGGCCACGGCGAGAGCGAGGGGGGCGAGGCGCATGTTGGGGGTGGCCGGGTTCAACGGGGGGAGGGCACTGTGGGTATGATACAGGGAATGCCCCGGGGGCGAGCCTGCCCGTTGGCCGCCCCGTGACCACCACGTGGAGCCCTGATGTCGCGCCTCCTCCGTTCCATCCCCGCCGTGCCGCTGACGCTGGCCCTCGTGGGCGCCGGCGCGCTTGGTGCGCAGCCCGCTGCCGCCAATCGGTACGGCAACCCACCCACGGTGCAGCCCGCCCCCACCACGGGCGCCATCGACGTGCGCGACCTGCGCATTCGGCTGTACCAGTTCGCGGACGACTCCATGCAGGGGCGGCAGGTGGGGCGCGTGGGGAACCGGAAGGGGACCGACTACCTCGCCGCCGAGGCGAAGCGGCTGGGGCTCCTGCCGGGCGGCCCCAGCGGGTCGTACTTCCAGGTGCTGCCGTACCACCTGCGCCGCTTCACCGAGCACTCGCGCGTGGCGGTGAACGGCAACCCGCTGGCGTGGAACGTGGACGTGGTGGCGGTGCCGGGGCTGCGGGCGCCGCGCCCCATCCTGAACGCCGAGGTGGTGTTTGGCGGCGTGCAGGGGGACACCAGCACGCAGATCTCCGCGGCGCAGGCGGCGGGGAAGGTGGTGGTGCTGCTCCCCGCGCCGGGCGGGCGGGGCGGGCAGGGGCAGGCGTTCCAGGTGCGGCCGGGGTTCCAGCGCGCCCGCGGGCGCTTTGACGACGCCGTGGCGGTGGCCACGGTGGACCTGGACGCGCTCACCCCCGCGCAGCGGGTGGCCCTCAACGAACCCGTGGTGGCCACGCAGATCGCCGCGCCGCGCATGGCGCCGGCGGCGGCCGCGGGCGCGGCGCCGGTGGACTCGCTGCAGCTGCTCAAGGACCAGCTGGCGCAGCTGCAGCCGCAGGCGGTGCTGCGGCTCACGACCGCCGGGGCGGCGGCGCTGTTCGGGCGCGCCTCGCTGGAGGGGCTCGTCCCCGGGACGGCGGGCGGCCGCCTGAACGCCGCGCTGGACTTCGTCGAGACGCCCACCGACTACGCCCGGAACGTGGTGGCCATCATCCCCGGCAGTGATCCGGTGCTCAAGCACCAGTACGTGGCCGTCGGCGCGCACAACGACCACGTGGGGTTCACCACCCCGGTGGACAAGGACTCCGTCAAGGCGTTCAACGACATCCGCAACCGGATGCTGCTGGCCAACAACATGGAGCCGCTGGGGCCCGCGCAGGTGGCGGGGATCCGCGTGAACATGGACTCGATCCGGCGCGTGCACCCGCGTCCGCGCCTCGACTCGATCAACAATGGCGCCGACGACGACGGCTCGGGGTCGATGGCGGTGCTGGAGATCGCCGAGGCGATCATGGCGATGCCGGTGAAGCCGAAGCGCTCCACGCTGTTCGTGTGGCACACCGGCGAGGAGGGGGGGCTGGTGGGGTCGGCGTACTACGTGCGGCACCCCACGGTGCCCCTCGACTCGATCGTGGCGCAGCTCAACATCGACATGATCGGGCGCGGGCGCGCGGAGGACCTGCCGGGGGGCGGCGATGACTACCTGGCGGTGGTCGGGTCGTTCTTCGACTCGAAGGACGTGGGGGAGGCGGTGCGACGGGTGAACGGGCGGGAGGCGCGGCCGCTGGCGCTGGACTACAAGATCGACGAGCCCATCGCGTGGGCAGGATACAACAACATCTACGGGCGCAGCGACCACTACAACTACGCCCTGCAGGGGATCCCCATCGCGTTCTTCTTCACCGGGCTGCACGGCGACTACCACCAGCGCTCCGACGAGCCGGAGTTCATCGACTATCCGCACTACGCGCGGATCGCTGGCTTCATCCGGAACCTCGCCGTGGAGCTGGGCAACGGCCCGCGGCCCCTGCTCAACGGCACGCGGCCGGCCAAGCCCAAGGTGATCGTCCCCTGAGCGGCGACCACGGCATCGCCCCGCGCCCCCTGGCCGAGCCCCCGCCCCGTACGCCATGAGCCATCCCGCGTCCTCCGACCATCCGCCGCGGCCGGCCTCCGCTGCCGATCGGCAGCGTCTCGAGCTGCTGCGCGAGGCGCTGTTGGCGGTGCACAAGGCGCTGCTGGATGCCGAACGCGGGCGGTTCGAGCAGGCGCACGGTCCCGTTCCCAGCGCCAGCGCGTTCCTGCAGCTGGCCATCCACCACGAATGGTTCGCGTGGCTGCAACCGGTGACGGCCACCGTGGTGCGCCTCGACGAGCGCACGATGTCGCGGCGTGCGCCGCTGCAGGCGCACGAGGTGCCCGGGCTGGTGGCCGAGGCGCACGCCCTGCTGCGCCCGGACGCGGAGGGGACGCCCTACCAGCGGCAGCTGCACCGGGTCCTGCGCGAGGTCCCCGGCGCGGCCGTGACCGTGCGGGCGGTGGTGCAGGGGATGGCGGGGGTGGACCGCGGGGCGCGGGGGTGAATCCGGCGGCGGGGGTCCCCGTGTGGGAGGACGGCGGCTGGACGCCGCTCCCCGCGCTGGCGGGCCCGGTGCGTGCCGAGGCGTGCGTGGTGGGGCTGGGCGGAACGGGACTCACGCTGGTGCACGCGCTCCTGGCGCGCGGGGTGTCGGTGGTGGGGATTGACGCGGCCGACGTGGGGGCGGGCGCCGCCGGGCGCAATGGCGGATTCCTGCTGGCGGGCGCCTACGACTTCCACCACGATGCGGTGGCGCGGCACGGGCCGGCGCTCGCGCGGTCGCTGTACGAGGCCACGTTGGAAGAGCTGCCGCAGCTGGCGGCGGCGGCGCCAGGGACGGTGCGGTGGGTCGGGTCGCGTCGGGTGGCGGCCTCGGAGGCGGAGGTGCGCGATTGCGAGGCGCAGCTGCGGGCCATGGAGCGAGACGGCCTGCCGGTGGCGTGGGACGACGGCCCGCACGGCCCCGGGTTGTTCTTCCCGCGCGATGGCGCCTTCAATCCGCTGGCGCGCTGCCGCCTGCTGGCTGCCGGCGCGCTGGCGGGCGGTGCGATGCTGCACGCGCGGACCCCCGCCGTGCAAGTGGCGCCCGGGCGGGTGACCACACCCGCCGGGGAGGTCCGGTGTCGCCACCTGTTCGTGGCCGTGGATGGCGGGCTGGAGCGGGTGCTCCCGGAGCTGGCGGGGCGGGTGCGCACGGCCCGGCTGCAGATGCTGGCCACGGCACCAGCCCCCGAGGTGGCGATCCCTACCCCGATGTACTACCGCGACGGCTTCGAGTACTGGCAGCAGCTCCCCGGTGGGGCCGTGGCGCTGGGGGGCTTTCGCGATCAGGGGGGAGAGGCGGAGTGGGGGATGGACCCGTCGCCCACGGTGGCCATCCAGGACCGGCTGGAGGCGCTGCTGCGGGGGCGGCTTGGGGTACGGGCACCCATCACCCATCGGTGGGGCGCGCTGGCCGCCTTCACCCCCACGGGCCTCCCGCTGGTGACGCAGGTGCGGGAGGGGATCTGGGCGCTGGGCGGATACAGCGGCACCGGCAACGTCCTGGGCGCGCTGTGCGCCAAGGCGGTGGTGCCCGCGGCGCTGGACGGGGCGACGGCGCCGATGCACCGGCTGCTGGGGGAGGCGTGGACCGCGCACGGTCCCTAGATTGTCGCCGGTCCTCCCCTGGAGCCGCCACGGGACGCGTCCTTCCTGTCCCTGCCCGGCGGGTATACCCGCCCCCACCGCGTTGCTGGTGCCCATCGTCCCTCCCGATCCCGCGTCTGCGCCCTCGTCCGGGGCGTCAGGGCCCCTCCGGCTGCGTTCCGCGCGTCCCGAGGATGTCCCGGTCATCCGCGTGCTCATCGAGGGGTTGGCAGAGTACGAACGCCTGCGCCACGCGTGCGTGGCCACCGACGCGAAGCTCGCGGCCACGCTGTTCGGCCCGCACCCGGCGGCCGAGGTGGTGCTGGCGGAGTGGGCAGGGGAGCCGGTGGGATTTGCGCTGTTCTTCCGCAACTACTCCACCTTTCTCGCCGCGCCGGGGACGTACCTGGAGGACCTGTTCGTGATGCCGGCCTTTCGCGGTCGCGGGATCGGCCGCGCACTGCTGGCGCACCTGGCGGCGCTCACCGTGGCCCGCGGCGGGGAGCGGCTGGAGTGGTCGGTGCTGGACTGGAACGAGGACGCCATCCGCTTCTACCGGGCCCAAGGTGCCGTCCCCCAGGATGAATGGACCGTGTACCGGGTCACGGGCCAACCGCTGCTGGACCTTGCACAAGGAGCCGCCTTCCATGGCACCCAAGACTGACGGTTTCTCCGCCCCCCTGTCGCGCCGGGCCGTAGTGCAGGCGCTGGCCGCCGGCGTGGCAGGCGGCGTGCTGCTCCCCGGCATGGCCGCCGCCCTGACGGGGGACCGCGCCCCGCGGCTCGACCGGCTGGGGCTGCAGCTGTACACGGTGCGCGCCGCGCTGGCCAAGGACCTGGAGGGGACCATCGCCGCGGTCGCCGCGGCGGGGATCACCGAGCTGGAGTTCGCCGGCTACTACAACAAGGATGCCGCGTGGTGGAAGGCGCTGCTGGCGCGGCACGGGCTCACCGCCCCCGCCACCCACGAGGCGCTGCCGGCCACCGACGACGGCTGGGGCGCGATCTTCGACCGCGCGCATGCCATGGGGCATGCCATGGTGATCGTGCCGTTCGTGGGGAATGAGTACCGCGGCAGCCGCGCGGCGTGGCAGCGGCTCGCGGCACGGCTGACCGCCGGGGCGCAGCGCGCCAAGGCCGCCGGGCTGCGCTTCGGCTACCACAACCACGACTTCGAGTTCGCGCCGGTGGAGGGCACCACGGGGTTCGACATCCTCACCACCGAGACCGACCCGACGCTGGTGGCGCTCGAGCTGGACCTGTACTGGGCGGTGAAGGCGGGGCAGGATCCGCTCGCGCTCTTTGCGCGGTGGCCCGGGCGCATCCACTGCTGCCATGTGAAGGACGCGGGGCCCGCGCCGGAGCGCCAGATGCGCGACGTGGGCGCGGGCACCATCGACTTCCGCACCCTGCTCGCCCGCGGGCGCGCCGCGGGGCTGCAGCACTGGTTCATCGAGCACGACAATCCCGCCGATCCGCTCGCCTCGGTGCGCGCCAGCGCCGCGCACCTCGCGGCGCTGTGACCGGCCCCCGTCGTCCCACCATTCACCGCACCACCGCATGACCGCCCAGCCGCGCCGTCCCGTCTACGATGTCTGCGTCGTCGGCTCCGGAGCCGGCGGCGCCATGGCCGCCTACGAGCTCACCCGGCAGGGGGCCCGCGTCGTGGTCCTCGAGGCCGGTCCCTGGTGGGACAACACCAAGGACTCGGCCATGCTCAAGATGCCGTGGGACACGCCGCTGCGCGGGGGCAGCACCCCCGAGCGCCCCTTCGGCGAGCATGACGCCTGCCTGGGCGGATGGGACATCCCCGGCGAACCGTACACCGTGGCGCAGGGTTCGCAGTTCCGCTGGTGGCGCGGGCGCATGCTGGGCGGGCGCACGAATCACTGGGGCCGCATTTCCCTGCGCTTCGGGCCGCGCGACTTCAAGTCCAGGTCGCACGACGGCCTCGGGGACGACTGGCCCATCGGCTACGACGACCTCAAGCCGTATTACGACCGGGTGGACCGGCTCATCGGCATCTTCGGCAGCCGGGAGGGGCTGGAGAACCACCCCGACGGGGAGTTCCTGCCGCCGCCCGCGCCGCGCTGCTACGAGCGGCTGGTCATGCAGGCGGCGAAGAAGCACGGCGTCACCTGCATCCCCGCGCGCCTCTCCATCCTCACCAAGCCGCTGGGGAACCGCGCCCCCTGCCATTACTGCGGGCAGTGCAACCGCGGCTGCATGACCAACTCCAACTTCTCGGCGCCCAACGTGCTGCTGTTCCCGGCCATGAAGACCGGGCGGCTCACCATCGTGTCCAACGCCATGGCGCGCGAGGTCACGGTGAACGCGCAGGGGCTGGCCACGGGCGTCAGCTACATCGACAAGAAGACCGGGCGCGACGAGCACGTGCAGGCGCGCATCGTGGTGCTGGCCGCCTCCAGCTGCGAGTCCAGCCGCATCCTGCTCAACTCGAAGTCCTCCCGCTTCCCGCAGGGGGTGGGCAACAGCAGCGGCATCGTGGGGAAGTACCTGACCGACACCACCGGCACCGACGTCACCGGCTACATCCCCGCCATGGAGCGCACCCCCGCCCACAACTGCGACGGCGTGGGCGGCGGGCACGTGTACATGCCCTGGTGGCTGGACAATGCCAAGCTCGACTTCCCGCGCGGCTACCACATCGAGATCTGGGGCGGGCGCACGATGCCCAGCTACGGGATGCTGGGCGGCATCCACCGCTACCCCGACGGCGGCGGCTACGGCGCGTCGCTCAAGGACAGCTTCCGCAAGTACTGGGGGACGACCATCGGCTTCTCCGGGCGCGGGGAGATGATCCCCAACGACAAGACCTTCTGCGAGCTGGACCCCGACAAGAAGGACCAGTTCGGGATCCCCGTGCTCCGCTTCCACTTCCAGTGGACGGACCACGAGTACCACCAGGTGAGGCACATGCAGGAGACCTTCCGCACCCTCATCGCCGAGATGGGCGGGACGGTGTTCTCCCCCATGCCCACCAAGGCGCAGGGGTACGGCATCAGCACGGGCGGGCAGATCATCCACGAGCTGGGCACCGTGCGCATGGGCGACAGCGCCTCCACCTCGGCGCTCAACGCGCAGTGCCAGGCGTGGGACTGCCGCAACCTCTTCGTCACCGATGGCGGGCCCTTCGTGTCGCAGTGCGACAAGAACCCCACCTGGACGATCCTCGCGCTGTCGATGCGGGCGGCCGAATTCATCACCGCGCAGCGCAAGGCGGGGGCCCTCTGATGGAACGCCGTGACCTGGTGAAGGTGCTGGCCGCGCTCCCGGTGGGGGCGTTCGCGCTCTCGCACGCCGAGGCCGCCGCGGTGGCGGAGCATGTGCACCGTCTGGGGCTCGACGAGACGCAGCCCGGGCAGCCCCGGGCGCCCTTCAAGCCCAAGTTCTTCCAGCCGCTGGAGTGGCGGACGGTGCGCGTGCTGGCCGACATCGTCATCCCCCGGGACGACCGCTCGGGGAGCGCCACGGACGCCGGCGTGCCGGAGTTCATCGACTTTGCCGCCACCTTCTACCCCGGGCACCAGCCGCGCTTGCGGGAGGGGCTGGGGTGGATCAACGCCGAGTCGCGCGCCCGCTTCGGCGCGGCGTTCCCCGACGCCACCCCCGCGCAGCGCATCGCCATCGTGGAGGACATCGCGTGGCCCGCCAAGGCCAAGCCGGCGCACCGCTCGGGCGTGCAGTTCTTCAACGCCTTCCGCGACCTGTGCGCCAGCGGCTTCTACACCACGCGCATGGGGGTGAAGGACCTGGGGTACGCGGGAAACGTCCCGCTGGCCCAGTGGACCGGCTGCCCGGCGGCGGCCAATCGGCACCTCGGCACCTGACACCCCGCCCGGGAGACCCGCCATGAACGCCCCCGTCCTGCTGCGCAGCCCGTACCCCGACGTGGAGATCCCCGACACGCCGCTGGTGCCGTTCGTGCTCCAGCGCGTGGCCGTCCATCCGGACAAGCCGGCCATCGTGTGCGGCGCCACGGGGCGCCAGGTCACCTACGGCGGCCTGGCGCAGGCCATCCGCCAGGCGGCGGCGGGGCTCCACGCGCGCGGCATTCGCAAGGGCGACGTGGTGGGGCTGGTGAGCCCCAACCTCCCCGACTTCGCGGTGGTCTTCTACGCCTGCGCCACCATCGGCGCCGTCTGCTCCACCGTCAATCCCGTCGCCACCGCGGAGGAGATCGGCGCGCAGTTCGCCGACAGCGAGGCGGTGCTGCTGGTCACCATCCCCGAACTGCTGGCCAAGTGCCAGGGCGCGGCGCGGCTGGCGTCCACGGTGCGCGAGATCGTGGTGTTCGGCGAGGCGGAAGGGGCGGTGCCGTACGCCGCGCTCTTCGCGCATGGTGACGAGCCGCCCGCCGTGGCCATCGACCCGGCGCACGACCTGGCGGTGCTCCCCTACAGCAGCGGGACGTCGGGGATCCCCAAGGGGGTGTGCCTCACGCACCGCAACCTGGTGGCCAACCTCTGCCAGATGCGCGGGCTCCCCGACCGGGTGTTCGGCCCCGACGACCGGGTGCTCGGGGTGCTGCCGTTCTTCCACATCTACGGCATGGTGGTCATCATGGGCGCGGCGCTGGTGGAGGGGGCCACCATCGTGTCGCTGCCCCGCTTCGACCTGGAGCAGGCGCTGCGCGTCATGCAGGACCACCGGATCACGGTGGCCAATGTCGTCCCCCCCATCGTGCTGGCCTTCGCCAAGCACCCGCTGGTGGCGCAGTTCGACCTGTCGGCGCTGCGGGTGGTGTTCAGCGGCGCCGCGCCCTTGGGTGCCGAGCTGGCGCAGGCGTGTGCGCAGCGGCTGGGCGTGGTGGTGCGGCAGGGGTACGGGCTCACCGAGACCAGTCCGGTCACGCACATCCACCCCATGGCCCCGCTCCCCGAGGACCATGCGTCGGTGGGGCCGCCGGTGCCCAACACCACGTGCCGCCTGGTGGATCCGGACACCGGCGCCGACGTGCCGGTGGGGGCGCGCGGCGAGCTGTGGATCCACGGCCCGCAGGTGATGCGGGGCTACTTCAACAAGCCCGAGGCCACCGCGGCCTGCCTGACGGCCGACGGCTGGTTTCGCACGGGCGACGTGGCGGTGAGGGATGACACCGGCTGGTTTCGCATCGTCGACCGGGTGAAGGAGCTGATCAAGTACAAGGGGATGCAGGTGGCGCCGGCGGAGCTGGAGGCGGTGCTGCTGGCGCACCCCGCCATCGCGGACGCCGCGGTGATCCCGGTGCCTGACGCGGAGGCGGGGGAGATCCCCAAGGCCTACGTGGTGCTGCGCGCCCCCGTGGAGCCGGAGGCGATCATGGGGTTCGTCGCCGAGCGGGTGTCGCCGTACAAGAAGGTGCGCCGGGTGGAGGTGGTGGAGTCGATCCCGAAGTCCCCCTCGGGGAAGATCCTGCGCCGGCTGCTGGTGGAGCGGGAGCGGGCGGCGGCGGCCGGATGAGCGTCGGGCGGCACGCGGGGCGTTGGCGCGCCGGCACCGCCGCCGCCCTGCTGGTGGCGCTCGTCGCCGGGGGCGCCCGCCCCGCGGCGGCCCAGCGCCGCTTCACCACCGCGCACCGGTGCACCGAGGCGCAGCGCGCGGCGGGGTGCCTCATCGTGCTGGGGTCGGGCACCCCGGTGCCCGACCCGGCGCGCGCCGGCGCGGCGTACGCCTTCGTGTATGCCGACCGCACCTTCCTCTTTGACGCCGGTGCGGGGGTGATGCGCCGCGCGGCGGAGGCCGGGCTCCCCATCGACGGCTTCAGCGGAGTGTTTCTCACGCACCTGCATTCGGACCACACGCTGGGGCTCCCCGACGTGCTGCTCACCTCGTGGGTGATGGGGCGCCGCACCCCGATGGCCGTGGTGGGACCGCCCGGGACGCGCACGATGGTGGAGCACCTGCTGGCCGCGTGGGCGGAGGACATCACCGTGCGCACCGAGGGGCTGGAGCGCGGGCAGCCGGGCGGCCAGCGCGCGGCGGTCACCGAGGTGCGGGAGGGCGTGGTGTACGACAGCGCCGGGGTGCGCATCACCGCCATTCGAGTGCCGCATGGCAACTGGGCGCACGCCTTTGCCTGGCGCATCGACACGCCGGGGCGGCGCGTGGTGCTGTCCGGCGACACGGCGCCGTCCGACGCACTGGCGGAGGCGGCGCGCGGCGCCGACGTGCTCGTCCACGAGGGCTATCCCGCCACCCGGGTCACGGTGGAGAACCGTCCCGGCGGCGAGCTGTGGCCGCGCTACCTGGCCACCTTCCATGCCAGCGACGAGGAGGTGGGGGCGCTGGCCCGGCGCGCCGGGGTGCGCCAGCTGGTGCTCTCCCACCTCGTGCGCATGGGCGGCGCCGACGCCGAGCTGCTGGCGGGGGTTCGGCGCGGCGGCTACGCCGGTCCCGTGGCCATCGCGCAGGACCTCGACGTGTATTGACGGCCGCGCCGCGGGCCGGCGGGCGCAGCCCCCCCGGCCTGTGCAACGGCGCCCCCGCCGGTAGCTTCCCCCCGTGTATCCCCGGACGTTGCGCCACCCGCGACGACCCGCGTCAATCACCCGCACTTTCCCGTCTTCCCATGCCTGGACAGCGCCTTGGTATCGGCTTCATCGGATCGGGCTTCAACGCCCGCTTCCACATGCAGGCGTTCCGCTGCGTGCGCGACGCCGACGTCCTCGGGGTGTGGAGCCCCAACCAGAAGAACGCCGCCGCCGCCGCGCGCTACGCCCGCGAGCTGGATGTCGGCGAGGCCAGGGCCTACAAGAGCATCACCGCGATGGTGGCCGACCCGGCCATCGACGCGATCTGGCTGAACGGCCCCAACCACGCCCGCATCGAGAACGTCGAGGAGATCTGCGAGGCGGTGCGGAGCGGCAAGGGCACCCTCAAGGGGATCGCCTGCGAGAAGCCGCTGGGGCGCACCGTGGCCGAGGCGAAGTACATCACCAAGCTGGTGGAGCAGGCCGGCATCATGCACGGCTACCTCGAGAACCAGTATTTCTCGCCGCAGGTCGCCGTGGGGCACCACCTCATCTGGAAGCGCGGCGCGGCCACCACCGGGCGCCCCTACCTGGCCCGCGCCGCCGAGGAGCACAGCGGCCCGCACGGCCCGTGGTTCTGGAACGGGGTCCAGCAGGGGGGCGGGGTGCTCAACGACATGATGTGCCACTCGGCGCTGGTCGTGCGGCAGCTGCTCACGCCGCCGGGGGAGTCGCTGCGCACGCTCACCGTCAAGCGCGTCACGGGGCACATCGCCTCGCTCAAGTGGTCGCGCAAGGAATACGCGGCGCAGCTCAAGAAGACCATGGGGGTGGACTACCTCAAGGCGCCCTCGGAGGACTTCGCCTCCGTCACCATCGAGTTCGAGACCCCCGAGGGGTTGATGGCCATCGGCGAGGCCACCACCAGCTGGAGCTTCGTGGGCCCCGGGCTGCGCCTCAGCGCCGAGCTGCTGGGCCCCGAGTACTCGATGAAGTGGAACACGCTGGAGTCGGGGCTCGACCTCTTCTTCTCCCGCGCCGTGAAGGGGAAGACCGGCGAGGACATCGTGGAGAAGCAGAACGCCGAGGTGGGACAGATGCCCGTGGTGGTCAACGAGGCGATCGCCTACGGCTACGAGGCGGAGGACCGGCACTTCGTCCGCGCCTTCCTGGGGAAGGAGGCGCCGCTGCTCACCTTCCATGACGGGCTGGACGTGGTGCGTCTCCTCATGACGGCCTACAAGAGCGCCGAGCTGGGGAAGACGCTCGAGTACTCCGAGAAGGCGGTGGAGAAGTTCGTCCCGCAGGTGGCGCAGGGGACCTGGAAGCCCCGGTGAGCGCGCGCGGGGGGCGGGTGGGGCGTTGTGCCCCCATCCGCCCCCCGGTGCCCGTTCAACGCGCCGCCGCGATCCCCTCGGGGCGGCGGTAGTTCACGTCCAGCGCATCCAGCCGCGCCAGGTGCCGCGGCAGGCGCGCGCGAAAGTCGCCGAAGTCGCGCCGCGGTGCGGGGGTCCACACCACCTCGGCCAAGGCCACCAGGCGCGGGTACGCCATGTACTCGAGGTGCTTCGGGGTGGGGATGTACTCCGTCCACAGCTGCCCCTGGGCGCCCAGCACGTGGCGCGCCTCCGTCGGTGTCAGCTCCGCCGGCACCGGTTCGAAGCCGTAGACCTTCTCCAGGTTGGTGAAGCCGCCGATCGCCAGCGGCTCCTTGGAGCGGTCTTCCGACTGGTAGTGATCGAAGTAGGTGTGCGAGCCCGGGGCCATCACCACGTCATGCCCCGCCTTGGCTGCGGCAATACCGCCGGCCATGCCGCGCCAGCTCATCACGGTGGCGTTCTCCGCCAGCCCGCCCTCCAGGATCTCGTCCCACCCGATGAGGCGACGTCCGCGTCCGGTCAGGAAGGTGTCCATCTGGCGGATGAACCAGCTCTGCATCTCGTGCTCATCCTTGAGTCCCAGCGCCCTGATGCGCGCCTGGATCGCCGGATTGGCCTTCCACTGGTCCTTGATGGCCTCGTCGCCGCCGATGTGGATCCACGGGCTCGGGAACAGCGCGAGCACCTCGCCGAGGACATCCTGCATGAACGCCACGCTCGCGTCGGTGGGGGCGAGGATGTACGGGCTCACCCCCCACACCTGCAGCACCCCCGGGGTGGGGGGGGTGTCCGGGGCGCTGGACAGCTGCGGGTACGCGTGCACCGCCGCCTGCGAGTGCCCCGGCATCTCGATCTCGGGGATCACCGTGATCATCCGCTCGGCCGCATAGGCCACCACCTCGCGCACGTCCTCCTGCGTGTAGAACCCGCAGTGGCGCCGGCCGTCAAACACGCGCTTGGCCGGGTCGGCGACGTACGGCCCCACCAGCGTCTGTTCGCGGCAGGACCCCGCCTCGGTGAGGCGCGGGTACTTCCGGATCTCCAGACGCCACCCCTGGTCCTCGGTGAGGTGCCAGTGAAAGCGGTTCATCTTGTGCCGCGCCAGCAGGTCGACGTACTTCTTGACGAACTCCTTGGGCATGAAGTGCCGGCCCGCGTCCAGGTGCGCGCCGCGCCAGGCGAAGCGCGGCGCGTCCTCGATGCGCACCGCCGGCACCCGCCACACCACCTCGCCGGCGGGGGCGTCGCGATAGACGGCGGGCGGCAGCAGCTGCTTCACCGTCTCCAGGGCGTAGAACGCCCCGGCGGCCGCACTCGCGCGAATCACCACCCCCCGGGGCGACACGTCCAGCCGGTACCCCTCGGCGGGGAGCGCCGCATCGCGGCGCAGCACGATCCCGCCGGCGCCGTCCGCCAGCGGTCGCACCGCCAGCTCCAAGCCGGTGGGATTGGCCACCTCGCGCGCGAAGCGGCGTGCCACGGCGCGGAAGGCCGGATCGGCGTGGACCACGGTGCGCGCGGAGAGCTGGTAGTGCCCCTCGCGCGGGGTGAGCACGGCAGGACGGGGGATGATGGCGTAGCGCGCCGCGTCCGGAGCGAGGGGCAGCGGGGCGGGCGCCCCCTGTGCCGCGAGGGGGGCGACGAACGCACGGGGCGAGGCGTCCGGCGCCACGGGCGCCGCCACGAGCGCCGCCAGGGGCCACCACGGGAAGCGAGGGGAACGGCGAAGCGTCATGGGCGCGATCGGGAAAGGGGGAACGTCAGGCCAGCGCCTGCACCAGGTCCCGGATGATGGCGGGATCGGTGCCGCGGGCATGGAGGGCGCGCAGCCCCCCGGTGTGCACCAGCGCGCGCGCGTGGTCGGCTCGCACGCCGCCGCCGGCCATCACCTCCAGACGGTCGCCGGCGCGCGCCTGCC
>JBILED010000143.1:0-7057 GCA_044352305.1 Gemmatimonas sp.
GAGGCGCACCCGCCGGCTGGTGCGCCGGGCCCGCTCCGCCAGGGCGTGCGACGTGCACAGCACCGCGTCGGCCCGCGCGAAGAACCGCTCCTCGTGCGCCCGCAGCGGCCGGGCGCCCGCCGAGCCGCCGGCCATGTCATCGGCGCAGTAGTAGAGCACCGCCACCGGGTCCAGCGCGTCGATCACCCCCTGCACCAGTGGCGTGGGGAGGAACGAGATCACCAGCGGGTCGCGGAACCGGTTGGCCTCCATCCAGCGCCGTATGGTGTGCGTCACCCACCAGCGATTCGCGGCGATGGCCGGCCGGAGATACGGGAACGGGAGGACGAGCAGGGAACACACGGTCAGCTGCTCCCGGACGTCCACGAATCCCCTGATGCTCCGGAGCCAGTTGCGCAGCCGCGCCCGCATGCGGGTGAAGTCGCTGGCGGTGGCACGCGGCGCGCGCACGCCGGTGTTCTCGATGAACAACACCCGGTGCCCCGACTCCACCAGCGAGGTGGCCAGCTGCTGGTGCACCTGCCAGTTCCGGGACCAGTCGATTGACGAGAACAGCAGGACGTCGCGCCCTGCCGCGGCAGGGCGGTCGGCGGGGCGCCCGCCGGTCACGATCCGGCCTCCACCAGCGACCGGTAGATCGCGGCGTACCGCCGCACCCCCTCCTCCAGCGCGAAGTGCCGCTCGGCGGCCCGCCGGCACCGGGCCCGGATCCCCGGATCGGCGGCCAGCGCCAGCAGCTGGTCGATCCCCTGGCGCAGGCTGGCGTCGTCGAAGCGCTCCAGCGCGACCCCCACCCGCTCGTCCCGCAGGATGGCCGCCATGTCCCCCACCCCGGCGTTCCCCAGGCAGGGCACCCCGCACCCCAGGAACTCCCCCAGCCGCGTGGGCGCCGACGCGGTCTTGGAGAAGGCGGGCGTGATGAAGAACACCGTGGCGTCCATCTCCCGCATGGCCTGCGCCACCTCGGCCTGGTCGGCCGCGCGCAGCTCGACACTGTCCGGGGGAATGCCCCCGGCCGCCAGCCGGTGGCGGATGAACGCGTGCTCGCCCCGGTTGAGCACCAGCAGGCGCGCCTCCGGGCGCTGCTCCCGCAGCAGCGCCAGGCAGCGCACGGTCTCGTCAAACAGGTACCAGAGGCCAACCGACCCCACGTACCCCACCGTGAACGGCCGGTGCCCCGCGACCGCGGAGGCCCCGGGGTCGGCCAGCCGGAAGCGGTCCAGGTCGGCGCAGGTGGGGATCACCTCGAAGCGCCGCGGCACACCGCGCAGGTAGGGAAACCCCTGCATGGCCCGCACCCCGGCGTGGGTGAGCGACACGATGCAGTCGGCGCGCAGCAGGAAGGTGCGCTCGAAGCGCTTGGCCGCGCGATACAGGCGCCCGCCCGCCGGCCAGAGTCCGCCGTCCACCCGCTCGTCGGCCCAGAAGCCCCGCATGTCGAACAGGAAGCGCGCGCGCGTCAGGCGCCGGACTGCCAGCGCCATCACGGCCGCCACGTAGCTCCGCGCGTGCACCACCTGCACGCGGTGCCGCCAGGCCAGCCACACGGCCAACAGCGTCCCGCGGGCGATGTCCCAGGCGGTGGCCAGCGCCGAGGGGGTGCGGTGGTAGCGCAGGGGGTGCCAGCGGATCCCCGCCGTGCGCAGGCGTGCGCCCATCGCGGCCGCCTCTCCCGGCCGGCGCCAGTCTTCGGGCTTCTCGAAACTCACCAGGTGAATGGCATGCGTGCCCGCCAGCCCCTCGAGATAGCGCAGCACCTGCGACTGTCCCAGGGGTTCCAGCATGCCGTCGTACGACAGGTACAGGATGGACGGCCGCATGGCTGGGGGTGGGAGGGCGGTCCCGGGGGCCCCGGCGTACCGCGGTGCCCACAGGCTCCCCCATTCTCAACGATCCGTTCCGGTCTGGCAACTGGTCCCGCCGCCGCCCTTGGCGGCGGGTTCTGCAGGGGTGATGTTTCCCCCCCATGACCGCCAATGCGTCCTCCACTTCCGGCCGCGTGGGGCTCCTGTTGGCCGGGGGCGCCGGCACCCGGCTGCACCCCCTCACCCGGGTGGTGAGCAAGCAGCTGCTGCCGGTGTACGACAAGCCGATGGTGTATTACCCCCTCACCACGCTGATGCTGGCCGGCATTCGCGAGGTGCTGGTGATCACCACCCCGCGCGACCAGGAGGCGTTCAGCGCGCTGCTGGGGGACGGGAGCGCCTGGGGGATGACGCTGCGCTACGCGGTGCAGCCGCATCCGGTGGGGCTGGCCGATGCCTTCCGGCTGGGGCGGACCTTCATTGACGGCCGCCCCAGCGCGCTGGTGCTGGGGGACAACCTCTTCTACGGGCAGGCGCTGGCGGGCGCGCTGCAGCGAGTGAGCGCGGAGCCGGACGGAGCCACGGTGTTTGCCCACCGCGTGGCCAACCCGGAGGCCTACGGCGTGGTGACGCTGGGCCCCGACGGTCGCGCCACGGCGATCGAGGAGAAGCCCGCGCGCCCCACCTCACATCTGGCGGTCACCGGGCTGTACTTCTACGACCCCCAGGTGGTGGAGATCGCCGCCACCCTGGCGCCCTCGGCGCGGGGCGAGCTGGAGATCACCGACGTGAACCGCACATATCTGGAGCGCGGGCAGCTGCGCGTGGAGCCGCTGGGGCGCGGCGCCGCGTGGCTGGACACGGGGACCCCCGAGACGCTGCTGCAGGCGGGGGAGTTCGTGCGGGTGGTGGAAGAGCGCCAGGGGCTCAAGATCGGCGCGCCCGAGGAGGTGGCCTGGCGGATGGGGTTCATTGACCGGGACCAGCTGGCCCGCCTGGGGGGCGCGCTGGGGAAGAGCAGCTACGGCGCGTACCTGCAGCGCCTGGCCGCCGAGGAGCCGTGAGCGTGGGCGGGGTGGAGGCGCAACCCACCGCGGTGGAGGGCGTGCTGGTGGTGGCCGCGCCGGTGTTCGGTGACGGGCGGGGCTTTTTCACCGAGCTGTTTCATGCGGAGAAGTTCGCGGCGCTGGGGCTCCCCACCGCGTTCGTGCAGGACAACCACAGCAGGTCGGCCCGGCACACGCTCCGCGGGCTGCACCTGCAGGTGGACCCGCACGCGCAGGGGAAGCTCGTGCGTCCCGTGACGGGGGTCATCTTCGACGTGGCGGTGGATGTGCGTCCCGACAGCCCCAGCTACGGGCGCTGGGCAGGGGTCACCCTGGAGGCCGGCGATGGGCGGGCGCTGTGGGTGCCACCGGGGTGTGCGCACGGATTCCTGGTGCTCAGCGAGGGGGCCGACGTGGTCTACAAGTGCACCGGGGTGTACCACCCGGGGAGCGAGCGGGCGCTGGCGTGGGACAGCCCCGCGGTGGGGATCACGTGGCCGTTGCCGCCCGGGGTGCCCCCGATGCTGTCGCCGCGGGATGCGGCGGCGCCGGCGTGGGATCCGGCCGGGGGGCTCGCATGAGCTTGCCGACGGCGCGGGATGGCGTCGTGACGGAGCGGACCCGGTCGTTGCTGGTCACCGGGGGGGCGGGCTTCATCGGCGCCCATTTCGTGCACCACTGGGTGGCGGCGCACCCCGCCGACCGCGTGGTGGTGCTGGACGCGCTCACCTACGCGGGGCGCCGCGCGCTGCTGGCGCCGCTGGAGACGCGCGGGGCGATCACCTTCGTGCATGGCGACATCCTCGACGGGGCGCTGGTGGCGCGGCTGCTGGCCGAGCACGGGGTGGACACGGTGGTGCACTTCGCGGCGGAGTCGCATGTGGACCGCAGCATTGCCGACCCGATGGCGTTCGTGCGCACCAACGTGCTGGGGACGCAGGTGCTGCTGGACGCCTGCCGCGCGGCGTGGCGGGCGGACGGTGCGTGGCGGGACGGCGTGCGCTTCCACCATGTGAGCACCGACGAGGTGTTTGGCGCGCTGGGGCCCGCCGACCCGCCCTTCACCGAGGCCACCCCGTACGCGCCCAACTCCCCCTATTCGGCCAGCAAGGCGGGGAGCGACCTGCTGGTGCGAGCGGCCCTGCACACGCACGGCCTGCCGGCCACGGTCAGCTGGTGCTCCAACAACTACGGGCCCTGGCAGTTTGCGGAAAAGCTGATCCCGCTCATGGTCACGCACGCGCTGCGAGGGAAGCCGCTGCCGGTGTACGGCGACGGGCAGCAGGTGCGCGACTGGCTGCACGTGCGCGACCATTGCGCGGCCATCGAGGCCATCGTGCTGGGGGATGTGGCGGGGGAGGGGTTCGTGATCGGCGGCCGGGCGGAGGTGGTGAACCTGGCGCTGGTGCGGCAGCTGTGTGCGCTGGTGGACGAGGCGTTTGCGGCGGATCCGGGGCTGGCCGCGCGGTTCCCCGACTGCCCCGCGGCGCGGGGGGCACGGTGCGACACGCTGGTCACCTTTGTCACCGACCGCCCCGGGCACGACCGGCGCTACGCGATCGCCCCCGCACGGATTGCGGCGCGGCTGGGGTTCCGGCCACAGCACACGCTGGAGTCGGGGCTGCGCGAGACGGTGCGGTGGTACGTGCACGAGAGCTAGCGGGCGGCCTCTCGACCGACGGTTCGATCCTCGCCAAAGGGCGTGCGTGGGCGGCGCTGGCGCTGGAGGCCGGGCTTGTCGAAGCCGCCATCGGGCCGCGGCCCGCGCTTCGGGAGTGGGTCTGGGAGCATCTGGCGCGCGATGACGGGGCTTCGGGGGCGGGGCCCCGGCCGCGAAACCTCTGGCCTGCCACCTTCTGCCGCACAGCGTGTTGCAGCACCCCGAGCGATGGTGGGCCGATCGGGCACGCCGGTGCCGAGCCGAGTGGGGGTGGGGGCCTTGCGTGGCATGGCGGTGAAGACGCGATGGTGCAGGCGAGATCGGCACGCAATAGTTTCGGACGCACCACGTTGTGTGCCCGTGTTCTGCGCCACGCGGCACCTTGGCCCCCACCGCCAACGGTGACGGCTTGGGGGATCGCCGTTCGACGGGTCCACCCCGCCCGCCGCCTCGTTCCCCGCCCCGCCGGCTTGCCTCCCACCCACTCGGTATGCCCCTGACCCCCACCGTCCTCCCCGGCGTCACCGTGGCGACGCCGTGACCACCACGCGGCGCATCCTGCTGCTGGGGGGCACCGGACAGGTGGGGCGCGCGCTGCAGGCCCGGTGGCAGCACACGCGCGCACCGTGGGAGGTGCTGGCGCCCACCTCACGCGAGCTGTCGCTGGAGCACCCCGCGCCGCTGGCCGACGCGGTGCGCGCCATGCGGCCGTCGGCGGTGGTGAACTGCGCGGCGTACACGCGGGTGGACGACGCCGAAGGGGAGCCGGCGCGCGCACGCGTGGTGAACGCCGAGTCGCCGGGGGTGTTGGCCGAGGTGGCGGCGAAGATGGGAGCACGGCTGGTGCAGCTGTCCACCGACTACGTCTTTGACGGACGCGGGGGCGCCCCGTACGCCCCGCAGGCCCCCACCAATCCGCTCAGCGTGTACGGACGCACCAAGCGCGAGGGAGAGATGGCGGTGCTGGCGGCGCACCCGGCCGCGGTGGTGCTGCGCACGGCGTGGGTGCACAGCCGCACCCCCCCCAACTTCGTGGCCACCGCGGTGCGTCGCCTGCGCGAGGGAGCCACCATGCGGGTGGTGGACGATCAGGTGGGCACCCCCACCCGCGCGGCCACGCTGGCCCGCGTGGTGGACGGGGTGCTGGCGGCGATGGACGGCGCGTCGCCGGTGGCGGGGATCGTGCACGCCACCGACGCGGGCGTCGCCAGCTGGTACGACGTGGCGTGCGCCGTGCGCGAGCGGCTGCTGGCACGCGGCGACACCGGGCCGGACGCGCTGGGCGTCGTGCTGCCGGTGCCCGGGAGCGAGGTCTCGCGACCGGCGCCGCGCCCCACCGTGGCGGTGCTGAACTGCCACGCCACCTGGGAGGCGCTGCAATTCACACCGCCCCACTGGCGCACGGGCGTGGCGGCCACGGTGGACGAGTTGCTGGGGGAGGCGCACGGCTGAAGCGCCCGTGGGTGCGACGGGGAGCTCGGCCTCTTGGCGTCTCTTGGCGTCTCTTGGCGTCTCAGGCTGCCTCAGGCTGCCTCAGGCTGCCTCAGGCAGGAGAGGTCAGGGCCAGGCACCCACGTTGAACAGGCACAGGTCCGGGGTCACTCCAGTGCGTGGGCCACCTTGTCGGCCAGTGCCATGGCGGTGGTCCATTTGCCGCCGAGCACCGAGATGAGCTGTCCGTCGCGCTCAATGGCGTATTCCCGGGTGGCACGGGTCGGGTTGGCGGCGCTGTAGAGCAGCGGGCGCACGCCGGCGAAGCGGTCGACGACCTCGGGCGTGGCCTCGGGGAAGTAGTGCCGGTAGGCGCGCAGGAGATACGCCTCCTCCCCCGCGCTGCACACGATGGGCTCGTCCAGCCGCTGGCGCACCTCGGTGGTGCCCACCAGCGTGCGTCCCTGCCACGGCAGCACGAAGAACACCCGCCGCTCATGGGGGACCTCCAGCAGGTACGGCTGCACGCAGGGAGCGGCCAGCACCACATGGCTGCCGCGCACGAGGTCCAGCCGGTGCCGCGCGCGCACACCGCTGCGCTCCAGCAGCGCCGCGGCCCACGGACCGGCCACGTTCACCACGCGGTCGTACGGCACGCGCTCCCCCCGCACGGTCACCCCGCCGGCGGTGTCCACGGCGTCCACCGGCGTGTGCTCGCGGATGGTCACCCCCGCCGCCACCGCCTGCTGGGCCACCCACAGCCCCAGCGCGTGGTCGTCCATGAGGCCGTCGGAAAACAGGTACCCGCCGCGAAGCCCGTCGGCGCGCAGCCGCGGATCCTGCGCGCGCAGCGCCGCCGCGTCGTGCCACGCGGCCGGCGGCAGGTGGCTGGTGCGCCCCGCCAGCAGGTCGTACAGCCGCATCCCCGCCCCCACCATCCACCGCGGACGCCGGCCGCTCTTGTAGATGGGGTACGCCAACCGGATGGGGCGCGCCGCCTGCGGCGCCCGCGCCAGCCACGCGTCCCGCTCGCGGAGCGCCTCGCGCACCAGCCGGAACTCGCGGTTCTCCAGGTAGCGCAGCCCGCCGTGCAGCAGTTTGGAGGACGCGCGGCT
>JBILED010000144.1:0-7047 GCA_044352305.1 Gemmatimonas sp.
CGAGGGGAACGCGAAAGGCGGGCATGGGACCTCCTCCGGAGGACGCCAGGGGGACGGAACGCGGGAACCGGTCCCTTGACGCTAGGCGCCGCCGCTGCGCCCGGCAAGAGGAATCATGACGCCAGCGTCATGTTTTTTCCCGACAGGCCGGCGGCGGCGGCTTGAGAAACCCCGCCCCGCCGGGCATCGTAGGCCCAGCAACCCTTTCCCCGTCCCGGAGCCCTGCATGAAGGCGTTCTTCACCGCGCTCACCGCGAACCTGGTCACCATCGCCCTGTGCATCGTGGGGGGGCTGCTGCTGCTGGTCGGCCTGGCCGCCACCGCCGGCCAGGGGAAAGGCCCGTCGGTGCCCGATGGCGCCATCCTGCTGGTGGACCTCGGGCAGCCGCTCAGCGACTCCCCCGCCCGGGACGACCGCCCGTCGGTGCTGGACGACGCGCTGGGGGGCGGCACCGAGGCGTTGTCGCTGCGGGCCGCGGTGCAGGCGCTGCGCAAGGCGGCCACGGACGACCGGATCCATGCGGTGCTGCTGCGCGGCACCGTGGGGGGCGACGGCTATCAGAGCGGCTTTGCCGCGCTGCGGGAGGTGCGTGCCGCGCTGGCCGAACTGCGCGCGGCCAAGAAGCCGGTGCACGCCTACCTGGTGAGCCCCGGGCCCAGCGACCTGTACGTGACGTCGGCGGCCTCGTCGATCACCGTGGACCCGTTCGGCATGGTGCAGCTGCCGGGGCTGGCCGCCGAGCCGGTGTTCTTCACCGGGCTGCTGGAGAAGGTGGGGGTGGGGATTCAGGTGAGCCGGGTGGGGCGCTTCAAGGCGGCGGTGGAGCCGTTCACGCGGCGCGACATGAGCCCGGAGAACCGCCAGCAGACGGCGCAGTACCTGGGGGACCTGTGGGGGGAGGTGAAGCGGGGGATCGCCGAAAGCCGCGGGGTGGACACCGTGGTGCTGCAGGCGCTGGCCGACACGGCCGGGCTGCTGCTCCCCGAGGCGGCGCGGGCGGCCCGGCTGGTGGACCGCGTGGCGTACTACGATGAGCTGCTGACGGAGCTGCGCGGGGTCTCCGACACGGGGCGGGCGCGGAAGAGCCGGGCCGACAGCGCGCGCGACGCGCGGCTGGCCGACGTGCTGGAGGCCGAGACGCTGCCGCAGGTCACCCTGGAGGACTACGCGCGGGCCCTTGCGGCCGAGGCCCCGTCGCCGCGGCGGGACGAGACGGTGGCGGTGGTGTACGCCGAGGGGGACATCGTGGACGGCATCGGGGGCGCCGGCGAGGTGGGAGGGGCGTCGCTGGCCCGCACGCTGCGCCGCCTGCGCGACGACCGGAAGGTGAAGGCGGTGGTGCTGCGGGTGAACAGCCCCGGGGGGAGCGCCGTGGCCTCCGAGCAGATCCAGCGGGAGCTGGGGCTGCTGGCCAAGGAGCGGCCGCTGGTGGTGTCCATGGGCACCGTGGCCGCCAGCGGCGGCTACTGGATCAGCACGGCGGCGTCGCGGATCTTCGCGCATCCCAACACCATCACCGGCTCCATCGGCGTGTTTGCGCTGATCCCCAACGTGCAGCAGCTGGCCAACCGGAACGGGGTGAGCTTTGACACGGTGAAGACGGCGCGGCTGGCCGACCTGATGTCGCTGTCGCGGCCGCGCACCGCCGCCGAGCTGGCGGTGCTGCAGAAGGGGACCGACGCGGTGTACGACGCGTTCCTGGCCCGCGTGGCCAAGGCGCGCCGGCTCTCGCGCGACTCGGTGGCGGCGCTGGCCGAGGGGCGGGTGTGGTCGGGGGAGGCGGCGCACCGCCTGGGGCTGGTGGACTCGCTGGGGGGGCTGGAGGCGGCCATCGCCAGCGCGGCCGGGCTGGCCAAGCTGGAACGGGGGTACGCGGTGCGTGAGTATCCGCGCGTGAAGAACGCCACCGAGCGGCTGATGGAGCTGTTGGAGCGCGAACCCGAGCCGCTGGCGGCGATGGTGGGGGCGCAGGACCCCGCATCGGCGCTGGCGCCGCTGCTGGCGGGCACGGGCCCCACGCGGGCGCTGCTGCGGTCGGTCACCCGCGAGCTGTCGGTGCTGCTGCGCTTTGACGATCCGCGGGGGGTCTACGCGCGGCTCCCCTTCACCCTGCGTCCGTACTGAGCCGACCCGGGGGGCGCGTCACTCCGCGGCCAATCGCACGGCCAGGGTGACGCGCCGCACCGGCCCCGGCTCGAAGAAGCGGCCGCGCGTGGCGTTCACCACCACGCTTCCCGCATGGCGGCGGTCGAAGAGGTTCTCCACGCCGGCCACCGGGGAGAGGCGCAGCCCGCCCACCGCCAGGCCGTCCCCTCCCGCCCGCACGGTCCACACGGCATAGCCGGCCGCCGTCACGGTCCCCGCATCGGTGGCGGTCATCGACGAGGCGGCGGTGAGCTCCACCGTGCCGAAGGCCGCCCCGCGCCGCGCGGTGACGTGCCCCTGCAGCCAGTGCGCCGGGACACCGGGGATGCGCGCGCCCGCCAGGTTGGCACTCCCCACCTGGTAGGTGGTGAAGCGGAACGCGGAGTGGGTGTAGGCCACCCCCGCGCTCCCCCAGGGAAACGCCCCCTGCACGGCGCCTTCCACGCCGCGGCGGCGCGTGGCCCCCGCGTTGCGGAAGGCGCGGCGCCCGGGCTGGTTGGGCACGTCAAAGGGCACCAGCTCGTCCTGCGCCACGGCGTGAAAGGCCGCCAGCTGCACCGCCACCCGACCCAGCAGCACTCCCTGCGTCCCCACTTCCGTGGTGCGCGTGCGCTGCGGCTGCAGCGCGCGGTTGAGCCCCGCGGTGCCATCCACCTGGTTGGTGAGCTCGGTGATGGTGGGGGTCTCGAACGCGGATGCCAGGTTGAGGTAGGCCGACCATGCGGGGCGCGGGCGCCAGGCCACCCCCAGCATGGGGCTCACCGCCCCCAGCCGTCGCACCCCGGAGTCGTCGGCGTTGGTGGCCGTGAGGAAGCGGTCGTCCACGCGAAAGCCCACGCGGTCATGACGCACGGCGGTGCTGACGAACAGGTGGTGCGGCGCCTCCACCTCCCCTCGCGCGAACACCCCCACGCCGTCCACCCGCTCGCGCTGCGCCAGCCGCCGCGCCCCCGCCTCCACCCCAACCACCGGGCACCGGGCCGAGGGGACGGTGGCGCGCAGCTGCTCGATGCAGTTCTCGTCGTTCAGGCGATCGTCATCCTGCCACTGCGCATCGATCCCGCCCCCCAGGCGCAGCGGCCACCCGGTGCGCGTGGTGCGCCAGCTGCCGCGCAGCGACCCGCCCGCCACGCGGCGATCCACCGTGACGATGGCAAAGGGGAGCGGATTCAGGAGGGTTCGCGTGCCGGCGAACAGGGTGGCTTCCGCCAGACGCGCTCCGCTGCCGCGCGCAGCGCGCACCGCCACCTGACGCTGCGCCGCCTCCTTGCGCGACCCGCGCACCACGTTGAGGGAGTCCGCGCGCCCCGGGGTGGCCGCCAGCTCCGCCGCCGTCAGCGCCCCGGGGTTCTCGGCGCGCGCCCCCTCGTAGCCACTCCCCAGGAGCTCCAGCCGCGTCCCCCCCAGCGTACCGGCCAGCCGCAGCGACAGGTGCGTGGCGTCCAGCCGGGACCAATCACGCGGGCCATCGCCCCCGGTGCGGGTCACCCCCCCCTGCCACCCCACCGGGCCACCCTGTCCGCCCAGCTGGACGACCTGGCGCCGCACCCCGCCCGCGTCCCAGCCGCGCAGCCCCACCGCCAGCGGGCGATCCGGGATGGGAGCGCTGTGCAGCTCCACCACACCGCCGGCCGCGTTGCCATACAGGGCCGCCGCGGTGCCACGTACCACCTCCACCCGATCCACCGACTCCAGATCGATCCAGTCCACGGGAGTCTGCCCGTCGGGGAGCGTGACGGGAACGCCGTCGCGCACCACTTTCACGCCGCGCACCCCGAACGCCGACCGGGCGCCAAAGCCGCGCACCGCGATCCGGGGATCCTGCGACGGGTTGCCCCGATCCTGCACCTGCACGCCGGGAACGCCGAAGAGCAGATCCCCCACGCCGGCACGGCGGATGGCCGGCCGCTCCCGCTCGGGGAGCGTGCGCGTGATGGCAAAGGGGAGCTCCAGGGCGGCGCGAGGGGCGTCCCGGGTGACGGTGACCTGGACCCCCACGAGGCGGCGCGCGGAGTCCTGCGCCGGCAGGGAGTCGACGGGGCGCGATGCGGCAGCGGGGCGGGCTTGGGCTGCCACGGGCACCACGGCCGCCAGTATGGCCAAGGCGGCAAGCGCCGGCGCCAGCACGGTGGTGCGCGCCGGCACCGGGAAGCACCGCGTCGCCGGGCAGGACGGCCGACAAGAGCCGGGACGGTAGAACCGAGGAGGACGAGGCATAGCCTCGGATCTAGCGCGCGGCCACGCGCAGGACCAGCGTCCGGGTCACGGCCGCTGGCGCGAGCGCTACCCGTCGCGGGGGCGGCAGCTGGGTCGGCGTTCTCCGGGTTCCTCGTCAAACAGTTCCCCGGTTTGCGAACAGACCGCCCCGGTTTCCCGGTCAAACACCGACATGAACCAGTGCGACGAGGAGGCGTTGGACTGGAGGACCTTCTGGGTGGGCGCCAGCTTGGCCCCCCCGGCCTCCAGCTCCGGCCAGCTGGCAAACCGCTGGTTGACGAGGCGAAAGTTGGCCTGTTCGTTGTGCACCACCTGCAACGTGGCCTGCAGCGCGGCGATGCTGCGCCCCTCCGCCACCGATCCTTGGTAGTTCATGGCGGCCACCGTGCCCCCGGTGACCACGAAGGCAAACACGGCCCCCATCACCATCGACCGCGCCTTGCGCTCGCCCCGCGGGCGCACCGCGGCCGCAGCGGCCGCCCCGCGCGGAAGGGATTTGGCCGCGCGGGCCGCGGCGGCGGGAGGAACGGCGCGCGCCTGCGTGGGGATGGGACGCGCGGCCGCGGGGGGAAGCCCTGTGGGACCCCCAGGAGCGGGCGTTGCCTGAGCGCGCTTGGACGCCGACGGCCCTGCACCGCCGCCTAGCTTCTCCAAGTTGCCCTTGGTCAGCTGGAGACGCGCGGCGGCGGAGGGGGTTCCCCCACGCTTGGCGGATGCGGTTTGCAGACTCAGGGATGGTGGCACGACCCAATAGTGCGAAGGCCCGCGAACGCACAACATGCCGCGGCGGGCGAAACCCGTCACGGCTGCGGCACGCACGTCATCGTGTCCCGTGCCGGTGCACCAATCCCTGGTCTGCCCTATTGTCGGCAGGCGGCCTGCGGAGTTGAGTGGCCCCTTGCTGCCGAGTAGCCCGTCCCTGTCAGCCTCCGCGGGGGCGCCCCGCGCCGTGCGGTTCACCCCCGGTTTGGTGGCGTCCATCCCTCGCAATGGCGGGGTTCACGCCATCTCCGTGGGGTTTCACGGGGTTTTGACGGTTGGTGGGACATTGTCCCCATGTCGCGAGTCCCTCCTCGCACCGCATCCCGCCATTGGGGCGCGCCGGGCCGTCCGGCCACTTGGCCATCGTGAGTGACTGCATTGATTGAAAGACCACGGGCCGCCCAAAAAGGGCGGCCCGTGGTGCTCTTTCCGCCCCGGGTTTCCCTCGTGCCCCGGGCTAGCCGCCCAGCTGTGGCGCGAGCCACGCCAGCACCCGGTCGCATTGCGACGGGGTCCCCACCCGCAGCAGGTCGGTCGCGGCCAGCAGCGCGTGCACCCGCGGATCCCGGTCGGCCACCTTGGTGGCCGCCGCGAAGAGCGGCACCAGGGTGCGGCCGTTGGTCGCGCCTCCCTCCAGGGGCCACACCAGCCGCACCGCCGGGTCGTCCCCTGCCAGGGCCAAGAGCGCCGCATGGGCGCCAGCGGTTGGGACCCCGGCGCGCTCGCCCCCCAGCACGGGAGGGAACGCGTACCGCAATCCGTGCCGCAGGAACTCCAGGAGCGCCGACGCGCGCACCGTGCGGGACCCCGGACGACATACCGCCGCCTGCCGCAGCCTGCCGACCGCGCGATGCACCGCGCTGGTGCTGGTGGCCATCGCCCCGGCCAGCGGCTCGTAGCGTTCCTCGGGGACCAAGGCCAAACGGAGCGCGACCGCTACGTCGAATGGCCGGAGTGTGGGTTGCGTGGGCACGGGCGGGGGGAGGGAAGGAAGGTGCGTGCCGGTTTTCGTCCCAATTTCATCCCTAATTTCGCGCGGATGAGCACGGTTCCGCTACTCCCCCCCGTGTGACGTGCCGTCTACTGGCATGCCCAGCCCGGAATGGCGAGTTTTGGCGGATGGCCACCACCCATCAGTTCCATGAACGCCCCGTCTTCCCGCGCGGGTTCCGTTGCGCCAGCCGCAATGTCGGCCTCAAGCCCGCCGCGCGCGACCTCACCCTGTTCACCTCCACGGTAGAAGCGCAGGCGGCGGCGGTGTTCACCCGCAATCACTTCCCCGGGGCGCCCATCATTCTGGGCCGGGAGACGCTCCGCGCCGGCCGCCTGCAGGCGGTGGTGGCCAACAGCAAGGTGAGCAACGTGGCCACCGGGGCGGAGGGGGTGGCCCGTGCGCGGCGCATGGCCGCTGCGGCGGCCGCCGAACTGGGGATTGCCGCCGATCGCGTCCTGGTGAGCTCCACGGGGGTCATCGGCGTGCCGCTCCCCATCGAAAAGATCGAGCGCGGCATCGTGGGGATGGCCGGCGACCTGCAGGACGACCCGCTGGTGGGGGCGGAGGGGATCATGACCACCGACACCCACCCCAAGGCGCTCTCCGCGTCGGTGGGGGACGCGGTGATCACCTGGGTGGCCAAGGGGTCGGGGATGATCGAGCCGAACATGGCGACGATGCTGGCGTACATCTTCACCGACGCCGCGCTGGAGGCGCCGGTGCTGGACGCACTGCTGCGCGAGGCGGTGGGGGCGTCGTTCAACCGCCTGTCGGTGGACACGGACACCAGCACGTCGGACACCTGCGCCATCCTGGCCAACGGGCTGGCGGGGCCGGTGGATGTGGCGGCGTTTCGCGCGGCGCTGGTGGCGGGGTGCACGCGGATGACCGAGCTGCTGGCCCGCGACGGCGAGGGGGCGGAGCACCT
>JBILED010000145.1:0-7003 GCA_044352305.1 Gemmatimonas sp.
GCGGACCAGCGCCGGATTGCGCGCGCCGCCCCCGGAGAGGAGCACCTCGGCCACCCCGGGCGGCAGAAAGCGCGCGTACTGGTCGGCGATGCTGTGCGCCGTGAAGGCCGTGGCCGTGGCCACCACGTCGGCGGTCGTGCCGCCGGCCGCCTGGCAGTCGGCCACGAAGCCCGCCACGTACTCCGGGGTGAACCACTCGCGCCCGGTGCTCTTGGGAGGCACCGCCGAGAAGAAGGGGGCAGCCATGGCCTCCGCCACGACCTCCGGGAGGACCCGGCCGGCCAGGGCCAGGGCGCCATCGCGGTCGTACGGCAGCCCCGGTACCAGCGCGCGCACCACGCTGTCCACCACCACGACACCGGGACCGGTGTCGAAGGCACGCACCGAATCGGGGGCCGCCGAGCCCCGCGGCCAGGGCGGCACCACGGTGACGTTGCCAATGCCGCCGATGTTCTGCAGCGCGCGCCACCCGTCCTCCCGGGCGAACAGCAGGAGGTCGGCCATGGGGACCAGTGGCGCCCCCTCCCCGCCGGCGGCCACGTCGCGCGTGCGGAAATCCGCCACCACCGCGCACCCCGTCCGCTCGGCCAGCCGCGCCGCGTCCCCCAGCTGCCAGGTGCCGTGCGGCGGCGCGTGCCACACCGTCTGCCCGTGTGACGCCACCACCGCCACCTCCCCCGGGCGCACCCCGGCCTCCGCCATCGCGGCCAGCGCCGCCTCGGCGAACCAGTCCCCCAGGTCGGCGTGGAGCGCGCAATAGTCGGCCGCACTCCCCGCGCGCAGCGCCCCCTCCAGCCGCACCCGCTGGGCCGGCGTGTACGCCGACGGCCGGAACGCCAGCAGGTCGCAGGTCACGCGGCCGTCGGGCCCATCCCCCAGGCGCACCACGGCGGCGCTGATGCCATCCAGGGAGGTCCCCGACATCAGCCCCACGCATACGGCCTCGGAGGGGACGCCCCCCGCCGCGGATGTCATGCCACCGGCGGCGGCGGCGGCAGCACGCGGCGCACCACGCCCCCCGCCTCGTCCAGCGCCGCCTGCGCCGCGTCGGCCGAGCCGCCCAGCGCCTGCATCACCAGCGCGCGCTTGACCCGCCCCCCCGCCGCCGCCAGCAGCGCGCGCGCCTCCTCGCGCGGCACCGACGCCACCTCCGCCACGATCCGCTCCGCGCGGTCCTGCAGCTTGGCGTTGGTGGCCAGGAGGTCGACCATGAGGTTGCCGTGGCTCTTGCCGATGCGGATCATGGCCCCCGTGGTGAGCAGGTTGCACACCAGCTTGGTGGCGGTCCCCGCCTTGAGGCGGGTGGAACCGGTGAGCACTTCGGGGCCGGTGACCGGGACGATGCAGAGGTCGGCGTGCGCGCGCATGGTGTCGGGCGGAGGCGAGCAGGCCAGCAGGATGGTGCGGGCGCCGCGGGCGCGCGCCGCCTCCAGCGCACCGCGCACGTAGGGCGTGGTCCCCGAGGCCGCGATGCCGCACACCACGTCGCCCTCCCCCACGGCGTGCGCCGCCATCGCCGCCGCCCCGCCGGCCGGATCGTCCTCCGCCCCCTCCACCGGGGTGCGCAACGCCACGTCCCCGCCGGCGATGATTCCCACCACCAGGCGCGGATCGGTCCCGAAGGTGGGGGGGCACTCGCTGGCATCCAGCACCCCCAGGCGCCCGGACGTGCCGGCGCCGATGTACAGCAGGCGTCCCCCGGAACGAAACGCCCCCTCCACCAGCGCGATCCCCTGCGCGATCTCCTCGCGCTGCGAAGCCACCGCCTCCACCACCCCGCGATCCTCCGCCAGCACGAGGTCCACGATGCCCAGGGGATCGGCGAGGTCGATGTCGACGGTGCGCGGGTTGCGCTGCTCGGTGACGCGGGGATCGCGCATGGCGGGAACGAGACGCGGGGAGGGAGAACCGGGGAGCCTCGGCATCTTGATCGAGGACGCGCGCCGGGGCAACCTAGGGGAGGAGCCGGTCGCGCAGTCGCCCGGTCGTCCCGCCGTGCCGGCCCTCGCCTCCCTCCGCCTCATGCTTCCGTTCCGACCCACCCCGGCGCGTGTGCGCCCTGCCCTGCGCCCCGCTGTTGGCGCGGCCCTGCTCGTGACCACCCTGGCCGCGGGTTGCTTCGCGCGCCCGGGGGCTGGCACGCCCGGGCGCCGCGGGACCGGGCGCCCGCCGGGCGATCCGGCCATCCCCGCGCGCATGGCCCCGCGCTTCCCCGAGGGGTGGCGGCTCCCGGCGGGGGCGAATGCGGCCTTTGCCCCGCAGGCGATGGCGGTGAGCAACAGCCCCGAGGCCAGCGCGGCGGCCGTGGAGATTCTGCGGGCCGGCGGCAACGCCGTGGACGCGGCGGTGGCGCTGGGCTTCGCGCTGGCGGTCACCTGGCCCGAGGCCGGCAACATCGGCGGGGGCGGCTACACGGTGGTGCAGATGGCCGACGGGCGCTCCGCAGCGCTGGACTACCGGGAGATCGCGCCGCTGGCCGCCACGCGCAACATGTACCTCGACGCCAGCGGCAAGCTCACCGACAAGAGCGTGGTGGGACACCTGGCCTCCGGCGTCCCCGGGGCGGTGGCGGGGCTGTCGGCGCTGCTGGAGCGGCACGGCACCATGTCCCTGGCGCAGGTGCTGCAGCCGGCCATCCGGCTGGCGCGCGACGGCTTCGTGGTGGACACCGCGCTGGCCGGCTCCATCGGGCGCGCGCGCGCGCTGGTGAACCGGTTCCACCCCAGCACCCCGTACTTCCCCTCTGGCGTGCCGCTGGAAGCGGGGGAGCGGCTGGTGCAACCCGACCTGGCGCGCACGCTGGAGGCCATTGCCGCGCGCGGCCCGGCGGCGTTCTACCGGGGGTGGGTGGCCGACTCGCTGGTGGGCGAGATGACGCGCGGCGGCGGCATCATCACGCGCGACGACCTGGCCCGGTACACCCCCGTCTGGCGCACCCCCATCCGCACCCGCTTCCGACAGTACGGGCTGCTGGCCATGCCCCCCTCGTCGTCCGGGGGGGTGACCATGGCGGAGGCGCTCAACATCCTGGCGCACGACCCGGTGCTCCCTCCGTACGGGAGCGCTGCCTGGTTCCATCTGGTGGGGAGCGCCTACCAGCGGGCCTTCATCGACCGCAACGCCAAGCTGGGCGATCCCGCCTTCGTGGCGGTGCCGCTGGCGCAGCTCACCAGCCCGGCCTACGCGGGGCGCCTGCGGGCCACCATCGACCCGCTGCGCGCCACCGCCACCCGCGACCTGGCGCCGCGCATGGAGGCGGCCGCGCGCGAGCCGGAGCACACCACGCACTACTCGGTGGTGGACGCCCAGGGCAACGCGGTGGCCACCACCACCACGCTGAACAACTCGTGGGGCTCGGGGGTGTGGGTGCGGGGCGCCGGCTTCATGCTCAACGACGAGATGGACGACTTCGCGGCGCAGCCGGGGATGCCCAACATGTTCGGGCTGGTGCAGGGAGAGCAGAACGCCATCCAGCCGGGGAAGCGGATGCTGAGCGCCATGTCCCCCACCATCGTGCTCGATTCGCTGGGGCAGGTGCTGCTGGTGGTGGGGGCGGCCGGGGGCCCGACGATCATCACCGGCACCAGCCAGGTGATCCTGAACGTGCTGGAGCACCGGATGACGCTGGCCGACGCCATGCGCGCGCCGCGCATCCACCACCAGGCGCTCCCCGACTCGCTCACCTACGAGGACGGCGGGATGCGCCCGGCGGTGCTGGATTCGCTGGCGCGCATGGGGCACGGAATGCGCCGTCTGCGCGCGCTGGTGAACGTGAACGCCATCATGCGCGTCCGCGGCGGCTGGGAGGGGATGCCCGAACCCCGGCGGAGCGGCGGTGCGGTCGGCTACTGACGGCCGCGGCGGGGGTGGGCGCGGCTAGTGCACCGCGGGCGCGAACACCGTGAGCGGGGCCTCCAAACGGACGGTGACGGTCCCGCCTTCCTGGAGGCAGCTGTCGAAGTTGCCGGTGGCCGCGGCAGCGGCGGTGCCGGCCGCCGCGCCGGCCGCCGCGCCCACCACCGTGCTGCGCGTGCCCTTCCCCAGCAGCCTGCCGGCGATGGCGCCGGCCAGCGCGCCCCCGGCCACCTTGCGGAGGTCCTCCCCCTTGGAGGCGCTGCGCACCCGGACGATGGCCGCCTCCTGCGTGGTGGCATTGATCGCGAAGGACTTGCCGCCCGTTTGCACCGCCACCAGGCGCAGCTGCAGGGCGGTGGAATCTCCGGATGAGGTGGCGGTGCGCGCCTCGGTCACCTCGAACACCCCCGTGGCTCCCGCAGGCAGCGCGATGCCGTTCCCGACGGGCACGGCGGTCGCCAGCGCCGCGGTGAGGCGATCCCCGGTGCGCAGCGTGTTGGTGCACTGCTGGCGCGCGGCGGTGAAGCGCAGGGCGGTCCCCACCGGGAGGGTGGCGGAGAGGGGGATGAGCGAGTCGGGGGCTGCGGCTTTGCCGGCGGTCTGGCCCGTCCCCGGGGTCGGGACGGGGGCGGGGGCGGGGACGCTGGCCGTGGCGGGCCGCGGGGCCGGCCGAACGGGCGGCCTGGCCGGCGCGGGTCGGGGCGCGGGCGGCGGCGGAGCGGGAACGGGTGCGGCAGCAGGGGCGGCAACCGGAACGTCCGCCAGCTGGGGCTGCACGGCGGAGTCCGGCCCCAGCAGGGCCACATCGCGCGGCGTCACTGGCGTCGAGTCCGTGGCGGCCACCTCGGGCTGGCCGCCGCACGCGGCCAGCGCCACCCCGAGCCCCCCCCCCACCGTGAGGCGCAGCACCCAGGCAAGGACAGGGCGCGCGCGGGGTCCGGTATATTGCGGCATGGAAGCTCCTGGATGAGGCATGGATGACGCGGGGCTGAGGCGGGGATGACGCCGACGGGGAGCCGACGCGCGTGCGGAGGACGGTCGCCATGACGGCACCGGGGCGCGCGCCGACGGATCAACGACCACCACGCAATGGCGGTGCCACTCGGGCCCCGTCCCGCCGCGTGCTGCGCCGTCTCCTCCCCTACTACCACCCGTACCGTGCCCAGGTTGCACTTGGCCTGACGGCCGTGGTGGCCTCGGCGTGGCTCAGCGCGCAGGTGCCGGCGCTGCTAAAGGAGGGGCTCGACACGCTGGTCCGCACGGGGCACAGCCGCCCGCTCTGGGGGATTGGCGCGGGCATGGTGGCGCTGGCGGTGGTGGCCGGTGCGTTGCGCTTCCTGATGCGGCAGGTGCTCAACGGCGTCAGCCGCCGCATCGAGACCGACCTGCGCCGCGACCTCTTTGGCGCGCTCACCCGGATGGATGCGGCCTGGCTGGCGCGCTGGCGCACCGGCGACCTGATGGCGCGCCTCACCAACGACCTGGGGGCGGTACGCATGGCGGCCGGCCCGGCGCTGATGTACCTGGTGAATACCGTCGCCGGCGGGTTGTTCGCTCTGGCCATGATGCTGCAGTTGCACCCGGGGCTCACGGCGGCCGCGCTGCTGCCGATGGCGGGATTGCCGGTGCTCATGCTGCGCCTGGGACGCCGGGTGCATGACCGCTTCGAGCAGGCGCAATCGCACTTCAGCGACCTCACCACGCGTGCGCAGGAGAACCTGGCCGGCGTGCGGGTGGTGCGCGCCTACCGGCAGGAGTCGGCCGAGGCGCGGCGCTTCGACGCGGTGGGGGAGGCCTATCTGGGGGCGGCGCTGCGCCTGGCCCGCCTCAACGGCATCATGAACCCGGGGTTCGCCCTGCTCGCCGGGTTGGGGAGCGCCATCACGCTGTGGGTGGGGGGGGGCGTGCTCATGCGGGGGGAGCTCTCGGTTGGCGGCTTCGTGGCCTTCGGCATCTATCTGGCCATGCTGACCTGGCCGCTCATCGCCCTGGGGTGGACCACCAACCTGTTCCAGCGCGGTGCGGCGTCCATGGGACGGGTGCTGGAGCTGCTCGACGGCACCCCCGCGTCGGTGCGCGACACGGGCACGGGCGCCTGGTCGTCCCCGTCGTCAGACCGCCCCGTGCGGGGGCGTGCCGTCACCTTCCGGGGGGTGTCGTTTCACTACCCCACCGCCGAGGGCGACGCGCCGCGCTGGGTGCTGCGCGAGGTGTCGTTCCAGGTGCCGGCCGGCGGCTCCCTGGGGATCGTCGGTGCCACCGGTGCCGGAAAGAGCACGCTGCTGGAGCTCGTCGCGCGGCTGTTCGACCCGCAGGAGGGCGAGGTGCTGGTTGACGGGGTTGCGCTCCCGTCGCTTCCCCTGACGGCGGTGCGGCGCGCCGTCGGGCTGGTGCCGCAGGAGGCGCTGCTGTTCAGCGAGACGCTGGGACACAACGTGGCGTACGGCAGCGGCCACGCCCCCGACGATCCGGTGGTGCGCGAGGCGCTGGCCACGGCGCAGCTCGAGGCGTTCGTGGCGCAGCTCCCCGACGGGTTGGACACCCGGCTGGGTGAGCGGGGGATCAACCTGTCCGGGGGACAGAAGCAGCGCGCGACCCTGGCCCGGGCGCTGGCGCGCACTCCGTCCGTCCTGCTGCTGGACGATGCCCTCTCCGCCGTGGACACGCGAACGGAGGCCGCCATCCTCACGGCGCTGCGCGACCGGCTGGCGGGGAGCACCGTGCTGATGGCGGCCCATCGGCTGGGCACGGTGCGCCACTGCGACCAGATCCTGGTGCTCGACGACGGGCGCGTGGCGGAAGCCGGGACCCACGAGGCGCTGGTGGCGCAGGGGGGGCGCTACGCCGCGCTGTGGCGACGCCAACTGCTGCTGGCGACGCTGGAACCCACGGCGCCGGCCCCGACGACCGCTACAACCGCTCCACCAGGAACTCCGGCGTGAACGGCTGCAGGTACGCGGCCAGTCGTTCGAACCAGCCGGTGAACATGAGGATGCCCAGCAGCACCAGCAGCCCCCCGGCCACCCGGTGCAGGCGCCCCATGTGCGGACGCAGCCGCTGGAACACCCCGAGGAACCGCTCCAGCGCGAGGGCGCTGAGCAGGAAGGGGAGCGCGAGCCCCGCCGAGTAGGCGACGAGCAACCCGATC
>JBILED010000004.1:0-48999 GCA_044352305.1 Gemmatimonas sp.
GACGGTGGTGGGCGAGGGGCAGCGCATCTCGGCCACGCTGACGCCGGGGATCCGCGTGGGGAACCAGCTGTGGGCGTCGGGGCAGCTGGGGACGGCGCCGGGGGACACCACCATCGGCGGGCAGACTGCGCGTGCCCTGGAGAACACCGAGAAGGTGTTCAAGGCCGCCGGCACCACGCTGGCCAACGCCACCAAGTGCACGGTGTTCCTGACCGACGTGAAGGACTTCCAGGGGATGAACCAGGCGTACACCAAGTTCTTCCCCAGCAATCCGCCGGCCCGCTCCACCGTGGTGGTGGCGGCGCTGGTGGTGCCGGGGGCCAAGGTGGAGATCGAGTGCCAGGGGATCATCCCCTGATCTGTGCGTGATGGCCGCCTGCGCGGCCGTCCAGCGGGGGGAGCGCAGCGAGGCCCCCGCCGGCACAGCCGGCGGGGGCCTCGTCACCACGCGGCGCTGCGCGGCGCGGTTAGCGCCGTCCCGCCGGCGCGGCGGTCGTGGGCCAGGGGACGCCCTGGTGCCCGCGCTTCACGCTCCCGGTGCCGAGGTAGCGGAACTTCTGCAGCCGCTTCCCCTCGTAGGTCTCGGTGGTGTAGATGTTGCCCTTGCTGTCGGTGGCGATGCTGTGCACAGCGAAGAACTGCCCGGGCTGCCGCCCGCCGTCGCCGAAGCTGGTGAGCACCTCCAGCGACTGCCGGTCCATCACGTAGACCTTCTCGTTCTTGCCGTCGGCGAGGTACAGGTACTTCTGCGCCGGGTCGCGCGAGAAGGCGATGTCCCACACGGCGCCGTCACCGCGGGTGAGGGGGGCAATCCGCACCTCCTTCACGAACTTGCCGTCGCGCTGGAACACCTGGATGCGGTTGTTGGGGCGGTCGCAGACGTACACCAGCCCGTCGGTGGCCGGGTCGGCGCAGTGCACCGGGTTGCGGAACTGCTGCGCCGGCGGCGCGGAGGGGTCGTAGGGGGGGAGGCGGGTGTCATCGGGGGTGTTGCCGTAGGCGCCCCAGAAGCGCTTCACCTTGCCGGTGCCCATGTCGATGACCGCCACGCGCTTGTTGCCGTAGCCGTCGGCCAGGTACGCCTCGCCGCGGGGGGCGTCGAAGGCGATCTTGGCCACCCGGCCGAAGTGGGTGCTGTCCGTGCTGGCCACCCCCTGGTTGGGGGTGCCGAACTGGGCGAGGAACTGCCCGTCGTGCGAGAACTTGAGGATGTGCGAGTCGCGCGGGCCATTGCCGCCGATCCACACGTTGTCCTTGTCGTCGAGGGTGATCCCGTGGTTGGAGGCGGGCCACTGGTAGCCGGCGCCCGGTCCCCCCCACGCCTTCACGAGGTTCCCCGCGGGGTCGAACTCCAGGATCGGGGGCGCCGAGCGGCAGCACTCGCCGATGGGGGGCGTGGCGTCGGCGCCGGCCTCGGTGCGCTGGTTGAGCGTGGAGTCGCCGCGATGGATGATGAACACGTGGTCGCGGCTGTCCACCCCCACGCCGATGACCGACCCCAGGATCCAGTGGTTGGGGAGCGGCTTGGGCCAGAGGGGATCCACGGCGAAGCGCGGGGCCGTGACCTGCTGGCGGTCGGCGGCCTGCAGCCCCTGCTGCGCCGCGACCACGACGGCCAAGGCCGCGCCCAGCGCTACCCACCGTCTCGTTGCTTGCGTCCACGCCATCACAACGCTCCCGTTGGTTGAGGCCGGTTCCGCCCATGGGTGCGGGATGCCGGACCGGGTGATATGTTCGCTTCGCGACGGGACATCGTCGGCGGACGTGCGTCCGCCCCCTGTCCCGCCATCGAATTCGCGTGCCGTGTGCGTGGCGCTCGCTGATCGGTTGCCTGCCGTTCGCCCGCCGCTCGCGTGCAGCTTGCCCGAAGCTACGTCCCGTGCCGATCCTGTCCAGACTTCTTCGTCCCCGGATATCCCGTGTGCTCGCGGCCCGCCTGCTGGGGCTGGGGGTGCTGCTGGCGTTGGCGGTGGGCTGGCCGGGGGCGGCCCGCGCCCATGAGGTGCCACGGCGCCTGCTGGTGCGCGCGTTCCTGCAGCAGGAGGCGACGCGGCTGCGGCTGCTGGTGCGCGTGCCGCTGGAAGCCATGCGCGACGTCAGCTTCCCGTTGCGGGGGCAGGGGGCGCTGGACATGCCGCGCGCCGCGCCGGCGCTGCGCGAGGCGGCGCAGCTGTGGGTGGCGGGCGGGATCGCGGTGCGCGACGGTGCGCGCGACCTGGGGGCACCGCGGGTGGCGGCGGTGCGGGCGTCGCTTCCGTCCGACGGCGCCTTTGCCGCGTGGGAGACGGCGCTGGCCCACCTGGGTGCGCCGTCGCTTGCCGACACGGTGGAGATCCCCGCGCCCCAGGTGATGCTGGATGTCCTGCTGGAGTGGCCCTTGGCCGCTCCGGTGACGGATCTGGTGGTGGATCCGCGCTGGAGCCACCTGGGGGTGGAGACGGTCACGGCGCTGCTCTACCGCCCCCCCACTGGCGGGGAGCGCCCCTTCACCTTCACGGGCGACCCCGGGGCGGTGCGCCTGGACCCCAGCTGGTGGCAGGCGGCGTGGCGCTTCGTGCCGTGGGGGATGGAGCACTTGGTCGGGGGGCTCGACCACCTGCTGTTCCTGTTGTGCCTGGTGGCCCCGTTACGGCGCCTGCGCCCGCTGGTGGGGATCGTCACGGCCTTCACGCTGGCCCACTCGGTCACGCTGGCCGCCGCGGCGCTGGGGTATGCCCCCGACGCGCTCTGGTTCCCGCCGCTGGTGGAGGCGCTCATCGCCGCGAGCATCGTGTACACGGCGCTGGAGAATGTCGTGGGCCCGCGCCTGGAGGCGCGGTGGCAGCTGGCCTTCGGCTTCGGGCTGGTGCATGGCTTCGGCTTCGCGTCAGCGCTGGGCGACGGCCTGCAGTTTGCCGGCGGGCACCTGGTGACGGCGCTGGCGGCGTTCAACGTGGGGCTTGAGCTGGCGCAGGTGGCGGCGGTGGCGGTGGCGGTGCCGCTCCTCAACCGGCTGCTGGGCCCGGTGGTCCCCGAGCGCGCGGGGCTCGTGGTGCTCTCCGCCCTGGTGGCGCACACGGCCTGGCACTGGATGACCGACCGGTGGGCGGTGGTGCGCACCTACCCCATGGCCTGGCCGGTGGTGGACGCCGCGTTCCTGCAGGGGGCGCTGCGGGCCGTCATGGGCGGGTTGCTGCTGGTGGCGCTGTACTGGGCGATGGCGGGGCTGATGCGGCGGCTGGCCGCCGCACCGGCGCGCACGACCGACGGGGAGCTGGGCACGCGGCCCCACGCGGGTGCCATGGCCGCCGCATCCGCGCCGACGCTGCTCTGGTGGCTGGCGGCGGGTGGTGGCGCACTGCTGGCGGGGGCGCCGTCCTTGGCGCAGGCGCAGGGCCCCACCAGCACGCGCCAAGGGGTGTACACCGCCGACCAGGCCACCAAGGGCCGGCAGGTGTTCAACGGCAACTGCCTGGGGTGCCACACCACCGCCACCCACATGGGAGCCGCGTTCGAGAACAAATGGTTCGGGCGCCCGCTGTTCGACCTGTACGACTACGTCAGCCAGATGATGCCCAAGGCCGCCCCGGGCAGCCTCACCGAGGACGAATACGTCTGGCTGGTGGCGTACATCCTGCGCCTCAACGGCATGCCCGCCGGGCGCGCGCCGCTGGAGGCCGATCCCGCCCGGCTCAAGGCGGTTCGCATCGAAGCCGTCCCCACCGACAGCCGATCCCCCGCGGGACCGATGGCGATGGGCCCCGTCCGTCCCCGCCCCCGTACGCTCCGCGCGACGGGGGCTCACCCCCTTCCCTCTGCTGCAGTGGAGAGCCGATGACCCGACAGGAGCTCGCAAGGCGCCGATGGTTCCGCCCCCTCACCGCCCTTTCGGCCACCGCCGCCCTCGGGGCCGCGGTGCTCGTCGGGGCTCGCACGGTGGCGCAGCCCGGATCGCCGCTGGTGCGCGGCAATGCGTATGGCGAGTGGCGCCACTGGGGCGCCGACCAGTGGAGCACGCGCTACTCGCCGCTGGCCCAGGTGACGGCCGCCAACTTCGACTCGCTGGCCGTGCAGTGGGAGTGGAAGGGAGGGGCCTTCGGGAAGGACGAGTACTACCGCACCACCCCGCTCTATGCCAATGGCCGGCTGTTCACCGTGGCGTCCACGCGCCGCGTGGCGGCGGCGCTGGACCCGGAGACGGGGGAGACGCTGTGGATGTACCGCCTGAACGAGGGGATCCGCTGGCAGAAGGCGCCGCGGCAGTTTGCCGGCCGCGGGCTGTCGTACTGGACCGACGGGCGCGTGGAGCGCGTGCTGCTGGTGACCCCCGGCTATCACCTGGTGTCGCTGGACGCGAAGACGGGGCGCCCCGACCCGCTGTTCGGGAAGAGCGGCGTCGTGGACCTGATGGAGGGGCTGGGGTATCCCATGGTCCCGCTGGCGGTGGATGATTCGGGGCCGCTGATCATCTCCGATGCGGCGCCGTACCGGCAGGCGCGTCCGGGCGAGCGGTGGGACCCGGTGAAGAAGACGGGTGCCGACGGCACGGTGGGGATCCTGGGGCAGATCGCCGCCAGCTCCCCGGCGATGGTGGTGGGGAATGTGCTGGTGGTGGGCAATTCGTCGATCCACGGCTACTACCCCATCCGCGCCTCCAATCCTCCGGGCACGATCCGCGGCTTCGACATCCGCACCGGCCGGCTGCTGTGGAAGTTCAACCTGGTGCCGCAGCCCGGGGAGTTCGGGGCGGAGACCTGGAAGAACGGCTCGAAGCAGGGGACCAAGGGCGTCGGGAAGACCGATGCCTGGGCGCCGTACGCGGCGGACGAGGCGCTGGGGCTGGTCTACATCCCGGTGGGGATGCCGCTGATGGACGAGTACGGCGGGCACCGGCCGGGGGACAACCTCTACGGCAACAGCCTGGTGGCGCTGGACGCGAAGACCGGCAAGCGCCGGTGGCACTTCCAGATGGTGCACCACGACATCTGGGACTACGACACGCCGATGGCGCCCAACGTCATGGACGTCACCATCGACGGGAAGCCGCGCAAGATCATCGCGCAGCCCACGAAGCAGGGGTGGCTGTACGTCTTCGACCGGGTGACGGGGCAGCCCATCTGGCCGATGCCGGAGACCAAGGTGCTGGCCAGCGGCGTGCCGGGGGAGCAGGCCTCGCCCACGCAGCCGATCCCCAGCAAGCCCGCGCCCTACACGCAGCAGGGGCTCCTGGAGTCGGACCTGATCGACTACACGCCCGCCATCCGCGATTCGGCGCTGGTGCTGGCGCGCCGCTGCCGCATGGGGCCGTACTACATTCCGCCGGCCGCGGCCGACGGGCGCGACAGCTCGGGCTACAAGTGCGCGTGGTATGCGCCGGGCGCCAGCGGCGGGGTGAACATCGACGGCGGCGCCACCATCGACCCGGAGACGGGGCGCATCTTCGTGGCGTCCATTTCCGGCCTGAGCACGGCGACGCTGCTCAAGGATCCCTGCTCGGAGTTCGACTACAGCTCCCCCGCCAGCAACTGCGGGCTGCTGGGCGCGCTCCCCACCCCCGCGGGGTACCAGAAGCCCGAGAACGTGGGCTTTGCCGGGCGCGCCTCGGGGTCGATGATCGGCGGCATCTCGATCGTGAAGCCCAAGCAGTTCGGCGGCATCACGGCCTATGACCTGAGCACCGGGGACAAGGCCTGGTGGACCCCCAACGCGGGCTTCATCCGCCAGACCAGCCGCGATCCGCTGTTCGCGGGGGTCACGCTCCCCCCGCTCCCCGGGCGTGGCCAGGCGCAGGCGATGACGACGAAGACGCTGGTGATCTACGGCACCGGGCGCAGCGGCGGACTCCCCGGCGAGGCCCCGGCGCTGTACGCGCTGGACAAGGCCACGGGGAAGCAGGTGGGCAAGGTGGAGATCCCGGCCAAGACCACGGCGGCGCCGATGACGTTCCAGCACAAGGGGCGGCAGTACATCGTGTTCGCCACGGGCGCGGAGGAGAACACGAGCCTGGTGGCGATGGCGCTGCCGAGGAAGTAGGGCGGCTGCGGGGGAGAGACGCGACGCCCCGGGATGGCGATGGCCATCCCGGGGCGTTTCGCGTCTCTCCCGTCCCTACTTCCGCACGTACTTCTTCAGCGCCTTCTGCCCCACTTCGGCCCCGTACACGTTCCCCGCCGCGTCCACCGCCACCCCTTCGGCGCTGCTCGTGCTCGGGTTGGCCACGTCCGGGTCGGGGATGAACCCCGTCACCGTGCCGTCCTTGGCACTGCCGATGCGGATGCCGCGCAGCCACGGCTTGTGCGCCGGCGCCACCGACCCCGACTCCGAGTCGGCCACGTAGATCCGGTCCTGCCGGTCAATGTAGATCCCGCTGGGGCGGCTGAACTGGTACCAGGTGTCCAGCAGCGTCCCCTCCTGGTCGTAGATCTGGATCCGGTCGTTGCCGCGGTCCCCCACGAACAGGCGCCCCTTGCTGTCAAAAGCCAGCGCGTGCGGCTGGTCCATGTCGGTGGGGCCCTTCCCGAACTGCCCGAAGGTCTTGAGCAGCTTCCCCGTGCGGTCGAACTTGAGCACGCGGGCGATGGCCCCGGCGCGCGACGAGTGCCCCTCCGCCACGAAGATGTCGCCGTTGGGGGCGGTGACCACATCGTTCGGCTGCCAGAACCACGCCGTGTCACGCCCGCCCCCGGCGCGCCCCAGCGTCATCAGCAGCGTCCCGTCGGGGCTGAACTTGAAGATCTGGTGCCCCCTGGGCGGCGCGGGGGGCGCGGTGGGGTCGATCGGGGGCGTGCCGCCGGTGCAGCTGCAATCGGTCACCCACACGTTGCCGTCGCGGTCCACGTGGATGCCGTGCGGTGACTGGATCAGCCCCGCCCCGAAGGAGGCGACCATCCGGCCGCTGGGGTCGAACTTCAGCACCGACGGCAGCGCGCTCTGCGCACAGCTGTTCGCACCGCACCGCTCGGCCACCCAGATGTGCTTCCCGTCCTTGTCGATGTCCACCGCGCTGGTGGAACCCCAGCTGCGCCCCTCGGGGAGTCTGGCCCACCCCGTCAGCGTCTGGTAGGGATTGGGGCGGTCATTCACGGGCGGCATGGCCGCCGACGACTGGGCGCCCAGCGCGGCGGGGAGCAGCACGGCCGACAGCAGGGCGACGGGGTGCGGCACGGCCACACGCCAGGAAGACGGGAGTCGCGACATGGGGAACGGGGAGGGAGGAAGGGAACGCGCCCTCACGGGGCGTCGGGGACGGTGGCGCCCGTCATCACGGCCACCGCATCGGCCGGGGTGAGGCGTCCGGTGGGACAGAACAGGATGCGCCGCCCCAGCCGCTGGATGTGCACCCGGTCGGCCAGGTCAAACACATGGGGCATGTTGTGGCTGATGAGGATCACCGCCAGCCCGCGGTCGCGCACGCGACGGATGAGGTCCAGGACATGGGCGCTCTCGCGCACCCCCAGCGCGGCGGTGGGTTCGTCGAGGATCACCACATGCCGCGCAAAGGCCGCGCTGCGCGCCACGGCGATCCCCTGGCGCTGACCGCCCGACAGCGTGTCCACCGTCTGCACCGGCGAGCGCACCGCCACCCCCAGCACCTCCAGGTGCGCCGCCGCCTCGCGCACCATCCGGGGACGGTCCAGCAGCCGCAAGAGCCGCCCGGCCAGGCCGCCGCGTCGCAGCTCACGCCCCAGGAAGAGGTTCTCGGCGATGGTGAGCGACGGCGCGAGCGCCAGCTCCTGATACACCGTTTCGATCCCCGCCGCGCGCGCATCGCGAGGGTGACGGAAGCGCACCGGCAGGCCGTCCAGCTGGATGGTCCCCGCGTCGGGGAGCAGCGCCCCCGACAGCGCCTTGATTAGCGACGACTTCCCCGCGCCATTGTCGCCGATGACCGCGAGGATCTCCCCCGCGCGCGCCTCCAGGTCGCAGCCGTCCAGCGCCGTCACCGACCCGAAGCGCTTGGACAGCCCGCGCGCCTCCAGCACCACGCGCGCCTCCCCCGGGGCGTCCGGCATCGCCGTCATCACCCGCGCCGCCGCGACCACTGGTCGGTGGCCACCGCCAGAATCACCAGCACGCCGGTGACGAGCACCTGGTACACCGACGACACGCCCATGAGCGTGAGGCCGTTGCGGAACACTCCCACGATGAGGGCGCCCACCAGCGTCCCCAGCACCACGCCGCGCCCGCCGAAGAGGCTGGTCCCCCCCAGCACGACCGCGGTGACGGTGTCCAGGTTTTCCGTCTGCCCGGCCTGCGGGTCTCCCACGCCGGTGCGCGCCACCGCGAGCAGCCCCGCCACCCCCGCGCAGAACCCCGAGAGGGTGTAGGCCCCCAGCAGCACCCGGTCGGTGTCGATGCCGGCCAGTCGCGCGGCGTCCTGGTGGCTCCCCACGGCGTACAGGTGGCGCCCAGCGGCGGTCTCCCGCAGCAGCAGCCACGCCACGCCGTAGGCGCCCAGCATCCCCACCGTCCCCAGCGCCACCGGCACCCCCGCCACGGGCACCGTGGTCCCCAGCCACGTGAGTGCGTCGGGGAGCCCGGTCACGCTCTGCGAGCGCGTCACCAGCTGCGTGAGCGCGAAGGCCACGTTCATCGTCCCCAGCGTGACGATGAAGGGGGGGAGCGCCAGCCGTGTCACGAGCAGGCCGTTGACGGCGCCGATGCCGGTGGTGAGCGCCACGCCTCCGCCGATCGCCACGGGCGCCGGCACCCCGGCCTGCGTGGCCAGGAGGCTCATCGTCACCGCGCCCAGCGCCATCACCATGCCGCATGCCAGGTCGATCCCCGCCGTGACAATCACCAGCGTCTGCCCGATGGCCAGCACCCCCACCACCATCACCTGCTGCAGGATGAGGGAGAAGTTGCCCGCCGCCAGGAAGCGGGGGGACTGGGTGGCGAAGAACGCGCACGCCACCAGCAACGCCACCAGTGGACCTACTCGGGACAGCCACGGCGTGCCCGTCCCCGCCGGCACGCCGAGCGCCCCGGTGGTCACCGCTCGCCCCAACACCGCGTGAGCGCGTCCGCCGCGCCCACGCTGGCCAGCGCACTGTCGGGGCGCGCGGTGATGAGCGCGACCCCCGTGTCCACGTAGCCGGTGGGGCGCGCGCCGCCGCCGATGGCGGTGAGCGCCGCCCGCACCCCCAACTCCGCCATGGCCAGCGGGTACTGCTGGGCGGTGGCATCCAGGCGCCCGTCCGCAATGGCCTGCACCCCTCGGCAGCCGCCATCCACTGACACCAGGATCACGTCCTTGGCCCGCCCTGCGCGCTCCAGCGCGGTGCGCGCGCCCGCGGCGGTGGGCTCGTTGATGGTGTAGACCACGTTGAGGTCCGGATGCTTCTGCAGGCACGTCTCCATGGCCGCCTGGCCGCGCCCCTGGTCGCCCAGCGCGTCCACCATGCACACCACGCCCGGGGGCTCGGCCAGTTCGTTGCTCTCCCGCGGATTGGTGGGGAGCCCGTAGCCCTTGAGGAAGCCGTTGTGCCGCTGCGCCCCCACGGGATGCCCCGGGAGCAGGTCCAGCGTGGCGATGCGCGCCGGGGTGGCCCCCAGCCGCTGCCGGACATAGCGCCCGATCAGTTCGCCGGCGCGGTAGTTGTCGGTGGCGAACAGCGCGTCGGCGGCGTCCACCGGATCCGTGGGGGAGTCCACCGCAATCACCAGCACCCCCGCCTCGCGGGCCTTGCGCACCGCGGGCACAATGGCCTTGGCGTCGGAGGGGGAGATGAGGATGGCCCGGGCCCCCGCCGCCACGAGATTCTCGATGGCCGTCACCTGGCCGGCGTTGTCCCCGTCGTTCCGCCCCGCAGCGGCCACCAGCCGCGCGCCGCCCGCCGTGGCCGCCTGCTCGGCGCCTTCGCGCATCTTCACGAAGAAGGGGTTGTTGTCGGTCTTGGTGACCAGCCCGATCACCGGGCGGGTGTCCGCGGGCTTGCCGCAGGCGGCCAGCACCGCGCCGGCGGCCAGCCCGAGCGCGAGGCGAAGGAAGGGGGAGCGCATCCCGGGAATACTTCACCCCGCGCGACGGCCGGCAAGGCGCCGGGCGTGCGATGGGGCCTCGGGCCGTGGTCGCCATTTGCGCCCCCGCCGCGTCGGTGCGAGGATTCCCGCATGCCCTCCCCGCGCCTCCTCCCTGTGGTTCTGTTCCTGCTGGCGGCGGCGTGTCGCCCCGGGGCGTCCCGTCCCGCTCCCCCTCCGGCGCCGCCTGCCGCCCCCGTGGCGCGAGGGACCGCGGTCGCGGCGGTGGAGGCCCTGCTGGCTGCCCGCATCGCGCGGCACCCCGGGGCGCAGGTGGCTGTTGCCGTGCACGACCTGGCCTCCGGGCAGCGCCTGTCGCTGCGCGGGGACAGCGTGTACCACGCGGCCAGCACCATGAAGGTGCCCGTGCTGCTGGCGCTGTACCAGGAGTTCCGCGCCGGCCGCCTGCGCCCCGACCAGCGGATCCCGCTGGCCAACCGCTTTGCCTCCATCGTGGACGGCTCGGCGTACGCGCTGGACGCCACCGAGGACAGCGACAGCCTGGTGTACAGCTGGGTGGGCACCCCCGTGCCGGTGCGCGCCCTGGCCGAGCGGATGATCACCCACTCCAGCAACCTGGCCACCAACGCGCTCATCCAGCTGCTGGACCCCGTGCGCATCACGCAGCAGGTGCGCGCGTGGGGGGGGACCACCATGATCGTCCGTCGCGGGGTGGAGGACGACCTGGCCTACCGGGCCGGCCTCAACAACACCGCCACCGCCAATGACCTGGTGGCGCTGTTTGCCGCGCTGGCCGAGGGGCGCGTGGCGGACTCGGCGTCCACGCGGGACATGCTGGCCATTTTGGAGGCGCAGCACTTCAACGACGAGATCCCCGCCGGGCTCCCGCCGGGCACGCGCGTGGCCCACAAGACCGGGTGGATCACCGCTACGCAGCATGACGCCGGCCTGGTGTTCCCGCCGGGGCGGGCGCCCTACGCCATTGCCGTGCTCACGCGCGGCATCGCCGACACCAAGGCCGGCAACGCCCTCATCGCCGACTGCTCGCGCGTCATCTGGGAGTGGCTGGTGGACGGGCGGGTGGACGGGCGGGCGCAGGCGGGACCGTGAGCGATCTCACCACCGGCTCCATCCCGCGGCACCTGGTGCGGCAGGCGCTGCCGATGATGCTGGGGATGCTGTTCCAGACGGCGTACTACCTCATCGACCTGTGGTTCGTGGCGCGGTTGGGGGACGCCGCGGTGGCGGGGGTGAGCGCCGCGGGGAACGTGCAGTTCATCGTGATGGCGCTCACCCAGGTGCTGGCGGTGGGGACCATGGCGCTCATTGCCCATGCCGTAGGGCGGCGGGATCTGGACGATGCCTCGGTGGTGTTCAACCAGAGCACCACGTGGGCGCTGGCGTGCGGCGCGCTGACGCTGCTGCTGGGGTACACCCTGGGCGGGCGCTACCTGGCCACCGTGGGCTCCGACCCTGCGGTTCGAGAGGCCGGCATGGCCTACCTGCGCGGCTACCTCCCGGGGCTGGCGCTGCAGTTCGCCTTCGTGTCCATGAGTTCCGCGCTGCGGGGGGCCGGCGTGGTGCGCCCCGGCATGCTGGTGCAGATGCTGTCGGTGGTGCTCAACATCGTGTTCGCCCCCGTGCTCATTGCGGGCTGGGGGACGGGGCGTCCGCTGGGGACCTTTGGCGCGGGGCTGGCCACCACGCTGGCCATTGGCGGCGCGCTGCTGGTGATGGTGGGGTTCTTCCTGCGGCTCGACACCGGGGTGCGCTTTGACCGCGCCCTGCTGCGCCCGCGGTGGCCCGTGCTGGCCCGCCTGCTCAAGATCGGGGTGCCGCCGGGGGTGGAGTTCGCGCTGATGTTCGTCTTCACCGGCATCGTGTACTACGCCATCCGCGGCTTCGGCCCCGTGGCGCAGGCGGGGTACGGCATCGGCGCGCGGGTGATGCAGTCCATTTTCCTGCCGGCCATGGCGGTGTCCTTTGCCGCCGCGCCGCTGGCGGGGCAGAACATGGGGGCGCGGCACCCCGAGCGCGTGCGCGCCACCTTCCGGTGGGCCGCCGGGGTGGGCGCGGGGCTCATGCTGGCGCTCACGCTGCTGTGCCAGTGGCGCCCCGACTGGCTCATCCGGGGGATCACCACCGAGGCGCCCGTGGTGGCGGTGGCCTCCGACTTCCTGCGCACGGTGTCGTGGAACTTCGCCGCCACCGGGCTGCTGTTCACCTGCTCGGGGATGTTCCAGGCGATGGGGAACACCATCCCCTCGCTGGTGAGCAGCGCCCTCCGGCTGGTCACCTTTGCCGGGCCGGTGCTGTGGCTCTCCACCCGCTCCGGGTTCCAGCTGGCCCACGTGTGGTGGACCTCGGTGATCACCCTCACGCTGCAGGCCGCCCTCACGTGGTGGCTGTTGCAGCGCGAGTTCGCCCGGCGGCTGCCGGGGCTGGCCGCGACCGCGCCGGCGCCCACCCCCGCCTGACCCCTTCCCGCCTCCGCCATGTCCTCGCGCCGTCGTTCCCGCCCTGCCACGCTGGCCCCGCTCGCCGCCGCGCTGCTGGCGCCGTTCGCGCTGCCGGCGCAGTCCACCACGCGCCCCGTGCTGCCGCCACCGCGCGCGGTGATCGACTCCGCCGACCCCGTGGCGCTCATGGTGGCGCGCCTCGACCTGGAGCGCTACAAGGCCACCATCAAGGGGCTGACGCAGTTCGGCGACCGCCGGCAGGGGACGTCGCGCAACCGTGCGGCGCTGGACTGGATCGAGACGCAGCTCACAGGGTACGGCTGCACCACCACGGAGCGCCTCACCTACACCTACACCAGCGGCACGCCGCGCATGGCCGCCCCCGCCGCCGAGGGGCGTCCGGCGGTGCCGCGGCCGGCGCCGTCGCTCACCACGCAGGGGGGCGGCCGTCCGCGCGGCGTGCGCACCCGCACCGGCGTGAACAGCGACTCGCTGGCGCAGCCAGACGCCCGCCTGCGCGCGCTCAACGCCGAGCCCAGCGTGGACGGCGAGCGGCAGCAGGTGTGGTGCACCAAGGTGGGGACCACCCGCCCCGACGAGATGTACATCGTGGGCGCGCACATGGACGGCATCGGCTGGGGGGAGGGGGCCAACGACGACGGCTCCGGCACCGCCCTCGTGATGGAGCTGGCCCGCGTCTTCAGCAGCCCCGACGTGCAGACGGAACGCTCCATCCGCTTCATCCTGTTCAACAACGAGGAGACCGGGCTCAACGGCGCCCGCGCCTACGTGGAACAGCGGCAGGCGCGGCAGGGCGTCGAGGAGCCCCGGGGCTCCGGTCGCTACCCCGAGCCCAGGTGGCTGGGGATGATCCAGCATGACATGATGCTCTTCGACCACGGGCCCCCGCGCCCCGACGGCACGATGAGCCCGGTGCAGCGCCCCGAAGCCGACGTCAACATCGAGTTCCAGTCGGCGGCCAAGCAGGCCAAGGCGTCGGCGGAGCTGGCGTGGCTGTTCCACCAGGCCAACGAGAAGTACGCCACCGACTACCCGGCGCAGGTGGGGCCGCACATGACCAACACCGACTCCGGCCCCTTCCAGGACCTGGTCCCTGCCATTTCGCTGCGCGAGAACGAACGCGGCATCCACACCGGCAGCGGGTGGAACCCGCACTGGCACCAGCCCTCGGACCGCTACGATACCTTCAGCGACGCCGACTTCCGGCTGGGGCTGAACGCCGCGCAGACCACGCTGGGCGCCGTGGGGCGGCTGGTGGGGGCCACCCTCAGGAAGGCGCCGTAAGGCGCGTCACCGCAGCAGGGGCGGGCGCCGATCTGCCCACGGGCGCGCCCGCTCCAGCTGCCCCGCCAGCCGGAACAGCAGGTCCTCCTCCCCCAGGCGCGCCACGCACTGCGTGCCGATGGGGAGCCCCTGCGCGTTCCAGAACAGCGGCACCGACATGGCCGGCTGCCCGGTCACGTTGAACAGCGGCGTGTGCGGGATGAACGCGTACACCTTGTCCACCGTCTGCTCCAGCAGCCCCGCCGCCAGCATCAGGCGCCCCAGCCCCAGCGCCCCCAGCACCCGGAGCGCCGCCTCCTCGACCCCGGTGGGCTTGAGCGTCCCCAGGGGCACGGGGGGCTGCGCCAGTGTGGGGGTCACCAGCACGTCCACCGTCTCGAAGAAGGCGCCCACCGTCCGTGCGGCCTGCTGCAGCCGCCGCACGGCGCCCACGTAGTCGGCCCCGCGGATGGCCGCCCCCACCGTGGCCAGCGCCCAGGTGGCCGGCTCCAGCTCCGTGCGCCGCAGCGGGCGGCGGAGCTGCTCCCCCAGCAAGTCGATCTCCCCCCGCGCCTCCACCGCCACCACGGTCACGAAGTCGCGTGCCAGCCCCGCGCCGTCCAGCACGGGGGCGTCCTGCCGCACCTCATGGCCCAGCGCCGAAAGCAGCGCCGCCGCGTCATCCAGCGCCGCCACGCAATCGGGGTGCACCGTGCGCCCGAAGAAGGGGGACGCCGTCACGGCGATGCGCAGCGGTCCGGGATCGCGGGTGACCTCCTCCAGGTACGGGCGTGCCTGCGGGGGGCACGCCACCGGTGCGCCGGGGTCCATCCCCGCCGAGGCGTCCAGGAACGCCGCCGAATCACGCACCGACCGTGACAGCACATGCTCCTGCACGAAGCCGTGCCACACGTCCCCCAGCACCGGCCCCGTGGGGGTGCGCCCGCGCGACGGCTTGAGGCCGAACACCCCGCACGCCGCGGCGGGGATGCGGAGGGAGCCGCCTCCATCGCCGCCGTGCGCCACCGGCACCATGCGCGCGGCCACCGCCGCCCCCGCGCCGCCGCTGGAGCCGCCGGTGGTGCGGGTCAGGTCCCAGGGATTGCGCGCGGGGCCCAGCGCCGCGCTTTCCGTGGTGGGGGTGAGCCCCAGCTCCGGCGTGTTCCCCTTTCCCACGAACACCGCTCCCGCGCGGCGGTACCGGGCGATGAGTTCGGAGTCGGCCGCGGGAACCAGCTGCTGCAGGGCGCGCGTGCCGTGGCTGGTGGGGACCCCGGCGATCGTGGCCATGAGGTCCTTCACCAGCAGCGGCACCCCCGCCAGCGGCGCGTCGACGGGGATGGAGGACGCCATCTGGCGCGCCAGCTCGGGGAGCGGGCGCACCACGGCATTCAGCGCCGGGTTGCGCGTCGCGATGCGTGCCAGCGCCGCCTCGGTCACCTCGGCGGCGGTCACCTCGCGGCGCCGCACCAGATCGGCCAGCGCCACCCCGTCCAGGGTGTCGTACTCGGGGAAGGGCAGGGACATGACAGCTCCGGGAGGGGAGGGCGTGCGCGGAGGCGGGCGGGCGCCGGGTCGGCGGGCGCGAGCACGCGCGACACGGCGGAAAGCTACCGGGCGGTGCGGCGGGGTGCAGCCGACCGGCCGGCGGCGTTAGCATGCGGGATGCCCCGCTCCGGTCGACCGTCGCACTTCGCATGGCCCTGCTGAGCCTGCAGGGGGTCACGCTCGCCTTTGGCGGAGCGCCCGTGCTGGATGGCGCGCACCTCGCCATTGAGCGGGGCGAGCGCGTGTGCGTGCTGGGGCGCAACGGCGCCGGCAAGAGCACCCTGCTGCAGGTGCTGGAGGGAGTGCAGCGCCCCGATGCCGGCACCGTGGTGCGGCAGGGGCAGGCGTCGGTGGCGCGGCTGGAACAGGCGCTCCCCGAAGGACTCACGGGCACGCTGTTCGAGGTGGCGGCGCAGGGGATTGGCCCGGCCGGCGAGCTCGTGGCGCGCTATCACGCCGCGGCGCGTCGCGCGGCCGAGGCGGCCACGCCGCAGGCGCTGGCCGACCTGGACCGCCTGCACCGGGCCGTGGACGCCGCCGACGGGTGGGGGGCGCAGCAGCGGGTGAGCATGGTGCTGCAGCAGCTGGGGCTCGATCCCGAGGCCCGCATCGAGCAGGCCTCGGGCGGGCGCACGCGGCAGGCGCTGCTGGCGCGGGCCCTCGTGCGCGCTCCCGACGTGCTGCTGCTAGACGAGCCCACGAACCACCTGGACGTGGACGCGATCGCGTGGCTGGAGCAGCACCTGCTGGACACGCCGCTCACGCTGGTGTTCGTCACGCACGACCGCGCCTTCCTGCGGCGGGTGGCCACGCGCATCGTGGAGCTGGACCGCGGACGGCTGACCGACTTTGGCGGCAGCTACGACGACTACCTGGGGCGCAAGGACGCGGAGTTGGCCGCCGAGGCCAGCGCCCACGCGGAGTTCGACCGCAAGCTGGCCAAGGAGGAGGTGTGGATCCGCACCGGCATCCAGGCGCGCCGCACCCGCAACGAGGGGCGCGTGCGCGCGCTGGAGGCGCTGCGGCGCGAGCGGGCGGCGCGCCGCGAGCGGGTGGGCGGCGCGCGCATGGCGCTGGAGGAGGGGGAGCGCTCGGGGCGGCTGGTGCTGGAGGCGCGGGGGCTGACCTTTGCCCACGGCTCCGTGCCCGTGGTGCGCGGGCTGGACGCCACCATCATGCGCGGCGATCGGGTGGGGCTGCTGGGCCCCAACGGCAGCGGCAAGACCACGCTGCTGCGGCTGCTGCTGGGCGAGCTGACCCCCGACGCGGGGACGGTGCGCCACGGCACCAACCTGGAGGTGGCGTACTTCGACCAGCGGCGCGAGCAGCTGGACCCCGAACGCACGCTGTTTGACAGCATCGCCGACGGCGCCGAGTTCGTGAGCGTGGGCGGGCAACGGCGGCATGTGCACGGCTACCTGCAGGATTTCCTGTTCCCCCCCGAGCGGGCGCGCACCCCGGTGCGCGCGCTCAGCGGGGGGGAGCGCAACCGGCTGCTGTTGGCGCGCCTGTTCACGCGCCCCTGCAACGTGCTGGTGCTGGACGAGCCCACCAACGACCTGGACCTGGAGACGCTCGACCTGCTGGAGCAGCTGCTGGCCGACTTTGCCGGCACCGTGCTGCTGGTCTCGCACGACCGGGCCTTCCTGGATGCCGTGGCCACCAGCACGCTGGCGTTCGACGCCCCCGGCGAGGTGCGCGAGTACGCGGGGGGCTACAGCGACTGGGTGCGCCAGCGCCCCGCCCCGGTGGCGGCGTCCCCCCTCACGGCGGCCGTCGGCTCGGCCCCGCCGCGCGGCGCGCCCGCGAAGTCGGCCCAGGCCGAGCGCCCCCGGGCCCGCAAGCTGACCTTCAAGGAGAAGGAGGAGCTGGCCGGGCTCCCCGAGGCCATCGAGGCCACGGAGCAGGCCATCGCCGCCTGCTACGCCACGCTGGCCGACCCCGCGGTGCTGCGCGACGGCCGCGCGGCCGCGCAGCATACCGCCACCCTGGCCGAGCTGGAGGCGCGGCTGCCGCAGCTCATGGCCCGGTGGGAGGCGTTGGAGGAGATCGCGAGCGCGGGGTAACGGACGCCGGCCCCGTACGGGCCGCGCGCGGTGCGGCCCCGCCGTCGCTGGCCGGATGCGCGCGCGCCATGCACTCTTGTGGCATGGGCCGTTCCTTTCCCTCGCGTCGATACGGAGTGTGCATGCCGTCGGTCTCGTTGCGGCCCGTGGTGCGGGCTGCCCTAGTGCTCCCCCTGCTGGCGGCGGCGCCGCTGGCGCGCGCCGCGGCGCAGCCTTCGCCGCCGCGCACCCCGCTCCCCCCGGCCACCACGCGTCAGCAGTTTCCGGCGGCCCCCCTGGGGGCCGCTCCCGAGCTGGCCCCGCTGGTGGCCACGCGCGGCAGCGAGCTGGCCGGGGTGGTGGACCGGTTCAGCGCCGACCAGGCCTCCATGGCGCGCCGCTACGACGGCGCCGACTCCCCCGACCAGCGCCGGCGCATGCGCCCCTTCCTGGAGGGGTGGCGCGCGCAGCTCCGCGCGCTGGACTTCGGCCGGCTCTCCCGCGAGGGGCAGGTGGACTACCTGCTGCTCGACAACCACCTGCAGTACCAGCTGGCGCTGCTGGAGCGGCGCGAGACGCAGCGCCGTGAGACGGCCCCGCTGATGCCCTTTGCCGACGCGCTGCTGGCGCTGCACGACGCCCGCCGCAACCTGGAGACGCTGGCCCCGGGGGGCACCGCCCGGCAGCTGGCCGCCATCACCAGGCAGGTGGACAGCCTGCGCGCGTTGCTGGAGCCCGCCCCGCCGCGCGCCGCCGGCGACAGCACGCCCCGCCCCGCGCGTCCCGCCCTCCCGGCGCTCTCGCGCACGGTGGCCAACCGCGCCGCCGAACAGCTGGACCAGCTGCGCGGCACCGTGGGCGGCTGGTACCGCTATGCCGCGGGGTACGACCCGGTGTTCACCTGGTGGATGACCTCCCCCTGGCAGCAGCTGGACGAGGCGCTGCGGCGCTACGCGCAGGCCATCCGGCAGCGGCTGGTGGGGATCACGGTGGTGGCCCAGGGGCCCGCGCCGGCGCCGGGGGGCGCACCGGCCGGCGGGGGGCGCGGCGAGGGGAACGCCCGCAACGCCGCCGCCGCCAACGAGCCCATCATCGGCGACCCCATCGGCGCCGCCGGGCTGGCCGCCGACCTGCGCCACGCGATGATCCCCTACTCGGCGGAAGAGCTCATTGCCCTCGCCGAGCGCGAGTATGGCTTCAGCGAGGCCGAGGCGAGGAAGGCCGCGCGCCAGATGGGCTTTGGCGACGACTGGAAGGCGGCCATGGAGAAGGTGAAGGACGCGTACGTGGAGCCGGGGGCGCAGCCCGGGCTCATCCGCGACCTGGCCAACGAGGCCGAGGCGTTCTTCGACCGGCACGACTGGGTCACCATCCCGGCGCTGGCGCGCGAGGACTGGCGGATGGAGATGCTGTCGCCGGAACGGCAGCGGGTGAGCCCGTTCTTCCTCGGGGGGGAGAGCATCCTGGTGTCGTACCCCACCGCCGAGATGACCGACGACGAGAAGCGGATGAGCCTGCGCGGCAACAATCCGCACTTCTCGCGTGCCGTGGTGTTCCACGAGCTCAACCCCGGGCACCACCTGCAGGGGTTCATGACCGCGCGGTACCACCCGCAGCGGCGGCTGTTCGGCACGCCATTCTGGAACGAGGGGCAGTCGCTGTACTGGGAGATGTTCCTGTGGGACCGGGATTTTCACGTGACCCCCGAGGACCGGCTGGGGGCGCTGGCGTGGCGGATGCACCGCAGCGCGCGCATCGTCTTCTCGCTGAGCTTCCACCTGGGGCGGATGACGGCGCAGCAGTGCATCGATTACCTGGTGGACAAGGTGCCCTTCGAGAAGGCGAACTCGGAGGCGGAGGTGCGGCGGTCGTTCAACGGCAGCTACCCGCCCATCTACCAGGCGGCGTACATGCTGGGGGGGCTGCAGCTGCGGGCGCTGTACCGGGAGCTGGTGACGGGGGGACGGATGACCGACCGGCAGTTCCACGACGCGGTGCTGCAGGGCGGGCCGATGCCCATCGCGATGGTGCGGGCGCGGCTGGGGACGATGGCGCTGTCGCGCGACGGGGTGGCGCCGTGGCGCTTTGCCGAGCAGCTGCCGGCACCGCGGCCGTTCCCGGTGCGGTAGGCGGGGCGGCGCGCGGGGGCAGGGGCGGGGGCGGCACGCATTGTGCGCCCCGGGCGGGGATCACTCACTCGCCTGGAGGCTGGTCATGCGTGGTTCCCGTTGGGTACGTGTGGAGATGCTGGTTGGCGCGCTGGTGCTGGGGTGTGGCGGCGACCGCAAGGCACCGGCGCCGGTGGTGGAGGAGGCCGTCCCCTCCACCGTGGCCGCCGTGCCGGCCCCCCCGTCGGCGCCCGTTTCGGCGGGGGAGGTGGCGTACGGGCGGTGCGTGGTGTGCCACACGACCACCGGGGAGGGGGTGCCCAACGTCTTTCCGCCGCTGGCCGGGAGCGAATGGGTGACCGGGCCGGCGGCGCGCCCCATCGCCGTGGTGCTGCACGGGTTGCAGGGGGCGGTGACGGTGAAGGGGGTGACCTATACCAACGCCATGATGGCGTACGGGACCGGGGTGCCGATGTCGGATGCGGAGGTGGCGGCGGTGGTGACGCACATTCGTTCCAGTTGGGGGAATGCCGCATCGGCGGTGACGGAGGCGGAGGTGGCCCGGGTCCGCAAGGCGACGGCGGGGCGGGCGGGGCCGTACACCCAGGCGGAGCTGGAGAAGGTCCGGTAACGGGCCGGTGGGCGTGGGGGGCTACTGGCGCGGGCGGGCGGCGCCCGGTTACCTTTCAAGGCTCTGGCGCCTCCCGAGGACTCGGTGGCTGGCGCCCTTCCCCGAGGAGTGACCATGCACCCGTTCATCGAAACCCAGAAGGAGTGGCTGAAGGACAACATCCCCCCGTTCCGCCCGGGTGACACCGTGCGCGTGAGCGTGCGCGTGAAGGAAGGGGACAAGGAGCGCCTCCAGGCCTTCGAGGGCGTGTGCATCGCGCGGCGCGGCGGCGGGGTCAGCGAGACCTTCACCGTGCGCAAGATGTCGAACGGGGTGGGGGTGGAGCGCATCTTCCCGCTGCACAGCCCCATGGTGGCCGACATCGCCGTGGTGCGCCGCGGCGTGGTGCGCCGCGCCAAGCTGTACTACCTGCGCGACGTGACGGGCAAGGCCGCCCGCATCAAGGAGCGCAAGACGGTGCGTCCGGCGGCCTCGGCCGCCAAGTAAGCGCCGCGCGTCGGCTGGTCGTGGCGCGCTGGAGCGCCATCGAGCGGCAGGCGCGCGCCACCCACGGCCCGCTGCTGGCCGGGGTCGACGAGGTCGGACGGGGCCCCCTGGCGGGCCCCGTTGTCGCATGCGCCGTGGTCATGCCGCCAGGCCGCCGCGCCATTGCCGGGGTGGACGACTCCAAGCGGCTGGATGCCGCCACCCGCCTGCGCCTGGCCGTCCGCATCCGTGAGGAGGCGCTGGCCGTGGCGCTGGGCGCCGCCAGCGCCCGCGAGGTGGACGCCCGCAACATCGCGCGCGCCACCGTGCTGGCCATGCAGCGCGCCTTGCTCCGCCTGGACGCGCTCCTGCGCGCCCGCACCGGGCAGGGGCCGCACCACGTGCTGGTGGACGGGCTCCCGCTGCGCACGCTGGGCGTCCCGCACACCGCCGTGGTCAAGGGCGATGCCAAGTGCTACGCCATCGCCTGCGCCTCGATCGTGGCCAAGGTCACCCGCGACCGCCTGATGACCGCGCTGGATGCCCGTCACGAGGGGTACGCCTGGGCGCGCAACAGCGGCTACGGCACCGTGCAGCATCGCGATGCCATCACGTGCCTGGGGCTCACGCCACATCATCGGCGCACCTTCTGCCTGGCGATGCAGGGCGACCTGCTGGCGGAGCTCCCCTGATCGCGGGCGGGGCTGCACACCGCTGCGCCCCAACGGTTATTGATTCAACGTGATGGACGCATCCGACGCCCCCCGGGACCCCGCCGACTGGCGCCCCCTCGAGCCGGCCATCATCCGCCTCTGGCGCCTGCTCTGGCTGCTGGAGGGGGTGGGGCTGGCGCTGCTGGCCGGGGGCATCGCCTCCCGGGTGGGGAGCTCGCCGCGATGGGGGCTGGTGGCGCTGGTGACGGCCGTGCCGCTGCTGGGGGCCGTGGGGCTGGCGCTCCGCCTGCCGCCGCGTCGCCACGCGGCGTGGCGGTTCCGCCTCGCCGAGGAGGCGCTGCTGGTGCATCGGGGCGTCTTGCTGCGCGTGGAGAGCGTGATCCCCTATTCACGCATCCAGCATGTGGACTACACGCAGGGCCCCGTGGCGCGCCTGCTGGGGCTGGCCACCGTGGTCGTGCGCACCGCCTCGGCCGACAACGGAGCGGTGCGCATCCCGGGCTTGCGTCCGGACGACGCCCTGGCGCTGCGCGAGGCCCTCGCCCAGCGTGCCGGCATGGTGGAGCCGCTGTGAGCGCACCCGGGGCGCTGGGCTTCCGTCGCCTGCACCCCGCCACGTTGCTGCTGGACACCGCCAAGGGGCTGCGACAGCTGGGGCGCCTCCTGCTTCCGGCAGCCATCTTCCTGTCCAACCCCATCCTGCGCCCCGAGCATCCCACCCGGTGGATCGGCGCGTTGGTGGCCGTGGTCCTGCTGATCGCCATCGCGGTGGTGGTGGACTTCCTCGCCACCCGGTTTGCACTGGAGGCCGAGGCGCTGGTCATCCACAGCGGTTCGTGGAAGCGGGTCACGCGCAGCATCCCGTATGTGCGCATTCAGGGAGTCAGCACCTCGCAGTCGGTCGCGCAGCGGATGCTGGGGGTGGGGACGCTGCGCGTGGACACCGGCGCCGGAGGCGTCGCCGCCGAGGCGCTGCTGGAGTCGCTGCGCTGGCGTGAGGTGCAGCAGCTGCGCGAGACGCTGCTGCGGGCCAGGGACCATGGGGCCTTGGCGGCGTGGCCGACGTCCGCCAACGAGGGTGAGGCGGCGGCGCCCTCCGTGGCCCCGGATGCGGCCCCCATCGCCACCACGCGGGCGCTCACCGCGGAGGCCGCCGTCCCGCTGGCCGCGTTGGACGATGAGGAGCTGCTGCTGGCGGGCGCCACGTCCATGCAGCTGCTGGTCATCCTGGGCGCCGCCGTGGGGCTGGTGGAGCGGCTGGGGGACGAGTGGGTGTCGCTGGTGTTCTCCGACCGGGTGCGCGGCGTGGCGGCGCAGCTCCCCACGGCCGGCGGGGCCGGGCTGCTGCTGCTGGCACTTGGCGTGGTGGTGGGGCTGTCGGTGCTGGCGGTGCTGTGGCTGGGCGTCGTGCTGGCCACGTGGGTGCGCTACCGCGGCTTCCGGCTGTCGCGCGTGGGCAACGCGCTGGTGCGCGAGTACGGCTGGCTGCACCGCCGCACGGCGTCCACCCCCATGGCCCGGGTGCAGGCGGTGACGCTGCATGAGTCGCCGCCGCGGCGCATGGCACGGCGAGTGGAGGTGCGCCTCAAGTCGGCCGGCGGGATGGCGGTGCAGACGCCGGGGGACGAGCCGGATGTGCCGGTCCTCCTCCCCCTGGTGCGCACCGCCGCCGCGAACGACGCGGTGGCGCACGTCTTCCCCGATGCGCAGGTGGAGATGAGGGCGGCGGCGCCGGTGCCGGGGTGGCGACGCGCGTCGCCCCGCAGCTGGGTGCGCACCGGGGTGGAGCGGAGCGCCGTGCTGGCGGCGGTGCTGGCGCCGCTCGCGGTGCTGTTCGGGAGCGGGGTGTGGCGGCTCCTGTGGGCGCTGCCGCTGCTGTGGGCGCTGACCCCCCTGGCGTGGCGGGTGCGCGGGGTGGGCGTCTCCGGCGCGTACCTGGTGGTGCGCGAGGGGTGGCTGATGCGCATCACCTGGGTGGTGCCGGTGGCCAAGCTCCAGCAGGTGCAGCTGCGGCAGGGGCCGCTGCAGCGGTGGCTGCGGCTGGCCACGGTACGGCTCACCACCGCCGGGCTGGGCGGGGTGGCCGACGTGGTGGATCTGCCGGTGGCTGACGCACGTTTGCTGGTGGACGACCTGGTGGCGCGGCTCCCCGCGCTCCGGCGCCGACGGTCGGCGCCGCCTGCAGCATCTCTCGAGCCCGTGACTGCCGATGTCTCCTGATCTGTCCTCCGTCTTTCGTCCCGGGCTGCTGGATGGCCAGGTGGCCCTGGTCACCGGTGGCGGCACCGGCATTGGCCTGGGGATTTCCACGCTGTTGGCACAGCTGGGCGCCCATGTGGTGATTGCCAGCCGCAAGCCGCAGCACCTGGCGGGGGCCGAGGCGGCGATCCGGGCGCGCGGCGGCGCGGTGAGCACCGTGGCGCTGGACGTGCGGCAACCGGAGGCGGTGCAGGCGGCGGTACAGGGGATCGCCGAGCGGCTGGGTCGGCTGGATGTGCTGGTGAACAACGCCGCCGGGAACTTCTACGCCCCCAGCGCCACGTTGTCGGCCAACGCCTGGAAGAGCGTGGTGGAGATCGACCTGTACGGCACCTTCTACTGCAGCCAGGCGGTGTATCCCGTGATGGCGGCGCAGGGGGGCGGGCGCATCATCAGCACGTCGATGACGCTGCACTACCGCGGGTGGCCGCTGATGGCGCATGCCACCGCGGCCAAGGCGGGGGTGGACGCGCTCACGCGGACGCTGGCGGTGGAGTGGGCGCCGCAGCGGATCCGGGTGAACGCCATCGCGCCGGGCCCCATCCCCACCGAGGGGGTGCGCAAGGCGTTCACGCCGCCGGCGGATAGCGGCGTCCCCGACGTGTTCGCGGCGGCGGAGGCGAAGATGGCCGAGTACGCGCGCACGGGGATCCCGCTGGGGCGATGGGGGACGCCGGAGGACATCGCCAACATGGTGGCGTTCCTGGCGTCGCCGGCGGGGGATTGGATCACCGGCGCGATCTTCGTGGTGGACGGCGGGGAGTGGCTGGCGAAGGGGGGGGCGTAAGGGCGGGGGCCGTCGCCCGTTACACGACGGGGGTGGTATCCCCCGCGATTGCCGGCGAGGTTGCACCGCATGCCCCCGGTGACGCACCTCCTCCTCGTCGATCCCCAGCACGACTTCTGCGACCTCCCGGCTGACGCGTGCCCGCCTGGGGAGGCGCCGGCGCTCCCCGTGCCGGGGGCCGACGCCGACCTGCGGCGGCTGGCCGCCTTTGTGGACGCGACGGCGGGGGCCCTTGGCGCCGTGACGGTCACGTTGGACACGCACCAGCGGGTGGACATTGCGCACCCCGCCTTCTGGCGCCGAGGCGACGGTGGCGAGGTGCCGCCATTCACACCCATCTCGGCGGCCGCGCTGCGGGAGGGCACGTTCGTGCCGCGTGACGCGTCCTGGTCACCCTGGGCCCGGCAGTACGTGGATGCCTTGGACGCCGCCGGCCGGTACACGCTGATGGTGTGGCCGGAACACTGCCTGGAAGGGACGTGGGGCCATGCGGTGCACGGCGCCGTGGCCGACGCCGTGGCGCGATGGGAGGCGCGCACGGGGCGCACCGCGTGGCGGGTGGCCAAGGGGCGCAATCCGTTCACGGAGCACTACAGCGCGGTGCAGGCGGAGGTCCCCGACCCGGAGGATCCCGAGACGCTCCCCAACCGGGCGCTCCTGGACCGCCTGGCCGAGGCCGACCGGGTGGTGGTGGCCGGGGAGGCGGGGAGCCACTGCGTGCGGGCGTCGGTGGAGCACCTGGCCGAGCACGTGCCGCCCGCGCGGCTGGTGCTGCTGGGCGACTGCATGAGCCCCGTGGCGGGGTTTGCGGCGGCGCAGGGGGACTTTCTGGCGGGGATGGCCGCGCGGGGCGCGCGCGTGACCACCAGCGTGGCGCTGGCGGCGGAGATGGCGGCGGAGCTGGCGGCGGAAGGAGCGCGCCCGCCCGGGAGCGCTGCGCCATGACCCCCGTGATCGGGAGCCTGCTGGACACCGACCTGTACAAGTTCACCATGTGGCAGGCCATGCTGCACCGCCATCCGGGCACGCAGGCCACGTACCGCTTCACCTGCCGCAACGTGCCGTCGCGCCCGCTGGCGGCGTTGTGCGACGCCGTCAATCGTGAGCTGGATCAGCTGTGTGCGCTGGGGTTCACCGAGGGGGAGCTGGAGTACTTGCGGGGGCTGCGCTACCTCAAGGCCGATTTCGTGGATTTCCTGCGGATCTTCCGGTTCCAGCGGGGGTTCATCGAGGCGCGCGCCGAGGGGGACCGGTTGGTGGTGGATGTTGAAGGGCCCATGGTGCACGTGATGTTCTTCGAGCTGTTCGTGCTGGCCATCGTGAACGAGCTGTACTTCCGGCCGCTGGACGCGGCGGAGGTGTTCCCCGAGGGGCGGCGGCGGTTGGCGGCCAAGGTGGCGGCGTTGCGGGCGGGCGTGGCGGCGGCGCCGCGGCGGCATCCGTTCGCGTTCGTGGACTTCGGGTTGCGGCGGCGCTTCAGCGGGGCATGGCAGCACGAGGTGGTGGCCACGCTGCAGGCGGAGGCGGCGCCCTGGTTCCAGGGGACCTCCAACGTGGCACTGGCGCGGGCGCTGGGGGTGCCGCCCGTGGGGACCATGGGGCACGAGTACCTGCAGGCGTACCAGGCGCTGGGGGTGCGGCTGCGCGACTCGCAGGCGGCGGCGCTGGAGGACTGGGTGAAGGAGTATCGGGGGGACCTGGGGATCGCGCTGACCGACGTGATCGGGATGGAGGCGTTCCTGGCGGACTTCGACCTGTACTTCGCCAAGCTGTTCGACGGGCTGCGGCACGATTCCGGCGATCCCGTGGCGTGGGGGGAGCAGGCGCTGGCGCACTATGTGCGGCTGGGGGTGGATCCGCACACCAAGCGGCTGGTGTTCTCCGACGGGCTGGACATCACCCGGGCGCTGGCGTTGCACCGGCACTTCGCCGACCGGGTGCCGGTGGTGTTCGGCATCGGCACGCACCTGACCAACGACCTGGGCCCGGAGCCGCTTCAGGTGGTGATGAAGCTGGTGCGGGTGAACGGGCAGCCGGTGGCGAAGATCTCGGACAGCCCCGGGAAGACGCAGTGCGAGGACGCCACCTTTCTGGCGTATCTTCGGCAGGTGTTCGGTGTGCGGGGGTGAGGGGGCCGGCGCGCGTCGTGACGCCTTCGTTCGACGCCTCGTCTCTCGGGCATGCCTTCCGCCTTCCGCCGCGGCTTCACGCTGATCGAGTTGCTGATCGTGGTGGTGATCATCGGGGTGCTGGCGGCGATTGCCATCCCCAAGTTCAGCGACACCAAGCGGAAGGCGCAGGTGGCGGCCATAAAGTCGGCGCTTCGGCGGTCGATGATGGAGGCCGAGTCTCACTTTGCCGCCAACAACAGCTATGTCGGACTGGCCTTGACCTCCTCGCCGCCGGTGATGGTGGGGAGCAACATGGCCGGCATCGACCTGGTCAATATGGAGGGTTGGCACACCGAGCTTCCCGGGGTGAAATGTCGGGTGTACCTCGGGAGCACCGACTCGTGGGGGTACGGGGATGACGGCACGATACTGCGCGAAGGGGTGATCGGGGGCAACTCGTGCAAGTAGCGGGGGGCACGGCGGCGCGCCGAGCGCCGCGCCGCGGCTTCACGCTGGTCGAGCTGCTGGTCGTGGTGGTGATCATCGGGGTGCTGGCCGCGATTGCCATCCCGCGCTACAACGCGAGCAAGCGCAAGGCGTACGTGGCGGCGATGCGCCAGGTCCTGCGGCAGGGGGCGGTGGCGGCGGAGGCCTATCTCGCCGACAACGGGACCTATGCGGGGATGCCGGCGCCGACGGCGGCCATCGGCATCACCGTCACCATTTCTACGTCGGCGAGCCCTCCCGGCTACTGGATGACGGCCACCCATGCGCAGGCACCCGACGCCCGCTGCGACCTGTTCGTTGGCGACTATCTGGCGGTCGTGGTGGACGTGACGCTGAAGTCGGGCGAGGTGGACTGCCTGAACCCGTAGCCCGGCGAGCCGCGGGGCGGCGGCGTTGAACTCCCGCCGGCGGGCGGATTAGCTTCCCGGATTGGGACCGGGTAGCTCAGTCGGTAGAGCAGCGGACTTTTAATCCGTAGGTCGTGGGTTCGATCCCCACCCCGGTCATTGCGGACAGGTGCGTGGTGTGGTGGGGTCCGCTTGTGAAACATTTCACAAGCCCGGGCGGTTTAGGGGGAAACCCAGGAGACCCCATGACCCCCCAGCGCGCCACCGCCCTCGCCGTCACCGACACCCACGCACTCGATCCCAGGCCCCACGTCCTGATCGTCGGCGGCGGCTTTGCCGGACTGGCCGCCGCCCGCGCGCTGGCCGATGCCCCCGTGCGCATCACCCTGGTGGACCGCACCAACCACCACCTCTTCCAGCCCCTCCTCTACCAGGTCGCCACCGCCGTCCTCAATCCGGCGGACATCAGCGTCCCCATCCGCTGGCTCCTCCGCGACCAGGCCAACGCCACCGTCATCATGGCCGAGGTCGACGCCATCGCCCCCGACGCGCGCCGCGTCTCCCTCGACAACGGCACCGTCCACGTCGCCTTCGACTACCTCGTCCTCGCCGCCGGCGCCCGCCACGCCTACTTCGGCCACCCCGAGTGGGAGGCACATGCCCCGGGGCTCAAGAGCCTCGAGGACGCCCTCGAGATGCGCCGCCGCTTCCTCCTCTCCTTCGAGGCCGCCGAGCGCGCCTCCGCCGCCGGCGAGCGTGAGGCGCTCCTCACCTTCGTCATCGTGGGGGGCGGCCCCACCGGCGTCGAGCTGGCCGGCATGATCCCCGAGGTCACCCGCCACGCCCTCCATCGCGAGTTCCGCCGCATCGACCCCGCCTCGGCGCGCGTGCTCCTGCTGGAGGGGGGACCGCGCATCCTCCCCGCCTTCCCCCCGTCGCTCTCGGCGCGCGCCCAACGCGACCTGGAGGCGCTGGGGGTCACGGTGCGCACCAACACCACCGTCACCCGCGTGGACGCCGACGGCGTGGTCGCCAACGGCGAGCGCATCCCGGCCCACACGGTGTTCTGGGGCGCCGGCAACCAGGGCGCCCCCCTCGCGGCCACGTTGGGCGTCCCCTTGGACCGCGCCGGGCGCGTCCGGGTGGGGCCAGACCTCAGCGTCCCGGGGCACCCCCACATCTTCTGTGCCGGCGACCTGGCGGCGGTCGCCAATCCCGACGGCTCCCCCGTCCCCGCGGTGGCCCCCGCGGCCAACCAGATGGGGGCGCTGGTGGGCGCGAACATCCGCCGCACCCTCGACGGAGCCCCCACCGTCCCCTTCCGCTACTGGAACAAGGGGGACCTGGCCACCATCGGCCGCCACCGCGCGGTGGCGCGCATCGCCGGGCGCGAGCTCACGGGGTTCCTGGCGTGGCTCACCTGGCTGTTCGTCCACATCCTGTACCTCGTGGGGATCCGCAACCGGGTCACCGTGCTGGTGCAGTGGGCGTTCCAGTACGCCACGTTCCAGCGCGGCGTGCGTCTCATCACGGGCGCCACGGTGCACCGCCTGCTGCGGGCCAGTCGCGCCGCCCACGAGCGGCGGCGCGCGGCGTAGGGCAGGGCGTCCGGGGGGCGGGAGGGCCGCCCCCCGCTTACCGCGGCGCCAGCTCCCGCATCAGCAGTTTGGGCAGCGCCATCAGCGGCTCCAGCATCAGCTGCAGCGAGCCGAAATAGTTGTTCTGCCCCAGGTGGCAGGTGGCGAACCTCTTCATCCACCGGGGGTCGCCGAGCAGCGCCGGGTAGTCGATAGATCGCCACCATCCAGTGCCGTTCTCCTGCTCCTCGGGGGGGGCCTCGTCCACCGCCCCGGGGCGCAGGTGCGCGAGCATCTGCGCCGTCCGCAGCCGCGCCGCCTCCTGAGGGGCAGGTCGTTGTCCTGCCGGCGGCGCTCCACCGCTGCCACCCGCCCGTCCAGCGTAGCCAGCAGCCGGCGGATGGCGGAATTGCGCACCAGCCGCAGCTGCCCCGTTTCGATCCGCGTGCGCACGGTGCCGGTGATCGGCGTCCACATGGGGATCACCATCGGATTCCAGCGGCGCAGGCTATCGGCCGGCGGCATGGGGGCGGAGCCGCGCGCGGCCAGCATCCGCCGCGCCGCGCGCGGGCGGATCTCCGTGATCGTCCCCAGCGCCTCCGCCACCAGCCGCGCGGTCGCGCGTATCTCCTCCAGCAGCTCCCGCAGCGCCGCCCGCTCCTGCGCCTTGTCCTACCGGTCCGCGCGCCAGGTGTCCGCTACCTGCGCGGTGAGCACGCCGGCCAGGATCAGGAGGAACTCCGCCGTCACGGCGGGCAGCCGGTGCGGCGACAGGACACCGCGCGAGGGAGGTGGCGGTGGGGAATCCGTGGGCGGGGAGGACGGGAGGAGCAGCGCGGAGACTGACTCTGCCTCCGCGTCCCCGGCTGGATCACTGGCAGCCTGGGGAGCAGCGGAAGGTTCGGCCCCGTTGGATCTACCGCGTTGGTGAAGTACGCCGAGGAGATTGGTGTCGCGGCGGACCGCAGGGCCAGCCCTTGCACTGCGTGCCAGCACCCCGGCAAGTGCTGACCTACCGCAGCAGGCGACTCACCGTGCGTACGCCGTCGCTGCAGAGGACCACCACCGAGGAGCGGGCGGGCACCGACGACTGAGCCCCGCGCCCGATGGCCAGCAGCGCGCCGGAGAAAGGATCGGTGACGGCAATTGCACGGCTGCGGGGATCGCCGCAAACGACAGTGTTCCGCCCTGCCAGCGAACGCCAGGCCGGTGGGGTGACGGTGTCCAGCACCATAGAGGTGAGACGGGCCTCCCCGATCCCCGGCACGTCCACGCGAACGGCATCTGTGCGACGTGCGATCGATTCAACAAGCGGGATCGTTGCCACAAACAGGTGCGTGGATGCATGGTCCACCTCCATCGGCATGGTCCGCCGACTAGTGAGCACTCGGCCGTTGGCATCGAGCAGCTCCACCCGGATGGGGCCATCGTCGCGGGTCGGCTCAGCCAGCAGGCTGATGGCGGGGTCCAGCGTGACAGCGCCCGCGGTTATCGTGCCCCGCACCGCCAGCACACGTGTGCGGACGGACTCTGCGGAGCGAATCGACGCACCGCCGGGCACGATCGCGACCGGTCCCCGGCTAGCCAGAATCCCCTCGTAGGTGTACGGGGAGATCCAGGGCGGAAAACAGTAGCCCATGACATCGCCGCGGGTGGAGTCGATAGCCGCCGCCTTGGTGGCCTGCCCACTGGCCCAGCCCAGCACATCGTGGCCGAAGGGGCCTGCCACACCACCCGCGAGTGGATACCCAGGATCCAGAGGCTGGCCGGCCCCGCCGCAGGGTGAGTGCCGCCGACCGAAGTTGTGGCCAAGTTCGTGCGCTACCAGCTCGCTGGCTTGGGTCTCCCGGTTGAACCAACCGACCTGTACACCCACAGCAGTCGGGGTGCCTATCAGGGCCCAGCCCCCGTTTGCCACCGAGGTGAACCCCGCCGGGGGACGCACCACGCCGTACCAGTGACGCCCGGCGGACGTCGCGTCCGCCAGGCGGGCCAGGTTCAGTTCCGACAACACAGACACCCAGAAACTCGATTCCCCGCCCGAAGGCGGGGTTCCGAAGCTTGCGGTGGTCGTGAATGGCGCCCCCACGGTGGCTTCCACCCGCCCCACGGGCATGAATGCCTGCAGCGATCGCAGGTACTCCGGCAGGTTGCTGGTGGTGACGTCGCCGATGGTTCCCCCGTGGGTGGCAAGAATGATGGGGACAAACCGCACCAGCAACGGGGGCACGGAGACCGTCTGCAGCGGCGAGGAGGTTTCGGGGAATCGGTCGTTACGGGGATTGACATCCGGGGTCAGCCCCAAGGGATCCCGAAGCACTTGCCACCGGATCCCCGGGCGCAGCCACGCCGCCGGCACCAGGAACTGCGCGTTTGGGGTGGCGAGGGAGGCGCCTGCGCTCGGCACCACGGCCCGCACGGTGTCGCTGTGGACGACCCGCCCCGCCGTGTCGGTCAGGCGAAGCACCAGCGTGGACGGAAATGCCTTCAAGTCGTTCGCCTGCACAACGACATTCAGGGCGGCCGGTGCGCCGTCCAGTATCATGGGGATCTGCCCTCCACGACCGCCGCGTTGCACCGCTTGGGTCCACGCGGCATCACCGATGGCCACGTCGATCGTGTTCAGTCGGACGATGATTGAAGCGGACCCGCTGCGCGCCCCTACGGTGGCATTGATGGTCGCGCTGCCGGGAGCAAGACCCGTCACCCGGCCCTCCTCGCTCACCGTGGCCACCTCTGGCGCCGTTGAGGACCAGGTGACGGTCCGCCCGGTCAACGCCGCGCCGGTCGCATCGCCGGCTGTGGCCACCAGGTGGGCGGAATGTCCCGCAAGCAGCGCCACGTCGGTCGGGAACAGCGTCACGGTTGTCACCGGCATGGGTGCCACCGAGATGGTGGCGGTCGCCGTGCTCCCTTCGCAGGTGACGGTGATGATGACCGGCTCGAGGACGGCCCCTCGCACGGCCCCCCCAGTTACCAGTCCGGTGCCAGATACGGTGGCGACCGTCTCGTTGGATGAAGTCCAGGTGACGGTGCGACCTGCCAAGGGCGCACCAGCCGTGCTGAGAACGGTGGCCGTCAGTTGGACCGTCTGCCCAAACTGCAGGGTGGTCGGCGCCCCCCCGATCAACAGGCTTCCCACGGAAGGCGGTGCCGTCGACTTGTCCCCACGGCATCCGCTAGCCAGCACCCAGACCGCTATGACGAGCATTGCGAGACGCAGAGATTGCATCGACGGGCGAAGTCGGAGTGAGGCGCAACCCACCGAGGCCAGGAGACCTCATCGTTCGTGACGGGCCGAGCGAATTCGGATCGGGTGTCGCACGTTCGCAATTCCCGGCGACAGGCGCGTAGGCACCGGACTGGTCATGTTTGCCCACCACGCGCTGACGTGCGCCCCCGGTGCCGGGGCGCACGGTGCGTTCGGGGCGCGCGTTTCCGACGACGCCGAACAACCCCTCCCCTCACGGAAAGCACAGGTACGCCCACACCCCGTTGCTGTCGAACAGCGGCTTCCCCGACGCATCCAGCGGCGTGGAGGTGTCCACCACCGTGATCCCGTGCTGTCGCAGCGCCACCGAGAGCGCCGTGCTGGCCGGGTTGAACGACAGGGCGGTGCGCAACTGTCGCGCGTTGCCGAAGGGCGCACTTGCGCCCTCCACCAACAGCGGCCCCGAGGCGGGCTTGGGCAGCCCCAGGTTGTCCCAATGGGCGAAGGCGTGCGCGTTGGGGACCAGCGGGTCGGCGTCCGCACCGAAGCCGTACTGCGCGCTGGACGGCGTCACGTTGGGACGCACCGCAGGCCAGGGGGCCGGCCGGTCGGTCAACTCGTTCCAGTCCTCGGGAGCGGAGAAGTACACCGCGCGCGCCAGCGCCACCGACTTGGCCAGCACCGCCGCGTGCCCACCCCCCTGCGAATGGCCCGCCACGATCACCTTGCTCCAGTCCACCGTGCCGTCCGCCAGCAGGTACTGCCCCCACCCCTCGGTGGGCGCGGTGGCGTGCAGCCGGGCGAGCAGCTTGGCCGTGCGGTTGGCGATCCCGTTGGCGCGGGTGACGGCCGCCTGCCCGGCCACCGGGGTTCCGTTGCCGAAGACCACCTCGGTGCGCGCCGTCCAGTAGCAGTCCGGCACCAGGCTAGTCTGGCACAGCGCGCCCATGGCCGTCTGGTTCAGGTAGTTCACCCCCACGGTGTGGAAACCGCGCGCCGCGCCGGCCCGCAGGATGTAGCTGTACTGCGTGGGGCGCCCCTGCGTGCCTGGAAGGAACACCAGCAGCCGGCCGCGCGCCGTCACCGACGGCGACGGATTGATGGCCACGTGCGGCGCCTCCCCTGTGGCGGGAGCCGCGGTGATCGCGTTGTCGGTGGCGGTGGCGTTCACCAGCCGCTCCACCGACGGGGGGGCGGCTGGTGGGGTGGTGGGGGTGCCCGGGGGGGTTCCCGGACCCAGGAGTCGCTCCCGTGCGCACCCCGGGAGGAGCAGTGCGAGGGCGACCAGCAGGAGCACGACGGACCGGCAGGGGGGAATGGTCATGGTGGGCGGGAAACAGGGGCGGGGCGGACCACGGCGGAGCGGAGCGCACGTCTGCTGTGCGGAGTGGACGTGCGGCATGCCCGCTCCGTGCACGGCGCCCCGAGCTTTTGACGAACAGCCTGCCCGCACGTTGCGTTCACGGCATGGATCCACCGCCGTCATTCGTCAGGGTCCCGGGCGCACGCCTCGCCTTCGCTGAGCGCGGGGGCGGCCTCCGCTGCTGTGCGTGCACGGTTGGCCCTTTCACGGGGGGACGTGGGCGCGGGTCGCCGAGCGCATGGCAGGGAGCTGCCGGGTGCTGATGCCAGACCTGGTCGGGGCGGGGGCGACGGTCTGCGCCGCGGACGCGCGCTACGACATGCCCTCGCAGGCCGAGGCGCCGCTGGCCTTCCTGGATGCGCTGGGGGTGGGGCGCTTTGTGCTCATGGCGCACGACACCGGCGCGACGATTGCCCGCCTGCTGGCCGCGCGGTCGCCGGAGCGGGTGGCGGCGCTGGTGCTCGCCAACACCGAGGTGCCGGGCCATCGCCCGCCGTGGATTCCGCCGCGGCGGGTGGCGGCCGCCCTTCCGGGCGCGGCGGCGGCGTTCCGGTTCGCCCTGCGGTTCCGCGCTGTGCGCCACTCGCGGATCACGTGGGGCCACGTGTTCCACGATCCCTCGCACTTCGATGACGACTTCATGCGGCGCTTCGTCCAGCCTCTGGCGAAGGACCCGCAGCTGTTACGCGGGCAGCTGCGCTACCTCCGCGGCGTCGACTGGGGGGTCGTGGACGGGTTGGCCGATGTGCAGGCGCGCATCACCGCGCCTACGCTCTTCCTCTGGGGGCGCGAGGACCGGATCTTCCCCGTCGCCGAAGGGCGCACCCTCCCCGCGTCGTTTCGCGCCCCGGTGACCTTCGAGGAGGACCCCGCAAGCGCTTTCCTCCCGCGCGAGGAGCAACCGGCGCTCTTTGCCGCCCGGGCGCTGGCGTTCCTGCGAGCGCACACCGCGGGTGGGCCTGAAGGGAGCGCCCCGCGACCTGCCGGCTGATTGCGCGCCGCGCGGTCCGGTGCGCCCACGCACCTCCACCTGCCCGGCACGGACGCGCATCCCCCCCGGCCGTTCCCCCGGGAAGCGTCCGAGCGAAGTCCCCCGCCGATCGCCAGCCGGAGCGCCCTGGGTCACCGCGCTGGCGCAGCGGGTATTCCTGTACGCCACCGTCCAGCGCGGCGTGCGTCTCATCACGGGCGCCACGGTGCACCGCCTGCGGCGCGCCAGTCGCGCCGCCCACGAGCGGCGGCGCGCGGCGTAGGGCAGGGCGGAGGGAAACCGGTGACCGGCCCGTGCGGGGATCGTCAATTACGGCGACGCGGACGCACCGCATCCCCCTCTTTCCCCGTGCCAATGTCCAGCAGGCGGCGCCAGGCATATGCCCGCGGCTTCACGCTGATCGAGTTGCTGATCGTGGTGGTGATCATCGGCGTGCTGGCCGCGATCGCCATCCCCAAGTTCAACGACAGCAAGCGGAAAGCGCAGGTGACCGCCATGAAGAGCGCGCTGCGCACGGCCATCTCGGCCGCCGAGGCGCACTTCGCCGATCAGAACACGTATGTCGGGCTCACGCTCCCGGCAGCGGGGCCGGTGGTCATGACGCCGCAGAACGCCACACCGGTGTCCGTGTGGGTGTCGGCGACGCACAGCAGCGTGCCCGATGCCATGTGCTTGACATGGCTGGGCGATGGCGCCTTGGTCGTCCTTCCCGCAGAGGCCATCAGCCTTCGGCCGGGCGCGATCGGCGGAGCGGACTGCAAGTAGCGCCGTGCCCGTGCCCGTGCCGCGGCGGGTGGCGGGGACGGCGGCCGCGGGTGACCACCCGGCGGTGGCCATGCTCGGTGCCGCGCCCGGGATCAACAGGTGGGGGGACGGCACGGACTCACCGCCCCCCTACCGCACCCGCCGCATCACCATGCGTTGGCGCCCTTCCACCTGATACGCCAGCACCTCCATCCCCTGTTCGGCGTTGGCCCCGGCGCCGCGCATCCGACCCGACGGGGTCGCGCTCCACCAGACCAGCTCCTGCACCAGCGTGTCACCGCGCACCTCCTCGCGGCTCTCCAGCACGCGCCCGCCCACCTGGAACACGCTGATCAACGTCCCTGCCACCCAGGTGGCTTCCAGCTCCAAGCCGTTCCCCTCGTCCACCGCGTAGCGCCCCCGCGCGGCGTCGCGCACCACCAGCCGGTAGGGGCGCACGCCGTTCACCGTGTCGCCGTTGAACACCGTGCGCCACGTCCACCCGCCCCCCTGCGGCTCGGGGGCGATGTCGCGCACCACCGGCACGCGATTGCGCACGCTGTCCGGAGGGGAGACGGTGACCACCTCCCCCGCCCAGCGCCCCACCCATGCGGCGGGGAACGTCGAGTCGGGGACGGGCCCCGCGCGCTGCGCCGCCAGGGCGGACGGCGTCGCCGCCACCATGGCGGTGGCCATGGCGGCCGCGGCAACGCGGCTGAAAGCCCCCGGGTTTCGGGCCCCACGGCGCCCCGACCCGTTCACCGCCCGCCTCCCGCGCGCCTGGCCGCCAGACTCGCCTCGCGCGCCGCGCGGAACTCGTTCCCCGGCCGCCACTCCGGAGCGCGCGCCGCGTTCCCCACGCGGTAGCCCATGGTCAGCAGCAGGTGCAGGTCCTGCACCCCGCCGCGCAGCTCCCAGTCGGGCTGGATCTCGTCCTGCGGCGCATGGTACCGCTTCGCGGTGTACTCGTCCCGCTTGGTCATGCCATACCCGGCCGGCTTCTCCACCACCTCCACCCCCGCCTCGGCGTAGAACGCCGGCACGCCGGCCTTGGCGAAGTTGAAGTGGTCCGAGCGGTAGTAGAACCCCTTCTCCGGCTCGGCGTCGGGGCGCAGCACCCGCCCCTGCTCGCGCGCCACCGCCGCGGCGTAGTCGTCCAGCTCGGAGCTCCCCAGTCCGATCACCGTGAGGTCCTTTGTGGGCCCCCACTGGCTGAGCACGTCCATGTTGAGATTGGCCACGGCGTCGGCCAGCGGATACAGTGGCTGCAGGGCGTAATACGCCGCCCCCAGCAGCCCCTGCTCCTCGGCGGTGACCGCCAGGAACAGCGCCGACCGCTTCGGCTTCACCGGCATGGCCGCGTACGCCTTGGCGATGGCCAGCAGCCCCGCCGTCCCCGTGGCATTGTCTGCCGCGCCGTTGTACACGGAATCGCCATCCACCGGCTCGCCCACGCCGAAGTGGTCCCAGTGCGCGGTGTAGATCACGTGCTCGTGCGCCAGCGCCGCATCGCTGCCGGCCACCCGCGCCACGAGGTTGCGTGACGCCACCTCGCGCAGGCGGTTCTGCAGCGTGACGGTGGCCGTCACCCCCAGCGGCACCGGGCGGAAGTCGTCGCGCGTCGCGCGCGCCTTCAGCGAATCCAGCGACTGCCCCGCCATCGCCGCCAGCGCCGCCGCCTGCTCCTGCGTGATCCACCCCTCCACCGCCGCACGCGTGAGGTTGCGGTCGGGGGCCACCAGGTCAAACTGCTCCGCCGTCTTCCCCTGCACCACGCTGAACGGATAGCCCGCGGGCCCCGTCTCGTGCACCAGCAGCACGCCGGCGGCCTGGTGCTTCCTCCCCTGCTCGTACTTGTACGTCCACCGGCCGTAGTAGGTCATGCGCGCGCCGCCAAATCGGGCGGTGTCGGCCAACGGCGGGTCGTTCACCAGCATCACCAGCACCTTCCCCTTCAGGTCGGCGCCCTTGTAGTCGTCCCAGCGGAACTCCGGCGCCTCGGTGCCGTACCCCACGAACACCAGCTCGGCGCCCGTGAGCGCGGCGCTGGGCGCCACGTGCTTGGTCCACGCCACGTAGTCATCGCGCCAGCGGAGCGTGCGCATGACGCCCCCCTTGGCCAAGGTCATGGCCGGGGCGTTGGTGACGGTGATCCCCACCAGCGGCACCCGCTGCACGTAGCTGCCGTCGGGGTTGCCGGGGGCCAGCCCCAGCGCGCGGAACTCCTGCTCCAGGTAGGCCGCGGTGCGCTCCTCTCCCAGCGTGCCGGGCTGCCGCCCCAGCAGCGAATCGGCGGCCAGCACGCGGATGTGCCGCATGAGCGTGGCGGTGTCGATCGCGGCCAGCGCCTCGGCGGGGACGGGATCGGCGTTGAGTCCCCCGGCGGAGGCCGCCGCGGTGCCCGGAGTCGAGTCGCCGGCGCAGGCGGTCAGCAGCAGCCCCGACAGGAGCGCCGGCAGCAGCGCCACGAGGGCGGAGGAGACGCCCGCCCGGGAACGGACGACGCGGGAGCCGTGGGGGGCGGAGGGCGGAAGGAGGGACGCGCGCGGCATGGGGATCGCGGCTGGGGGGGGCGGGGTGGGAAGGGCCCCGGGGACACCGTGGGAAAGCCGGGGCCGTCCCGGTAACTTACGGCATGCGCCGCGCCGCCCGCCTAGTCTCTCGACGTTCCCTTGCGCTTCTGGCGCTGCTGACCACGCTGGCGTGGGCCCCGCATGCCGCTGCTGCCCAGCTGGGACTTGGCGGGCAGCGGGGAGCACCGGACAGCGTGGCCGCCCCCACGTCGCCCGGGTCGCCCCGCGCTGCCGTGGAGGCCTTCCTTCGGTTGGGGGAGGCCAACGATTGGGAGGGGGCCGCGGCGTACCTGTCGCTGAACGCCGCCCAGCTGGAACGCGCCCCCACGCTGGCCCGCCATCTCAAGGCGGTCCTGGACCAGCGCCTGGTGCTGGACGCGGAAACGCTGTCACCGCTGGCCGCGGGGGACACCCTGGACGGTGACGCCGCGGGCGACCGCGTGGGGATCGTGCGCGGCCCCGACGGGCACGAGGAGCCCGTGCGGCTGGTGCGCACCCGTGACCTGGAGATTCCGTGGCGCTTCTCCAGCGCCACCGTGGGGCGCGTGGACGGGTGGTACGACGAGCTGGGGGCCGGGTGGCTGCGCGAGCGGCTCCCGCGGGCGCTGCAGCGCGAGGGATGGGGACACCTGTACTACTGGCAGTGGATCGGCGTGCTGCTGGCGCTCCCTGTGCTGCTGCTGGTGGCGTGGGCGGCCAGCACGGCGGGGCGCTTCGTGCTGACCCGCATCGCGCGCCGCACCGCGTCGGAGTGGGACGATCTCATCCTCGAGCACATCCCGGGCCCCTTCCGCCTGGCGGTGGCCGCGCTGGCCGCGGGGCCCGTGCTGGGGGCGCTCGCGCTCAATGCCCGCGCCGTTGAATTGGTGGGCGGCGGGCGGCGCGGGCTGCTGCTGCTGGCGCTGTTCTGGGGGCTGCTGCGGGTGATCACCGTGGCGCAGCGGCGCATCGTGAGCGCGGCGTGGCTGGGCGGGCAGGAGGCCGAGGCGCGCACGCTGGTGCCGCTGCTGGGGAACATCCTGCGCGTGGTGGTGGGCACCGGCGCGCTGCTGGCGGCGCTCGCGCAGTTCGGGTACCCGGTGGGCACGCTGCTGGCCGGGCTGGGGATCGGCGGCATCGCCGTGGCGCTGGCGGCGCAGAAGACCGTGGAGCACCTGTTCGGGAGCGTGTCGCTGGCCGCCGACCGCGCCTTCCGCGTGGGCGACTGGGTGCGGGCCGGCGCCACCGAGGGGACGGTGGAGCGGATCGGGCTGCGCTCCACGTCGCTGCGCACCTTCGAGCGCACCGTGGTGCGCATCCCCAACGGACGGCTGGCCGACGAGCGCATCGAGACCTTCGGCGAGCGCGACCGCATCCTGCTGCGCACCGACATCGACCTCACGTATGACACCCCGGCGGCGGTGGTGGACCGCATCCGCGCCGCCATCGTGGGGACGCTGCGCGCGCACCCGCTCATCTGGGAGGAGTCGGTGCGCGTGCATGTCATCGCCTTCACCGAGTCGGCGGTGCGCCTGCGCGTGATGGCGTGGTTCCGCACCACCGAATGGGAGCAGTTCCTGATGATCCGCCACACGCTGCTGCTGGAGTTCCTGCAGGTGGTGGAGCGCGAGGGCTCCAGCTTCGCCTTCCCCTCGCGCACGGTGTACCATGTGCAGCAGGGGACCGGGCGCGGGCGTGGCGGCGCCCCGCCGCCGCCCCCCGCGGACGGCGCCGACTGACCGGTGGCGGCGCCCTTCGTGCCGGTCCTGCCGCTGCCGTCCGGGTTCCTGGTCGCGCCGCTGCTGCGGCAGGTCATGCTGCAGGACCCGCCGCCCGTGGCGGGCGCCGAGCTGGCGGTGTCCGCGCTGCAGGGGGCCATCACGCTGGGGCTGGCGCTCCTGGGGGCGCACCTGTACCGGCGCTACCGGCGCCCCTGGTTCGGGTGGTTTGCCGCCGCGTGGGGCATCTATGTCGCGCGGCTGCTGTGCATCCTGAGCTTCCTGCTCTCGGGGAACCGCGTGTGGCTGTACTGGCACCAGGTGACCACCGGCTGGACGGCGCTGGTGCTGCTGTGGGCGTCGCTGGTGTTCCTGCGGCAGCCGCGCGCGCACCCCGCGCTGCTCGCCGTGGGGCTGTTTCCGCCGCTGTGGTCGTACCTGGCCATCTACCAGCTGGACAATTTCCTCTGGGCCGCGCTGCCGGCGGTGCTGTTCCTGAGCGGCGCCACGCTGTGGACCGGCTGGGTGTTCTGGCGGTACCAGCGCACCGCGGGGTCCAGCGGCGCGCGGCTGCTGGCGGTGGCATTCGTGCTGTGGGGGGTGCACCACCTCGACTACCCCTTCCTCCGCGCCCAGGGGGCGTGGATGCCGTGGGGGTACTACCTGGACATCGCCTTCGAGCTGCTGGTGGGGGTGGGGTTCATGCTGCTGGTGCTGGACGACCTGGGGCGGGGAGTGCAGGCGCTCACCGCCCTGTCGGGGGACCTGCAGCGCCCGGCCGCCGACGGCGACCGCGCGCGGCGCCGCGATCCGCTGGTGTCGCTGCTATCGCGCCCGCTCACGCTGCCGGGGGTGCGCGGCAGCGCGATGGTGCGCTTTGACGACGTGGAGCCAACGGCGGACGTGGACCCGCTGCCGGTGTCCCGCACCGGTGAGCGCGCCGTACCGCGCCACGCGGGCGGCCGGGGCGGGGCGCGCGTGGTGCGCGGCGCGGGGAGCTGCGTCGGGTGGGAGGGGCGCCCGGTGGAGCCCGCGGTGGCTGCGGTGCTGGCGCGCATGCAGGACACGCGACGCCCGCAGGTGGCCGCCACGCAGCGCGCGCAGCCCTTTGTCGCGGCGCTGCCGGTGAGCGCGGGGCAGCGGCTGGTGGGGGCGCTGGTGATGGTGGGGGAGGTGCGCAACCCCTTCACCGCCCTGGATGACGCCTTCCTGTTGGCGCTGGGCCAGCAGGTGGGGGCCGCGCTGGAGCAGGACGCGCTGGACCGGCAGCTGGCCGCGCGCACGGCGGCGCTGGAGCAGCTGTCGGCGCGCATGGTGCGCCAGCACGAGGAGGAGCGCCGTCGGCTCTCCCGCGAATTGCACGACGAGACGGCGCAGGTGTTCTCGGCGGTCAAGATGCAGCTGGAGGCGCTGCGCGGGATCATGCCGGGCGACGCGGCGCCCCGGGTGGACCGGTTGCGCGCCCTGGTGGACACCGGCATCGCGAGCATCCGCCAGGTCACCAGCGACCTGCGCCCGTCGCTGCTGGACGACCTGGGGCTGCTCCCCGCGTTGCGGTCGCTGGTGACGGAGTTCACCGAGCGCACCGGGGTGCCGGCGCGGCTGGCGGCGCCGGCCACGCTCCCCGCGCTGGGGGGCGATGCGGACCTGGCGCTGTTCCGGGCGTTGCAGGAGGCGTTGGCCAACGTGACGCGGCACGCCGGCGCCACGGCAGTGGAGGTGGAGGTGGCGGTGGATGCGGCCGGTGACGGCGCCCGCGGCGGGGCCGGGGCGGTGCGGCTGGCCGTGACCGACAACGGGCGGGGGTTCCCCGAGGACGAGGAGGGGCGCGTGGACGAAGGGGCGGGACGCATGGGGCTCACCGGGATGCGCGAGCGGATCCACGGCGTTGGGGGGGAGGTGCGGGTGCGCAACGTCGGCGGCGCCCAGCTGCGCATCGTGGTGCCGGTCGCGGCGCCCGGTGCGGGTGGCGCATCGGGTGGCACACCGGGGGGCGCATGAGCGCCCCCCCCATTCGCGTGGTGCTGGCCGACGACCACGCGCTGGTGCGCGAGGGGATTCGGCATGTGCTGGACCAGGACCCCGGCATCGCGGTGGTGGCCGAGGCCGCCACGGGTGCCGAGGCGGTGGCGGCGGCGGAGGCGCACCACCCCGACGTGGTGCTGCTGGACATCACCATGCCCGGGGAGACGGGGCTGCACGCCGCCGAGCGGCTGCGGGCCCGGCTCCCGGGGGTGCGCATCCTGATCCTCAGCATGCATGACCAGCCGGAGTACGTGCGCGAGGGGATGCGCATCGGCACCAACGGGTACCTGCTGAAGGACAGCGCCGGGGAGGAGCTGCGCGCGGCCATTCACGCGGTACACGCGGGCGGCACCTTCTTCAGCCCCGCGGTGGTGCGGCGCCTGACCGCTCCCCCGCCCGTCCCGGTGGACACCCCGGCCGCGCAGCTGCGGGTGCTCACGCCGCGGGAACGGGATGTGCTGGAGCGGGTGGCCGCGGGGCTCACCAACAAGGCCATCGCCGCGGAGCTGGGGATCAGCCGGCGCACCGTGGAGGCCCACCGGGAGAGCCTGATGCGCAAGCTGGATATCCACAGCGTGGCGGGGTTGACGCGATTGGCGCTGGAGGCCGGGATGGGGGAGGGGTAGAATTGGAGATGCCTTGGATGCCCCGTGGTGCGCGCGTGATGCTGGCGCGGCGTCTGTGTCTGGTCACCCTGGTGACCCTGCTGGCGGCGGGGTGCGCCCCGGCGCTGGCGCCCTTGCCAACGGCGGGCGCCCCGGTGCCCGCGCGGCGCCCGTCTGCCGCCCCCACGGCGGCGCCGGAGGCGTCCACCGCCGCCAGGCCAACGGCCAGGTCCACCGCCAAGCCGACGGCCAAGGCAGCCGCCGGCCCGGCGTCGGCGCCAGCCGCGGACGGGGATCCGGCCACGCCGGACGCCCTGGCCTCCGCGGCGGCCGGCGTGTTCGGCGAGGGTGGGGGGGAGCCCAGCTGGGACATCGACGTGCGCAGCTACGAGACGCACGAACGGGTGGGGTTCTACACGGCCCTCTACAGCGGCACGGCGCGGGGGTCGTTCACGCGGCAGCTGTCACGGGGCACGCGCTACGAGCCGATGATCCGCGCCAAGCTGCGCGCCGCCGGGATGCCCGAGGACCTCACGTACCTGGCGCTCATCGAGAGCGGCTACGACCCGCACGCCTACTCGCGCGCGGCGGCGGTGGGGATGTGGCAGTTCATGAGCAGCACCGCGCGCGGCGTGGGGCTGCGGGTGGATTGGTGGATGGACGAGCGGCGCGACCCGGCGCGCGCCACCGATGCGGCGATCACCTTCCTGGGGTACCTCACCCGCGAGTTCGGGTCGCTGTACCTGGCGGCGGCGGCGTACAACGGCGGCCCGGGGCGCGTCTCGCGCGGACTCACCCGCTTTGCCAGCCAGATGGAGGGGACCGAGGGGGAAGACCGCTTCTTTGCGCTGGCGGAACAGGACTACCTGCGCAGCGAAACCAAGGACTATGTCCCCAAGCTGATCGCGGCGGCGCTGCTGGCCAAGACCCCCGACCGGTACGGCTTTGCGGTGGAGTCCCTGCCGCCGTACGCCTATGACTCGGTGCAGGTGGAGGGGGGGACGTCGTTGGCGGTGGTGGCCGAGGCGGCCGGGGTGCCGGCGGCGGAGCTGCGCGACCTCAACCCGGCGCTGCTGCGGGGCGTCACCCCACCGGATGCCACGGTGTGGGTCAAGGTGCCCGTGGGGAACGGGGCGCAGGCCGAGCTGGGGATGGCCGCCTTCCCCGAGGAGCTCCGGCGCGGCTACCGCACGGTGACGGTGAAGGGGAGCAGCACGACCCCGGCCGCGCTGGCCAAGCGGGAGGAGGTGTCGCTGGCGCAGCTGCGGCAGTTCAATCCCGGGCTCAAGACGTCGCGCAAGGGGCGGCTCTCGGCGGGGCAGGTGGTGCGCATTCCCACGACGGCCGTGCTGGGGTTGATGCGGGATGTCCCCGACCCGGGCATCGAGCGGTACGGGAGCGCGTCGGCGGCGACGTCGAGGGGTGCGGTGCACGTGGTGCGGCGCGGGGAAACGCTGGGAGCCATCGCGCGGCGCTACAAGACCACGGTGCCGCGGTTGCAGGCACTGAATGGCCTCAAGGGGACGCGGGTGGCCGCGGGGCAGCGGCTCACGGTGCGCGGCTCGTCCACCACCGCACGGACGTCGTCGGCCACGACGTCGTCCAGCACGAAGGCGTCGGCGAAGAAGGCGTCCACGAAGAAGGCGTCGGCCAGGAAGACGCCCGCGAAGAAGGCCCCGGCGAAGAAGGCGTCCGCGAAGCAGGTCCCCGCGAAGAAGCCACCCGCCAAGAAGCCGGTGGCGAAGACGGCGTCCTAGTCCAGGACGCCGCGCCCGCGCAGGCCGCGCATGACCACGCGCTCGTAGCCGTTGGTGGGGTCCACGCCGCGCGCCAGGTCCTGCGCCACCGCCACGGGGCCGCGGTTGTAGACCAGGAGTGCCAGCTTGAGGTCGCCGCGCTGCTCCCGGATCAACGTGCGCAGGTACCGGAAGCCGATGCGCAGGTTGGTGGCCGGATCGAGCAGCTGCTCGCGCGTGACGCCCGGCTGGAAATACCGCGCCGTGGCGGGCATGAGTTGCGTGAGCCCCACGGCACCCGCCGGGCTGGCCACGCGGGGATTGAAGCGACTCTCCACCTGCACCAGGCGGAACGCCAACTCCGGGTCGATCCCCTCCTGCCGGGCGATGTCGTAGACCAGCCGAGCCAGGTCGGGGGACACCCGGTAGCGGGTGCTGAAGCGGTAGATGCGGTTCCACCGCTGGAGCGATGCCGAGGCGGTGTCGCGGGCACCGGCGGCAAAGGGGGCCGGCGCGTCGGGGACCAGTGTGGGCTCAGGGGTGAGCGCCACCGCCAGCGCCATGGTGACAGATGCGGCCAGCGCCACCCGCGACAATCGCCGCTGGGCCTGCCGCCGGGCAAGGCGACGCCGGCGGGCCTTGGCCTGCGGCGTACGTTCGACCGTGGGGGATGTGTGCATGGGCCCTCCCTGGGCTCGGGGACATCACGGACCCGATGACCAACTCCCGGACTGCCCCCCATGCTTCTCGCGCAGGGTGATGCCGGTGATCTCCATGGTCCGATCCACCGCCTTGGCCATGTCGTAGACCGTGAGGAGCGCCACGGACACGGCGGTGAGCGCCTCCATCTCCACCCCGGTCTGGGCGGTGGTCCGGACGGCTCCCTCCACCACTACGCCGGGGAGGGAATCATCCAAGTTAACCACCAGGTCGATCCCCGACAACGGGAGGGGATGGCACAACGGAATGAGGTCTGCCGTGCGCTTGGCGGCCAACACCCCCGCCAACCGCGCCACCGGCACCACGTCGCCCTTGGCCAACGTGTTGTGCCGGATGGCCTCCAACGTCTCCGCGCGCATCCGGATGGCCCCGCGGGCCACCGCATGACGCACCGTCACCGCCTTCTGGGACACATCCACCATCCGAAAGGTTCCGTCCGCCTGCACATGGGACATGCCGGCCGACGCACCGGGGAACGGACCTTCCGCAGGAACAGACGAACGGGGATCGGTCATGGCACGAGCATCCGGTGCAGGGTGGCCATCAGGTGTGCCGACAGGAGCTGGGGATTCACGTTCCCTTGCGCCCGGGCCTGCGCCGCCTCCACCACCAGCACCGACGCGGCGGTGCGTCGCGCCGCTGCCTCCTCGCCGGCCATGGCCAACTGGCGCGCTCGGGTGTGCAACAACTGGACCAGCGCATCCAACGTGTCGGCAAAGGCGCCGCGCGCGCCGCGGTTCCCCTGACGTGCCGCCATCAGCGCCCGCTCCGCGGTCCCGTCGGGAGTGCCGGGGCGCAACGCCGCCGTCATCAGCGCCTGCGCCTCACTGCGCGCCGCCTCCGCCGCCCCTCCGTCAAACAGCACCCCGGGCGCCCCCTCGGCGCGCTGCCCCGCCGCCTCCCGCGGCAGCTGGCCCAGCGTGCGCATCACCACCGGGTCGTCCAGGAACGCCTCCATGTCGGCGGCCGGCAGCCGCGGCACGCGCACCGTCACCACGCGCGACTTGATGGTGGGGAGCAGCAGCCCCGGCTCCGACGAGGTCAGCAACAGCGTCGTCCCCGGCGGCGGCTCCTCCAGCAACTTGAGGAACGCATTGGCTGCCTCCTTCGACGCCTCCTGCACGGCCATCCGCTCGGCGTCCCCCACGACGAACACCGCCCGCCGCGCCAAGGACGGGCGCATGGCGGCCCGCAGCACCATCGCCTTGGCGGTGGGGAGGTTGATCCCCACCGAGCCGTCGGAGGCGCTCCACACCCCCTCCGCCACGATCCGCGCCCGGATGGCCTCGCCGTACTCCGCGGCCACGTGCTCGGGCTCGGCGTTGGTCCCCTTCTCCAGCTTGAGGGGGAAGTACCAGTGCAGGTCGGGGTGCGTGCCCCGCAGCGCGTAGCGGCAGTGCACACACCCCCCGCACGGCTCGGGGAGCCGCTCGGCCAGCGCGCGCTCGCACAGCAGCAGCTGCCCCAGCCACAGCGCCAGCCGCTGCTTCCCCACGCCCCGCGTGCCGGTGAACAGCAGGCTGGCCGGCAGCCGCCCGTCGGCGGCGGCGGCAGCCAGGCGGGTGCGGATGGGGTGGTGGCCAAACAGGGGGCGCAGCGACATGCGCGGAAATATGGGGGCGCGGTAGCTTGGAACCATGCCCATTCACCGTTCTTCCGTCCGCGTCACCTCGTGGCTGACGACGGCCCTGGTCCTCGCCGCCCTTGCGGGGGCGCCCCGGGGCAGCGCCCAGCCCGCGGCCCCCGTGCGGGCCCGTGCGCTGGGGGTTGCCCCCGGCATCTTTGCCCCGGGGCCGCGCAACGCCATCACCGACGTGGCCGGGGTGCGGGTGGGGCAGGTCACCCTCAGCGGCGGCGACTCGGTGCGCACTGGCGTCACGGCCATCCTCCCCCATGCGGGGGACCTCTATCGCGACCGCGTCCCCGCGGCGCTGCATGTGGGGAACGGCTTCGGCAAGCTGCTGGGGGCCACGCAGCTGCGCGAGCTGGGGGAGCTGGAGACGCCAGTGCTGCTCACCTGCACGTTGTGCATCTGGCAGGCGGGGGATGCGCTGGCGCAGTGGATGCTGGCGCGCCCGGAGAACGCCACGGTGCGTTCCATCAACCCCGTGGTGGGGGAGACCAACGACGGCGCACTCAACGCCACGCGGGCGCGCCCCGGGATCGGGGTGGCGGTCTCGGCGGCGTTGGCAGCGGCCCAGGGCTCCGGCGACGGCGCCCCGGTGGCCGAGGGGAGCGTGGGCGCGGGGCACGGGACGGTGATGTTTGGCTGGAAGGGGGGCATGGGGACGGCGTCACGACGGCTCCCGGCGGCGCTGGGCGGGCACACCGTGGGGGTGCTGGTGCAGGGGAACTACGGCGGCGTGCTGCAGGTGCTGGGGGTGCCCGTGGGGCCGCTCCTGGGGCGCTACAGCTTCCAGCGCGAGGCGCCGTGGCCGCTGACGCCGGCCGCGGGGAGTCCACCGCCCGGCGACGCCCAGGCTGAGCGCGGGGACGGATCGTGCATGATCGTGGTGGCCACCGACGCGCCGCTGCTCTCCCGCAACCTGGAGCGGCTGGCCGCCCGGGCGGTGATGGGGCTGGCGCGCACCGGGTCGGCGGCGTCCAACGGGTCGGGGGACTACGTGCTGGCCTTCTCCACCAACCCGCGGGTACGGCGGCGCAGTGCCGAGGGGGAGGCGGCGCTGGCCGAACTGGGGAACGAGGCCATGTCGCCGCTATTCCAGGCGGTGGTGGAGGCCACCGAGGAGGCGCTGTACAACGCGCTGTTCATGGCCACGCCGGTGAGCACCCGCACGCAGCGCGTGGCACCGTTGCCGGCCGACTCGGTGGCGCGGCTGCTGCGGGGGCGGGGGATCGGCATGCCGCGCTGACGTCCCCAGCCGGGACGCGCGCGGCGGGGTCCCCCTTTACGGCGCGCGTGGCGGCAGCCGCCTGGCGACGTCGCGCCAGTCGTAGAAGTGGAAGGCGCCGCGGTTGGACATCATCACCAGCAGCCCCTCGGGGAACCCCGGGAGCGGCATGGCCGTGACCTCCAGGCCATCGGTCTCCTGGGCGCGCACGGGGATGCTGGCCACCCGCCCGTGGACATGCGGGGCGCCCGGCGCCCCCTCGCGCGTGAACAGCTGCAGCTGGTTGGCGCCCTGGTCGGAGAGCAGGATGTAGCCGGTGGCCGGACCGGTGGGATAGATGGCCAGCCCCTCGTGGTCGTCGGCCACGCCGGTGGTGGCGAAGAGCGCCAGCTCGGCGTTCCCCGAGTCGGGGTCGGCGTGGTACTTGCGCACCCCCACCCCCTCGTCGCTGTAGTACACGTACCCCAGGGCGTCGTCCACGGCGATGGCTTCGATCTCCTTGCGCCCGCTGTAGCGCCCGAAGGCGCGCACGCGCGTGGCGCGGAGGCCGCGCACGGCATCCCCCTCCAGCCGGTACTGCCAGAGATACCCCTCGGTGGGCCCCGACTTGCCCCCCACGATGGCAAACAGCGCCCCGTCACGCGGACGGCGGTAGAGCGCCACGCCCATGGGCTCACGCGTGGTGTCGCCGTCGAACACCGGCAGCCCCCCCTGGTCCAGCGGTCGCATGTCGGGGAGCCGGAACACGCGCAGCATCATCCGCCGCCGCTCGGTGACCACGGCCACATCCATGCTGTCGCGCCCCAGCGGGACGCGCTGCCGGATGTCCACGTTGTTGCTGCGCTGCATGGGGCGCACGCTGCGCCGCGAGTCGATGTGCCCCGCCAGGTCGAACTGGTACACGCCGCCGGTGACGTCTCCCTTGTCCGTTCCCAGGATGCGGGCATCGGTGCCGCCGGGGGCGATCCAGATGGCGGGATCGTCGCTGTCGCCCGGCACGGTATCGGTGATCACCACCGGCTCCAGCGTGTCGCCCTCCACAGTCTGCTCCACGCGGCCGGCGGCACGGTCGGCAGTGGCAGCGGGCTGGCAGGCGGCGGCGAGCACCGCGACCAGCACCGGGAGGGAGGGGCGCAGGACTTGATACATACCTGAAACATTCCCGCGAGATCGCTGGCGTTCCAGCCGACCCGCGTAACAGTTGCGCAACCTACCCTGCGGCGGCGAGGGCCTCGCGGAGGATGGCCGAGACCTGCGCCGCCTCCAGCAGGAAGGCATCGTGGCCGTGGGGGGAGGCCAGTTCGCCGTACCGGGCCCCGCTGGCGGCGGCCCACTGCGCCACCGTGTTGGCCGGGTACAGCTGGTCGCCGGGGATGCCCACCCCGAGCAGGCGCGCCGCCACGGGGGCGAGTGCCGCCGCCACGCCCCCGCGCCCCGCGCCTATATCATGCCGGTCCATGAGGGTGATGAGCGCCGCATAGCGGGCGGCATCAAAGCGTGCCACCAGCCGCTCGCCATGGTGCGCCATCCACGACGCCACCCCGTCGCGCCCGGTGCGGTGGCCAAAGCGTGCCTCCAGTCCGTCGGCAGACCGGTAGCTCAGCATCCCCACCATGCGCGCCAACGCCAGCCCCTCCCGCGGGCCCCCGATGGCCAGCGCCCGGTGCATGAGCGCGTTCCACGCCATCCCCTGCGCGGTCTGCGCCGCAGGGGCGGCCAG
>JBILED010000146.1:0-6826 GCA_044352305.1 Gemmatimonas sp.
CTGGGGCTGTCGCTGGACGAGCTGAGCGCCGAGTGGAAGCAGGCGATGCAGGCGCGGTTCCTGCCGCAGGTGGCGGCCCTGGACCGGCCGCGCAGCTTTGCCGAGCCGTTGCTGTCGCAGAAGCGGGCGGGGAGCATCGCCAACCTGTTCGTGGCGCCGGCGCTCTCCCCCGACGGGAGCCGCATCGCCTACATCGCGTACGGCAGCTTCCTGCGCGGCGAGGTGTTCCCCGACCTGTACCTGGCCGACGCGCGCACAGGCAAGCGCCTCAAGCGGCTGGTGAAGACGACCACCAACCCCGACTTCGAGCAGATCCGCTTCATCTATTCGCAGCCCGCCTTCTCCCCCGACGGGCGCACGCTGGCCTTCACCGGGCAGCGGGGCGGGCGCGACGTGCTGTACCTCATGGACGTGCAGTCGGGGCGCATCGTGCAGCGCTTCGACCTGCCGCTGGACCAGGTGCTGAGCCCGGCGTTCTCCCCGGACGGCCGGCAGGTGGTGTTCAGCGGCCTCCGTCAGGGGACGAGCGACCTCTACCTCGTGTCGCGCGACGCCCCGGGGTACACCCAGCTCACGCGCGACGCCGTGGGCGACCTGCAGCCGCAGTGGTCCCCCGACGGGAAGACCATCGCCTTTGCCAGCGAGCGCGGCCCCGACACCGACCTCGACATCCTCAAGATCAGCCCCTGGCGCATCGCGCTGCTGGACGTGGCCACCCAGCAGGTGACCGTCGTCCCCGCGCAGGGGGGGCGCAACAGCAACCCGCAGTGGGCCCCCGACTCCCGGTCGCTCATCTTCATCTCCGACCGCACCGGCACCGCGAACCTGTTCCTGTACGACCTGGCGGAGCGGGAGCACTACCAGCTGACCAACGTGCTGGGGGCGGTCACCGCGGTGGCGGAGCAGTCGCCGGCCATCAGCTGGGCGCGCGAGGCCGACGTGCTGGCGTTCGTGTACTACGAGCAGACCGAGCACGCCATCTGGAAGCTCCCCAACCCGCGGGCCCTGCGGAAGCAGCCCTTCCGGGAGCCGCCGGCGCTGGTGGCGGCGGGCGCCGCACCGGCGCCGGCGGCTCCCGCCACGGTGGCGGCCGCCCCCGCGCTCCGCGCCCCCGTGGCCTACCTCCCGGCGGCGCCGGTGCGCGACAGTGCGGCCGCCCGGCAGTCGTTCTACCGTCCGGCCACGGGAGCCCCACCCCGCGCGTCCAGCGACCTGCCGGCGCTCCCTCCGGGACGCTACAGCGACCGGGTGAGCGTGCAGGCCATGATGGACAGCATGGACTTCAACCTCCCCGACACGTCGCAGTTCAAGCTCTCCCGCTACCGCGGACGGCTGGTGCCGGAATACGTGGCCCAGCCCTCCATCGGATATCAGCAGGGGGGCTTCGGGCAGGGGACCTATGGTGGCACCACCATCGTGCTGGGAGACCTGCTCGGGAACCGGCGCTTGGCGCTCTCCGGGGCCATCAACGGACAGCTCAGTGACGCCCAGGTGTTTGTCGGCTACACCAGCCTTGGGCGTCGCTTCCAGTACACCACCGGGGTGATCCAGCAGCCGATCTACCTGCTCTCCAACTACGTCCAACTCCCGCAGGGGAACAACACGTTCCTCCAATCGCAGGAGATCACGCGGCTGGTGGTGCGCCAGGTGTTTGCCACGGGGCTGTACCCGATCAACCGCTTCACGCGCTTCGAGCTGGGGGGGCGGTTCCAGAACGTGGACCAGCAGGTGTTCCCCTTCACCCGCCTGGTGGACTACACCTTCGGGCAGGCCACCGGCTTCCAGCGCGGGGACACGCGCAACGTGGCGTCGGCCAACACCTGGTCGCCGTACGCGGCCTGGGTGACCGACAACACCATGTTCGGCTACACCGGGCCCATTTCCGGGAAGCGGATCCGGCTGGAGGTGCAGCCCAGCGTGGGCACGTGGCAGTGGACGGAGTACCTGGCCGATGCCCGGGCCTATGTGCCCATCCTGTTCAACTACATCACCTTCGCCACCCGCTTCACCGGGAGCCTGGCGGTGGGGCGCGACGAGTCGCGCTTCCCCAAGTGGATCGGGCGCCCCGACTTCGTGCGCGGCTACAACCGCGAGAACCTGGGGGCCGTGTCGTGCACGGGGCTGCCCTCAGACGATGGCTCGGCCTGCAACTCGGTGGAGCTGATTGGCAGCCGCGTGGCCTTTGCCAACGCCGAGTTGCGCTTCCCGATCATCCGCCAGTTCGGACGCCGGTCCTCCCCCTCGGCGCTGCCGCCGCTGGACGGGCTGTTCTTCTACGACGCCGGGGTGGCGTGGTCGGCGGGGCAGCAGGTGCTGGCCAACCGGCCGGCCGACTACGACTTCACCCGGCAGCGGGCGCTGCTGTCCAGCTACGGCTTCGGGGTGCGTCTCAACCTGTTCAACATCGCGATCGTGCGGTGGGACTGGGCGGTGCCGGTCAGCCGCCCCGGGGCCAAGGGCTTCGGCACGTGGTTCTTCGGCATGAGCTACTGAGCGCGCTCCCGGGGCGGGTGTCCCGGACGGGGAGGCGGGGCCGGCGCCCAAGCCACGACGCCCCCCTCCCTGCCCATGCGCCAGTCGGGTAGCTTACCGACGTGCGCTCGCCCCTCGCGTCGGCGCTCGTGCTCCTCCTTGGTGGCAGTGCCGGCGGCTGCGCCGATCGCCCGCCCGCCGGAGCCGACGCCCCCCTCACCGTCCCTGCTGGCCCCGATGCCGTCGTCCTGCGCTTGGCGCAGGGGGGGGGCGTGATGGCGGCTGTCGACTTTCCGGCCATGTCGCGCGTGTTGTGGCGCTCCGCCGGGCGGGTGCCTGCGCTGCGGACGGTCATTGCCTTCGGGGCCGAGGACGGCTACCTGACGGCCGTGGACACGTTGGGGATGCCGGTCCGCCTCGACTTGCGCGTGGGTACGGTGGGCACCGAGCGCCCGGAGACGGTGGCCCTTGTGGCCTCGCACGATGGGGCGGCCGCCTATGTGCATACCCGGTCCGGTGAGCTCACGCGCCTCACCCCCTCGGGGGGCGAATGGCGGATGCGTCCCGCCCTTCCTGTCCACGCGCTGCTGCCGCAGGCGGACAACAGCCTGCTGGTCGCCGGTGCCCAGGCGGACCGGGTGCTGCTGTGGCGGGTGCGCCCCCCCGGCACGGACGTCGTCGATACCGTGGCGTTCGAGGCGGAGGGGGACGCCTCGGCGCTGGCCCGCCAGTTGGAGGCGACGGCGCTCACGGTGGGAGATCGGGTGCTGCTGGGGGTCGGTGAGTCGGTGCTGGGCGTGCGTGCGCGCGATCTTGTTCAGGTGCTGCGGGTGGATGTGGGGGATCCGGTGCAGGCATTGGCCGCCACCCCCAGCGGGGACCGGATCTTCGCGCTGCTGGCCGACGACCGGCGCCTGCGTATCGTGGACCGGTTTGCCGAAAAGGTCACCGGGTCGGTGCGGCTGCCGTCACCGGCCACGGCGCTCCGCATGGATCCGCTGGGGCGGGTCCTGCTGGCGCAGGGACCGGGAGACTCCGTGTTCGTGGTGGACGTGGGCACCGAGTCGCTGCGCGGGGTGCTCCGGACCCCATGGCGAGGCGACCTGCCCCAGGTGTTGCCGGACGGTGCGGTGGCGGTGGTGCGCGGGGCGGATGTGGTGCTGCACCATCCGGCGTCGCTGACCGCGCTGCGGACCGTCGCCGACGGCGCCGGGCTGTTCTGGCATGCGCTGCGCTGGAACGGCTTCCGGCCGCGCGCCAAGGGGCTGGACCGGCCGGTGGAGTTCCGACTGGGGACCCCGCGCGACTCACTCGACGGGCTCGCGCCCAGCGACAGCGGCGGTGCCGCGGGTGCCGCGGGTGCCGCGGGTGCCGCGGGTGCCGCGGGTGCCGCGGGTGCCGCGCGGCGCGATTCGCCCCCCCCACTCCCACCTGATACGCTGGCGGTCCGTCGCCCGGGGAGCACGCGCAGATGAGCGGTGGCTATGGTCCTTCCCGGAAGGACGCCGAGGGCACGCGGCTGGCGCCGTTGATGAACGGGGTGTGCGCCGTGGTGGTGGCCGGCAGCGAACCGGCCACGGCGGTGGCCGTGGCGATCGGCGCCGCGCGCGTGCAATGCGCGACCCGCCGCGTGGCGGTGGCCGACTTGGTGGGGGATGCGCCGCTCATCCTGCGGCTGCTCCCGGATGACGACCCGCATGGCATCAGCGACAGCTTTCTGTACGGGGTGTCGTTCAACAAGATCGCCCGCCCCGTGGAGGGGGAGGACCAGCTGTTCCTGATCCCCTCCGGCAGCGAGCCGGTGACCACCGACGCGATCTATGCCAGTGATCGGTGGCGCCGCCTGTCCGCCGGGTTTCATCAGGTTGGCGCGCTGCTCGTGGTGGTGGCGCGCCCTGAGGTGCCCGGATTCGGGGCGCTCTGCACGCATGTGGGCGCGGTCCTCCCGGTGGGGGAGGTGCCGCTGACCCTGCCCGACGGGGTGGTGGTGCTGCGCCCGGAGCCTGAGCCGGCCCTTGCGCCCACGGCGCCCACGCCGTTGGAGGCGCTGCTGGCCCAGTCGGCCGCGGCCGACCGGGAGGCCAAGGGGGCCCGGACGTCACCGGACATCGACCGGAAGAACGAGGTGACGGCAGGCGGCGACGGCCCCTCGCGCGGCCCCCGCTTGGGGCTGCAGGTAGATGCCCAGGGGATCGTGCGCCCCAAGGCCTCGCGCGGGGCGGCCGACGAGCCGACAGACGAGTTGGCCCCCCGTCCCTGGTGGCGGTCGCCGCGCACCATGGTGCTGGCCGCGGTGGTGCTGGCCGGCATTACCGTGGGGGCGCTCAATCCGGGGTGGATGGGGCGGGCGGTCGCCCCCCTCACGGCGGCGTGGTCCTCGCTGACCGGCGGGGACACCGATTCCCTCGCGGGGGATGCGGCCGCCGCCGACTCGGCTCGGGCCGTGGCTGCCGCAACCGGGCAGCCGGCGCCCACGCCGCCCGACTCCGCTGCCTCGCTTGTGCTGTCCCCCGACAGCACCGCGGCCGACACCCTCCTGCCTGCGGGCCCCGCTGGTGGGGCCTCGGCAGCCCCGGCGGACAGCGCGGTGGGAGCCATGCCGGTGCCGGTGCCCCCCGTCGTGACGCCCCCCAAGCTGGTGACGCCGCCCACCCTCCGTACCGTGGCGCCGGCCGCCACCGGCACCACGCCCCCGCCGGCTGCGGCACCGTCCCCCCGCGCGGCAACGGCGGCGGCGTCAGCACCCCCGCCCCGCGCAGCGCTGACCGTGGCCAACCCGGAGGACGCTAATCGGGCCGCCCGCTACGCCATCTACGTGGCCACCTCCAACACCCGCGACGGCGCCCTCCCCGATCCCCGCCTGCGCGGGGCTGAGGCCACGGCACTGTCGCCGGTCACCGATGGGGGTGCCCGCTGGTACCGCCTGACGGTGGGCGCCGAACCCTCGCGCGCCGAGGCCACGGCGCTGCTGGCGCGGTTGCGCGCCAAGGACCCCACCGTCTCCGGGAGCATCGTGGCGCTGCCCTATGCCTTCCTCGTGGAACGGGGGGTGGCGGCAGCGCAGGTCCCGGGGCGGCTGTCGGCGCTGGCCGGCCGCGGCGTCTTCGCCTACGCCTTGCGGCAGGGCGACGGCAGCGGGGCGATCTACACCGGCGCGTTCGAGTCGCCCGAGCAGGCGCGGACGTTGGCGGATTCCTTGCGCGCCGTGGGGATGGCGCCGACGCTGGTTTATCGAACCGGGAGAGCGTTCTAGTGCGGTTGACGAAGCTGGAAGTGCAGGGATTCAAGGCGTTCGCCGACCACCTCGAGTTCCGGTTCGAGCGGGGGGTGACGGCCATCGTGGGGCCCAATGGCAGCGGCAAGTCCAACGTGTCGGACGCGGTGCGCTGGGTGCTGGGGGAGCAGCGCGCGCGGACGATGCGCGGGGCGAAGATGGAGGACGTGATCTTCCACGGCTCGTCGGCGCGGAAGGCGGTGAACCTGGCCGAGGTGTCGCTGCACTTCGACAACGACAGTGGGGAGTTGCCGGTGCCGTTCCGCGAGGTGGTGATCACGCGGCGGCTGCTGCGCACGGGGGAGAGCGACTATCTCCTCAATCGCGCCCCGTGCCGGCTGCGCGACATCCAGGACCTGCTGCGTGGCACGGGGCTGGGGGCCGACTCCGGGGTGGTGATCGAGGCGAAGATGATCGACGCCCTGCTCTCCGACCGTCCGGACGAGCGGCGCGAGCTGTTCGAGGAGGCGGCCGGGGTGGGGCTGTACCGCGACCGGCGGCGCAGCGCCGAGCGGCGGCTCGAGGAGACCTCGGTGGACCTGGCCCGCCTGGACGACCTCATCGCGGAGGTCCAGAGCCAGGTGCGGTCGCTGGCGCGGCAGCGGCGGCGGGCCGAGCGGCACGCGGAGCTGACGGCGCGGCGCTTCCAGGTGGAGCTGTCCGTGGCCACGCACGAGATGGCGGCGTGGGCCGACGAGCTGGAGGCGCTGGAGGCGCGGCTGGGAACGGTGCGCGAGGCGCTCCCCGGGGCTGAAGGGGCGATTGGCGAGGCGGAGCAGGAGCGGGAGCGGCACCATGCTGGCCGCGCCACGGCGGAGGCGCAGCGGGTGGAGCTGGCGCGCCTGGCGGCGGAACAGCTGGGTCGCGCGCAGCGGCGCGAGCGCGAGCTGGCGGTGGCCGAGGAGCGGCAGCGGAGCACCGAGCAGCGGCGCCAGCGTGCGGAGGAGGAGCGGCGGGAGAACGCGGCCTTCGAGCAGCGGCTGCGCGAGGATCGGGACCGGGCGGCGACCGATCGTTCCACGCTGGTGGCGGAGGTGGCCGAAGCGGGGGAGGCGCTGGAGGAGCGCCTGCAAGCCGAGC
>JBILED010000147.1:0-6765 GCA_044352305.1 Gemmatimonas sp.
GGCCCAGTCCACTGGCACGCGTGCCTCGGTGGAGCGTTCCGCCGGGAGGCGCCAGCCGCCGCCCTGCCGGTGCCAGGTCACGTACTGACCGCCCTCGAGCCGCTCCAACACGGGGATCACGCCCGACGACCCGCCGAAAACCTGGGGCAAGCCGTCCAGATCGAGTGACACGCCGGACTCCAGTCGCCGACCGGCAAGGCGCCACAGGGCCCGGAGCAGCTCCCGGTCGAGCTCGCGCGCGCCCGTGAGCTCGCGCGTGATCCGCGCCGGCGTCGCCAGCAGCCGTACCCACACCCGCCCGGGGGCCGGCGCCTCCGGGGTGCACACGCCGGCCCCCTGGAGCAGGCGCAAGGCGGCCTCGACCTTTCGCGCGCCCAGCTCGCGCGGGAGAGCGCCCGCCAGCTCCGCAAGCCGATCCGAGACCAGCCCGGAGGCGTCGGCACGCGCGGCGAGCAGGCGCCAGAGCTGCTCCACCACGCGGCGCTCAGGATGGGCGGCGCCGATGAAGAACTCCTGCGTGAAGCGGTCCGGATAGCTGTGCAGCAGCACGCAGGTGCTGGGGTGGCCGTCACGCCCGGCGCGTCCCGCCTCCTGGTAGTACGCCTCCAGCGATCCCGGCATGGCGTGATGCACCACCAGCCGCACGTCGGGCTTGTCGATGCCCATGCCGAAGGCGCTGGTGGCGACGATGACCCGCACCTGTTCCTGCATGAACGCATCCTGCGCCCGTCGCCGGGACGCATCGTCCAGCCCGGCGTGATAGGCCACGCCGCGCAAGCGCCGCCGATTGAGCGCCCCGGCCACGCGCTCCACCGCCTTGCGCGTGGGCGCATACACGATCGCCGGCCCCTCGGCCTCGCGCAGCCAGGCGACAGCCGCCGCGTCCTTGTCCTGCTGGGTGCGGGTGGACGCCACGTGATACGTCAGGTTGGTGCGGTCGAACCCGGCCACCACCACCCGCGGGGACCGCAGCGCCAGCTGGCGCACGATGTCCTGACGCACGTCCGGCGTGGCCGTGGCCGTGAGCGCCACGGTCTGCGGCCCGCCCAGCTGGTCGCGCAGCGTGCCGATGCGCCGATAGCTGGGGCGGAAGTCGTGCCCCCACTCGCTGATGCAGTGGGCCTCGTCCACCGCCAGCATGGACACCCCCACCGCCTGCAGGCGACGGAGCAGCCGCCCGCCCTCCACCCGCTCGGGGGCCAGGTACAACAGCCGCACGCGCCCCGCCTCCACCTCGGCGATGCGGTCGGCCACCTCGCCGCCGCTGAGGGTGCTGTTGATGTAGGCCGCCGGGAGCCCGCGCCGCTCCAGCGCCTCCACCTGGTCCTTCATGAGGGCGATGAGTGGCGACAGCACCAGCGTGAGGCCGTCGCGCAGCAGCGCGGGGACCTGGTAGCACAGCGACTTGCCTCCCCCGGTGGGGAGCACGATGAGCGCGTCCTGGCCGCCCAGCACCGCCTCGAGGGCGCCGATCTGCGCGTGACGGAAGTCGGGATAGCCGAAGCGGGCGCGAAGCAGCGCGCGCGCCGCCTCCAGGGCGGGCGAGGGGGCCGAGGTCATGCCCCCATGCTGGCACGCGGGCGTCGGCCCCCCGTCACCCGCGGCGTCATTCCGTTCGTCCCGCGCCCCGCCTTACCCGTGGCTGCCGCCACCGCGCGGCTAGACCGCGCGCACGAAGTGGCCGCGCGTGTAGGCACCGTTGAGCACGCGCCGCCCCACCCCCAGGTCCGGGTCGCCCCCGTCCGCGAGCGCGTCCAACGCCTCCCGATACCCCCTGGTGATCGCGCCCACCGGATCGCCGGGCACGTTGAACAGCAGGTGGAAGCCGCGCAGGCCGGCGTCCCACAGGGCCGGAAGAAACTCGGCGCCGTCGACGGGGCGGGAGTGGAGCAGCCGATTGCGGCACGCCGAATCGGTGGCCACCGGAAAGGTGTACCCGGCCGGGTCGGTGAGGGTGACGTGCGGATGCTGTTGCACGCACAGGTCGCGGCAGGTGGTGGGCACGCGATCAAAGGCGGCCGAGAGCACGCAATGCTCGATGGTCATCCCTTCTGGACGGCCGAACACCACCACCTCAACCCCCACGCCCTGCCAGGGGGCCACCAGCTCGGTCAGCTCGGCGGTGGTCAGCTCGATGGAGGCCACCACGCGCGACGCCCCCAGCTCCCACAGGAGGGCCGCCGTGTGCGGATTGAAGGCATTCAGGGCGTAGTCCCCCACCACCTCGCGCCCCTCGGCGGCCCACTCGGCCAGGAGTCCAACGTGTCCGGTCTGCAACGGCAGGCCGAGGGCCAGCCACTTGTCCAGGCGACGCCGCTCCTCGGGGCGGACGATGGTGGGCATCCGCAGCCGCAATCCGACCCCGGACGCCGCCAAATCCTCTGCCAGGGCGCGCACGCGCGCCACCGGCGGCGCCGGATGGCGCAGGAAGGGATCCAGCACCACCTCGGTGGCCCCATGGGCGGCCGCCTCCCGCCCCATCCCGACATCGTACACCACGGCCCGGAGCTGGAATGCCGGCCCCGCCGCGACGGGGGGCTGCGGGGAAGCCGCCAGCACGGGCACCTCGGCGACGGCGACGGCGATCCGCGCGGTCTCCTCCATGGCCTCGCCGTCCACCTGCCACGCGACCTGCTCCTCGAGCGCGACCACGGCCTCCTGGCGCAGGCGATTGAGCTCACTCACCGGCAGGAACAGCCCGTCCCCCAGCCCGGCGGTGTCCACCGCGGCCAGCACGAAGGGGGTTCCCCCCAGGCGCCCGAACTGCTGACGCAGCTGGGCCACGTCCAGCGCCCGTTGGGAGGCGGGCGCCAGCGGCACCTCCCCGCGCACGACCACCTCCAACGCACCGCTGGTCCACACCGCCTTGAGCGGGGCCCCGGCACGCCCGAACACCCGCACATCCACCGCCCGCGCGCCACGCAGCGGCGGCAGCGCCACGGCGGCGTAGCTGTCCTGCGCCTCGCGCAGCAGGGTGGCATCGCTGCTCCGGACCACGCGCCAACCCGCGGCGGGGAGCACCACCCCGTGCCCCCCCCGCACCACGATGGCCTGCCGATGCAACGCGCCGTCACGCCCCTCAGGGCGCACCTCGATCACGCTCCCCCCCACGGGGGCGCCACCGATCCCCTCGGGAGGCTCAAAGCCCACGCCGTCGCCCACGGCAAGGGGGAGGGACACCGCCACGCGCACGGCACGCTGGACCCGGCCGATCACCTCCCCCAGCGGCACGCCGCGATTGTCGGGGTGCGAGCGGGTGATGTAGTCGCGTCCGGCGCGCCCCCCGTACATCCCGCCGGTGTTGCCGCGGGAAAAGATCTGCACCAGCGGGCGCACCTCCTCCTCCTCCGGGGGGCCGACGATCTCCCCCGCCCCCACCCGGTCCAGCCACCCCCGGTACGCGCGGGTGACCGTGGCCACGTACTCCGGCCGCTTCTTGCGCCCCTCCACCTTGAGGCACCCCACCCCCAGCTCGGCCAGCCGCGGCAGGTGGTCCTGCGCGGCCAGGTCCCGCGCCGAAATGAGGTAGCCGCGGTCGAGCGCGCGGCCGCTCGACGCGTCGGCGAGCGTGTAGTCCTTCCGGCAGGACTGGGCGCACGACCCGCGGTTGGCGGAGCGCTCGGAGATCATCCCGGACATGTAGCACTGGCCGGAATACGAGATGCACAGGGCCCCGTGCACGAACGTCTCGAGCCCCAGCGCGGGGACCGCCTCCCGGATGCGGCGAATGTCCTCAAGCGTGTTCTCCCGGGCCAGCACCACCCGTTCCACGCCCAGCCGCTCCATCACGCGGGCCCCGGCCTCGTCATGCACCGTCATCTGGGTGGAGCCGTGCACCTCCAGCGCGGGAAACACCCGCTGGATGAGGCGCACCACCCCCAGGTCCTGCACGATGGCGGCATCAATGCCGCGGGCCACGCACTCCCCCAGGTACTGCAGGGCGTCGGCCAGTTCGTGGGACTTGATGAGGACGTTGAAGGTGAGGTAGACCCGGACGCCACGCCCGTGCGCGAGCGCGCACGCCTGGCCCAGCTCGTCCAGCGACAGCTGCGCCCCCTCGTCGCGGGCGTTGAAGCGCGCGGCGCCGAGGTAGACGGCGTCGGCGCCGTTGGCGACCGCGGCGCGGACGGCGTCCAGGGAGCCGGCGGGGGCCAGCAGTTCGGGGGGGCGGCCGAGGCGACGGTCAGGCATGCGCCAAAGCTAGCGTCCCCCCCAAGGGGCCGTCTCCTCGCGCGCGCCTCCGGCGCGTCAGCGGGGGGGGCGCGGGAGGAAGCGGAGGGCCAGCGCCACCGCCACGGCGGCGATGCCCGCCCACCGCAGCCACGGGAGCCTCAACTGCAGCGCCGAGGTGAAGGCGATCACCCCGAGCAGGATGAGCAGCAGCCGCAGCTGCGTACGGCTCATGGCGCTGCCGGCACGTTGAGGGCGCGCGCCTCGGCGTCGGGGACCTCCAGCACCAGGCGCAGGAGCGCCGTGGAGAACACCTTCCCCTGGGCATCGGTCTTGAGCGACAACGTGCCCCCGCCATCGAGGGCGCCATGCAGCAGGAAATTGAGCGCTCCCAGGTTGGGGAGCTCGAAGCGTTCCACGGGGCCGGTGAGCTGGCCGTCGAAGTGGGCGGCCACCGCCGCCGCCGTGACGTGCGACACGAGGAGGGGATACCACTCCGGGCGCAGGGCGATGAGCCCCACGTTGGCGGTGTCGCCCTTGTCGCCGCTGCGGGCGTGGGCCAGGTCGAGCAGGCGGACGCGCATGGCGCTACTCCAGGATGTGCACGTGGGTGGAGACCGCCCGCTTGTCGAGGAGCGCGGGCCAGTAGGCCACGATCTCCTCGACCTTGGGGCGCCCGCCGGCGAATCCGGTCACCGACGGCGGACCGTTGAGGACCAGCGGCGCGATCTCCCGGGTGAAGCGCTCGACGGCGGCCCGGTCGGCGCCGCGGACGCCAATGCGGAACTGCACCTCGGGGGCGTCGCGGCCGTCGCCGGCCAGCGAACCGTGGGTGGCCGTGGCGCCCACGAATTCGGTCAGCACCTGGTCGAAGCGCAGTCCCAACCGGTCGAGGCGTTCCCGGAGCACGCGGTCCGCCACCTGCGCCTTCTCCATCGCGTCGGGCCACGCGTACACCAGCGATCCGACGGCCTTGTAGCCCGCGCGGTAGGCGATGGACACCTTGAGGAAAGGGGTGGCCGGTCCGCCGGTGATGCCATGCACGCGCACCCGCTCGGGGCCGTCCGCCTCGAGGCGAATGCTGGTGAAGTCGGCCACCACGTCCGGCGTGATGTAGCGCGCGGGATCGCCCATTTCGTACACCAGCTGCTCGGTGACGCTGGGCACGCTCACCCGCCCGCCGGTGCCCGGATGCTTGGTGATGACGAAGCTGCCGTCGGCCGTCGCCTCGGCGATGGGGTAGCCCACGTTGGCCAGGTCGGGGATGTTCCGCCAGTCGTGCAGGCAATTGCCCCCCGAACACTGGGCCCCGCACTCGAGGATGTGACCGGCGACGATCCCGGCCGCCAGCCGATCCCAGTCATCCGCCGCCCAGCCGAACTCGTGGCGGAGGGGCGCCATGGTGAGGGCGGTGTCGGTGCTGCGGCCGGTCACCACCACGTTGGCGCCGCGCGCCAGCGCCTCGACGATGGGGGTGGATCCGATGTAGGCGTTGGCGGCCAGCACCCGGTCGCGGATGGCGGCCAGCGGCTCGCCGGTGTCCATGTTGGCGAGCGCGTGGCCCTCCGCGAGCAGGGTGTCGAGCCGCCCGAGGATGTCGTCCCCGGTGACCACCCCCACCCGGATCGCCCCGCGCACGGCATGGCGCTCGGCGGCCTCCAGCACGGCCTCCGCGCACGCCTGGGGATTCACCCCGCCGGCATTGGCCACCACCTTCACCCCGCGCGTGGCCACGGCGGGAAAGACGGACTCCATGGCGCCGATGAAGTCGCGGGCGTACCCCATGCGGGGGTCGCGCTCCCGCTGCTTCTGGAGGATGGACATGGTGACCTCGGCCAGATAGTCCAGCATGAGGTAGTCCACCGGCCCTCCCTCCACCTGCCGACGCGGCGCCTCCAGCCAGTCGCCCCAGAACCCCTGCCCGCTGGCCACGCGCACCACGCGGCCACCGGCCCCGCCGTGGTGGGGGGCGCTCATGCGAACGCTCCCGTCACCGTGGGCATGGGCGGCAGGACGAAGGCGCCGAGGTGCGGCCCGGGGTTGTGGGCCGCGGCGCGAAGGGCCATCGCGAGCATGGGACGGGTTTCCTCGGGATAGATGATGGCGTCCACGAAGCCGCGCGCGGCGGCCTGGCGGGCGTCCAGCTGGTGCTCGTAGTCGGCCCGCATGGCGTCGGCCGCCGCCTGCACCTCGGGCGACGGCGCGGTGCCCGCGCGACGCGCCGCGTCGAGCGCGGGTCCATGCACGGCCTGCACCGCGGCCTCACCCTCCATGACGGCCATGCGCCCGGTCGGCCACGACAGGATGAAGTCCGGGTCGAATCCCTGTCCGGCCATCGCGTAGTAGCCGGCCCCGCTGGCGTGGTTCACCGTGAGCACCAGCTTGGGGACGCGCGCGCAGGCCATGGCCTCGACGAAGCGCGCGCCCGCGCGAATGATGCCGTCGTGCTCGGCGTCGGCCCCGACCATGAAGCCGGAGACGTCCTGCACGAACAGCAGGGGCAGCCCCTGGCGCTCGCACCGCTCGATGAAGAACGCCACCTTCTCCGCGCTCTCGGCATAGATGATCCCGCCGAAGCGGGGACGCTCGCCCTCG
>JBILED010000148.1:0-6753 GCA_044352305.1 Gemmatimonas sp.
GCAGGGTCGGGCATGGGTACCTCGCGAGGTGATGGGGGCATGGGTGCCGAGCCTCCGTCCGGACCTGCCACGCTGGCCTACCGTCCTAGCCTACCGTCGCCGTGCCTTGTAGGCAACGGAAATGCCGCATAGCTTGGGCGGATGACGTGGTGGCGTCCCATCTCGGACCTTCTGGGCGGCGGTCGAGCCCGCACACCGGACTTCCTCGCCGAGGCGCTGGACCTCGAGGCGCGTGGCGACTACGCCAACGCGCTCACGTCGTACCGCCTGGCGCTGCGGGAGCGCCCCGACGACCCGCGCGTGCTGCAGAACATCGCCATCGCCTTTTCCAAGACCGGCCAGCCGGAGGAGGCCATTCGTTCCTATCGCCGGGCGCTGGCGGTGGATGACGCGCAGGCCGGCGCCCACTACGGGTTGGCGTTCCTGCTGCTGCGCAAGGGCGACGGCGCGGCAGCCGCCGAGCATCTGGAGGCGTTCCTGTCGCTTCCGGATGCGGGGGGTGATGGGGGGCGGTTTCGCGCGCATGCCGCGCGCACGTTGCAGGAGCTGCGCCAGCAGGAGGCGACCCCGGCGGAGCGCGCGTGGGATTCGGCGTGGGACGGCGACGCGCCGGACCACCAGGGTGAGGGCTGACGTGGGGCGCGTGCTGGCCGTGGTCAGCCAGAAGGGGGGGGTCGGGAAGACCACGACGGCGGTGAACCTGGCCGCGGCGTTCGCGCGGCGCGGCCTCAAGACGCTGCTGGTGGACACCGACCCGCAGGGCGCGGTGCGCTACGGCGTGGGACTGCGCCCCGGGCACCCCACGGTGGGCTTTGACGATTACCTGCGCGGGGAGCGCGCGCTGCGCGAGGTGATCCTCCCCACCGCGCTCCCCTGGCTGCGGGTGATCCTGGCTGGCAGCGTGAGCGACGCCACCGACCACCGCGACTTCCTGCGGCGGATCGACGAGGGCCCGTTGCTGGACGACCTGTTCGCGCTGGCGCGCGAACGGTGCCACGTGGTGGTGGTGGACACGCCGCCCGGGCTTGGCCCGGTGACCCGTCGCGTGCTGGCCGCGAGCCAGCATGTGATCGTGCCACTGCAGAGCGAGCCGCTGGCGTTGCAGACCACGCCGCAGATGCTGCGCGCGATCCAGGAGGCGGTGGCCGGGAACGACGCCCTCACGCTGGAGGGGGTGCTGCTGACCATGGTGGACCCCGGCAACCCGGCGTCGGCACGGGTGGTGCAGTACGTGCACGAGCACCTGCCGCGTCACCTGGTGCTGGACGTGGCCATCCCGCGGACGGCGGCCACGGCCGAGGCGTTTGCCGCGGGGCAGCCGGTGGTGCTGCGCGCTCCCGGCGACGCGGCGAGCCAAGGGTACATCAACCTTGCCACGCAGCTGGCGGAGCGGTTTCGGTGACCCACGACGGGCGGCGGCGGCGCCGCTGCTTGGCGACCATGGCCGCGGCCGGGCTGGCGGGAAGCGCCCTGGTGGCGGCCGGGTGCGGAGACGTGGGGTTGGATCCCGATGTGCCGGCAGCCATCGAGTGGCTCCCCTTCCCTGCCCCGGCCGTGGTGGTGGGGGACACGCTGCGCACCGAAGACGGGGTGGCAGCCCGGGTGCGGGCCGTCGTGCGCGATGTGGCCGGAGACACGCTCCCGTCAGCCGCCATTCGCTACCTCTATGCCGACTTCAACCGGGACTCGGCGCTGCTGGTGGACAGCACGGGATGGGTGCGGGCGGTGAAGAAGCCGACCGGTGACGCGCGCCTGACTGCGCGTGCCGGTGCCAGCTTGCAGATCTTGCGACGGCTGGTGGTCACGGACCGGCCGGACACGGCCAGCGGCAGTGCGCCGCCCACCGTGCTGGCGCTGGTGCTCCCCGACACGGGGCGCGCCGCCGCCGCGACGAACAGCGCCGGACCGTTCGCCGTCACCGTGCGCTCGCTTCCGGCCGGCGGGGTCGCCGCCCCGGTGACCGGCTGGCTGGTGCGGTACGAACTGCTGCGCCCCGCGAATCCGGCAAACGATACGACAGGCGCCGCGTGGTTGGTGGATGACAGCGATCGCCCCAGCACGGTGGATACCACCGACACCGGCGGGGGGGCTGCGCGCAAGGTACGGATCCGGCCTGCGCGGTTTCCAGCCGCCGCCGGGACGGACACGGTGGTGGTGCGGGCGGTGGTGCGCTACCGCGGGGCGCCCCTCCGCGGCGCGCCATTGCGGCTGGCGGCGCCCGTGCGGCGCCCCTAGGGCGCCGCCGTCCCCGTCGCGGTGGCTCCGCGGCCCGCGCGCCTCAGGAGCCGCGGCGGCGAAGCGGAATGAACGGGCCGTCGCCACCGGCGTGGGCGGATCCCGTGGCTTCGGCCACCCACTCGGTGCCATCGCGGGCCAGTTCCCGGACGCCGTTCGGCAGCGGCGCGTGCGTCGGCGCGACGAGCCGTCCGCCCGGTCGCAGCAGGCGTGCCGCCTGGATGACCTGATCCGGGGAGGCGTGTGCCGCATCGAGCGCCACGGCGGCCGCTTGGCGAGGGGCCAGCGGCCATCGGGGACCGCTGTGCAGCACGCCTTGCAGCCATGGGGGGTGGGGGGTGCCGCCGGGTATGGAAGGGGCCGGGTTGAGCCACCACTGCGGCGGGGATACCCGCGCCGCAAGCGCAGCCCCCTCGGCCGCACGGGCACCGACCAGGACCACGGGCCACGGGCCGTCGGCCACTCCGAGCAAGGCCGCCAAGCGATCCGCCCCGGCCAGGTCCGGCGCGTGGGCGGGGACATCGGGAGCCGGCTTCGTGCCGCCGGGGCCATCTGGGGACGTGACCGGAGGGGCAAGGAACCACGCCACGGCATCACGCAGCACAAAGCTGGCCCCACAGGCCGGGCAGGTCAGGTCGGCGGCCCGCAAGCGGGGACCGTCGGCCTCGTGCACCACGGCCACGAGCCACTCCTCGGCGTGCGGCGCCGGGCACCGCAGCGCGTCCAGCAGGGCGCGATCCACCGGTGGTTCAGCTGCGGGCCAGCCGCAACTCCTCGATGGTCACGTACGCCGGGCGGGTGACGGCCCACAGCACGGCGTCGGCCACGTCGTCGGGGCGCAGCATGGCGGCGCGCGGGGGGAGCCCCGGTGTGCGGTCGGGGTCGATGGGATCCCAGAGCGGGGTGTCGGTGGCGGCGGGGGCCACTAGGGTGCAGCGGACGCCGCTCCCCTGGGTTTCCTCGCGCACCGCGTGGTGCAGCGCCCGGGCGCCGAACTTGGCGGGCGCGTAGGCGGCGTTGCCGGGAAAGATGCGTCGGTCGGCCACGGAGCCGATGGTGACCAGGTCGCCGGCCCCGCGGGCGCGCATGGCGGGCAGGAGGGCGTGGAGCAGGCGATAGGGGGCGGCCAGCGCCACGGCCAGCGTGGCCGCAAAGGTGTCCGGGTCCACGGCCTCGAGGGGGCCCAGCGGGAAGATCCCCGCGTTGTTCACCAGCAGGTCGGGGGAGGGCAGCGGGCCGTCGAGCAGCCGCGCCAGTACCGGGGCGAGCTGGTCGCCACGGGTGATGTCCACGGCCGCGGGGTGGGCCCGTGGGCCCAGTGACTCGGCGAGGGCGTGCAGCGCCTCCGCGCCGCGCGCCAGGAGCCACACGGTGGCGCCGGCCTCGTGCAGCCGAGTGGCCACCGCGCGCCCGATGCCGCGCGAGGCGCCGGTCACCACCGCCACGCGACCGGCCAGCGGCGGCGGCGCGGCGCCGGACGCGGCGATGGACGCGACGGCGGAGGTGGCGGGGGGCGTCACCCCCGCCTCAGTACTGGGCCATGGGCGCGTGCGCGAGCCGCAGGAACTCGCTGCGCGTCTTGGCGTCGTCGCGGAAGAGCCCGCGGAGCGAGGAGGTGATGGTGCGCGAGCTCTGCTTCTCGACGCCGCGCATCATCATGCACAGGTGCACCGCCTCGATCACGACGCCCACGCCGCGCGGCTGGAGCACGCTGTCGATGGCGTCGGCGATCTGCTCCCCCAGCCGCTCCTGGACCTGCAGGCGCCGGGCGAACACCTCCACCACGCGCGGCAGCTTGGAGAGCCCGACGATCTTCCCGTTGGGGATGTACGCGATGTGGACCTTGCCGAAGAACGGCAGCATGTGGTGCTCGCACATGGAGTACATCTCGATGTCGCGCACCATGACCATGTTCTCGTGGTCCTCCTCGAAGAGCGCGTCGCCGATGACGGTGCGCGGGTCGAGGCGGTACCCGTGGGTGAGCCACGCCATGGCCTTGGCCACGCGGCTGGGGGTCTTGTGGAGCCCGTCGCGCGACGGGTCCTCCCCCAGCAGCTCGAGCTGGCGGCGCACCATCTCCTCGTACTCGGCGAGGGGACCGGCCGCCACGGCCAGGTCATCCGGGTCCACCAGCCCCACGGGGGCGGCGGCAAGGCGGTCAGGCACCATGGTAGTCCACGTAGTTGTTCTCGGTCTCCCACAACCGCAGGCGCACCAGACGGGCCGGCACCACCGCCGGGGCCAGCACCCCCCACATGGCCACCACCACGTTCTCCGTGGTGGGATTGAGGCCGTGCGTGTAGGGAACGTCGATGTTGAAGTTCCGGTGGTCGGTCTGCTCGATCACCTCACGCTCGACCAGCGCGCGCAGGGCGCCCAGGTCGACCACGTACCCCGTGCGCGGGTCGACCTCGCCGCGCACCGACACCTCGAGGCGGTAGTTGTGCCCGTGCCAGTTGACGTTGTTGCACTTCCCGAACAGCTGCGCGTTCTCCTCGGGGGAGAGCGCCGGGTTGTGCACGCGATGCGCGGCGTTGAAGCGCAGGACGCGCGTGACGGTGACTTCAGGCATGCAGGGCAAACCCGCCGCGCGCCATGCCGGTTCCCGGCTGACGGGCCCGGATACACCGAAGGCCCCGCCTTGCGACGGAGCCTTCGGGACCCACACGGGACCGGGGAGGGAATCTTTGAAGCCCAAGGAGAAGGATTGAGACTCTCACCGCGCTTCCGCCTTCCCCGCACTGGGGCCTGACGTTCACCTCGTTTGTCGAGTCCTTTCTATGGACTTATCGGCTCAAGAAGTACATTTCCCCGACCCGCAGGTCCAACGTACATCGCGGGGCGCGCCCTTCGCAATCCGGCGCCCGCCCCTCCCTTCCACCCCGTCGCCATGTCCCCCGCCACCGCCCTCGGGCTTGCCCTCCTCGTCCTCTGGGGCGCCGTCACGCTGGGGACCGAGGCGCCCGGGCTGGTGCATCTCCTCCTCACGGCGGGGGTGTTCCTGGTCGTGTACGGCATGGTCACGCGTGGCACGCCCGGGGGGCCGCGCGGCGGACGCTGAGCCGGCCCGCGGCGCCCGCCTGCCGGCGCCGGCTCAGATCTCCCAGTTGGACAGCACCACCCCGGCCACCGCCGCCCGCTCCGGCGCGTCATGCCGGCTCATGCGCAGGTCCGTCCAGCGCAGCCGCCCCCCCAGCGCCACCGCACTCCGCAGCGCTTCGGGGTACTCCCCCTGGAGGCGGACCGCCACCCGCCGCATCCCCGCCGCGCGCGCATAGCGCGCCAGCACCCCCAGCAGCTCCGGGAACAGGTCCGCCGTGGCGCACGCCACCTTCAGCACCCGCAGCTCCTCCTGCGCCCGCCCGTCCACCAGCGGGGCGGTGTGGCACAGGGCAAACGCCACCGGCGCCTCCGGCGGGCCCAGCAGCACCGTGTCCCCCACCGCCAGCCGCGCCGTGATCTCCAGCTCGCGCGTGAAGTCCACCGCCGGCGCCAGCTGCGCGGTGAGCGCGCGACACCCCGCCAGCGCGGCCTCCTGGCGTGCCGGGGACAGCTGCGACAGCAGCGTCAGGCCGCTGCCGGTGCGGGCGGCCTCCAGCGTGACCGTGAGGGTGAGCCGCCCGGGCACGAATCCCAGCCGGGTGTAGAAGCCGATGTTGTCCATCGTGCGCGGCATGGTCTCGAGCCCGATGCTCGTGACGCCCTGCGCCTGCAGCCACGCCACCCCGGCCTGCACCACCACCCGCCCGACGCCGCCCCCCTGCAGGTCGGGGCGCACGCACAGCGGTCCCATCCACCCCTCGGCCCCCGAGCGGTGCACGATGTTGAACGCCGCCAGCTGTCCCTGCGCATCCTCCCAGCACAGCGCGCCCGCCCCGGCGTCCTCGAGCGCGTAGCACCACACCTGCACCCCCAGCGGCGGCACCCGCACCCCCACCATCCCGTCGCGCCGGTAGCGGTCGGTGAACGCCTGCGTGAACAGCGCGTTGAGGCGCGGAATGTCGGCGGCCGTGGCCACCCGCGGCGCGCCCAGCGCCGGCACCGACCACCCGCGGCCGCTCACGCCGCCGCCCCCACGCCCGCGTCTCCATCCGCATCCACGGCGACGTCCCCAGCGCCGGCGTCCGTCGCGCCGGGGTCGGCCGTCCGCACCGTGGTGCAGCCGCGGGCCTCGTCGAAGTGCAGCTGCAGCACGCGGTCCAACCCGTCGCGCACCCCTTCCACGTGCGTGATCACGATCACCTGCTCGAACCGGTCGTGCAGGCGCCGGAGCAGCTCCACGACATTCGTGCGGCGCACATCGTCCAGCGAGCCGAACACCTCGTCCAGGATGAGCAGCGAGAACGCCTGCCCCGCCCGCTCCGCGATCATCTGCGAGATGGCGAGCCGCAGCACGAGGTTGCACAGGTCCTCCTCGCCCCCGGAGAGGACCGGCTTGGGCAGCCCGTCCTCGAGCACCACCACGCGATAGTCCTCGTCAAACTCCAGCGCGGCGTAGCGACCGTCGGTGAGCCCGTC
>JBILED010000033.1:0-19653 GCA_044352305.1 Gemmatimonas sp.
GCGTTTCCCCGGCCATCACCGGCATGGTGTAGTACAGCCGCCCCGCCGCCTCCCCGGACTCGAACAGCGGCAGGATGTGCGGGTGCGTGAGCCGTGCCGCCAGCCGGATCTCGCGCGCAAAGCGCTCCCGCTCCACCGATGCCGCCAGCTCGGCGTCCAGCACCTTGAGCGCCACCTCGCGGTCATGCTGCCGGTCGTGCGCGCGGTACACCACCGCCATCCCCCCGCGCCCCAGCTCGCCGCGCAGCGTGTAGCGCGCGGCCAGGGCCTTCGTGAAGTCGGGGGGCCAGTGCATGGCAGCGGGGACGGGAGCCGGGAGGCGGGTCACAGGGAGCGCGCGTACTGGTCGAAGTTACCCGCCACATGGGGGATCGGGGGAGCGCCCGGTGCGGCGCGCGGCGGGCACGGCCACGCCGGTCCCGTGGCGCCCCTCGTTGCCGAGGTGCATGTTTGCATCGGCAGTCAATTCTTTGCCGAGTCTGTCCGCCCTTGCGTATTCCTGATATGGGCATGCCACCCGTCGACATGCTGCGCGCGCGGCTCACCGCTGCGCTGGGTGACCGCTACACGCTGGAGCGCGAGCTCACGGGCGGGGGGATGGCGCGCGTGTTCGTGGCGCACGAGGCGGCGCTCAATCGGCGCGTGGTGATCAAGACGCTGGCCCCGGAGCTGGCGGCCTCGCTCTCGGCGGAGCGCTTCGACCGGGAGATCCAGCTGGTGGCGGCGCTGCAGCAGGCCAACATCGTGCCGGTCCATGCGTCCGGCACCGCCGACGGGCTGCCGTGGTTCTCCATGCCCTACGTGGAGGGGGACTCGCTCCGCGCCCGGCTGGCCAAGGGGCCGCTGGCCGAGGCGGAGGCGGTCCCCATCCTCCGCGACGTGGCGCGCGCACTGGCCTATGCGCACGACCGCGGCGTGGTGCACCGCGACATCAAGCCCGACAACATCCTGCTGTCGGGCGACGCGGCGGTGGTCACGGACTTCGGCATCGCCAAGGCGGTGACCGTGGCGCGCACGCAGGCAGAGGCCACCGCCGACGCGAGCGCGGCGCTCACCTCGGCGGGGTTTTCGCTGGGGACCCCCGCCTACATGGCCCCCGAGCAGGCCGCCGCCGACGCCAATGTGGACCGGCGGGCCGATCTCTACGCGCTGGGGTGTGTCGCCTACGAGCTGGTCGCCGGCCACCCGCCCTTCGCCGGGGCCGGCGCCGCCGAGCTGCTGCGCGCCCACCTGCTGGCGCCGCCCCCACCCCTCCCTGCCGCGGCCGGCGCGTCGCGCGGCTATGCCGCGCTGGTGGCCCGCTGCCTGGCCAAGGACCCCGCCCAACGTCCGGCCAGTGCGCGCGACGTGCTGCGCGCGCTGGAGCAGCTGGGGGGCGCGGGGGACCCAGCCGGCGCCGGGAGCGGGCTGGCAACGGCGCTGGTGGTCTGGGCCGCCACCCTCGCGGCCACCTACGTCCTCGCCCGCGCCGCGGTGGTCGGGATCGGGCTCCCCGACTTCACCGTGGCGTGGGCCACCGGCGCGGCGGCGCTGGGGTTGCCGGTGGTGTTGGCCACCTGGTGGGTCAAACGCGCCGCGCGCCGCGCGCAGCTGGCGACGCCCACCTGGACCCCCGGCGGGACGCTCACGCAGACCACCATGGCAGGCCTTGCCCTCAAGGCCAGCCCGTACGCCACCTGGCGGCGGGCGCAACGCGCGGGGGGCATCGCCGTCGCCGCGGTGGCGCTGCTGGTGGCCGGGGCCATGGGGCTGCGCCAGTTCGGCCTGGGGCCCGCGGCGTCGCTGGTGGCCAGCGGCCAGGTGCGGGACAACGCCGCGCTGCTGCTGGCCGACTTTTCCGTGGGAAGTGGTGACCCCGCGCTGGGGGAATCGCTCACGCAGGGGATGCGCACCGCGCTGGAGCGCTCATCCGCGATCCGGGTGGTCTCCCCCGGCGCCGTGGGTATGGCGCTCCAGCGCATGCGGCGCGACCCCGGCACGCCCGTGACGCCGGCGGTGGCGCGAGAGGTGGCCCAGCGCAACGGCATCCCGCTGGTGGTCACCGGGCGCGTGGCGTCCGCCGGCGGCGGCTTTGTGGTGACGGTGGCGCTGGAGTCCACCGGCTCGGGGACGGTGCTGGCCCCGCTGCAGCGGGGGGCGCGGGGCGCGGACGACCTGCTCGACGCCATCGACTGGCTGGCCCGCCGGCTGCGCGAACGGGTCGGCGAGTCGCTGCGCGACGTGAACCGCACGCCGCCGCTGGAGAACGTGACGACGCGGTCCCTCCCCGCGCTGCAGGCGTACAGCCGCGCGGCCACGCTGGGCGATGTGCAGGGGCGGTTTCCCGAGGCGATCGAGATGCTGGAGGAGGCGGTGCGGCTGGACTCCACCTTTGCCAGCGCGTGGCGCAAGGCGGCGGCGTACGCGTGGAACATCGGACGCCCGCCGTCGGCCGTCCTCCGCTTTGCCCGGGAGGCCTATCGCCACCGCGAGCGCGTCCCCCCGGATGAGCGTGCCGAAATCGAGGCCTATTACCTCGCCCAGACGAACTCGCGCGTCGGCACGGCGGCATACCTGCGCATCGCCGAGGCGGGCGGGTCCCCCGTGGGCGCGGGGCTGCGCCTGCGCGCACTGGGGCGATACGTCCAGGCGGAGTCGCTGCTGTCGGCGCGCCTGCGGGCCGACTCGGCAGCCGGCAGGGTGTCCTCGTACCAGGTGTACCTCAACCTGTCCGGGGCGCAGCTGGGGCTGGGACAGGGTGCCAAAGCCCGGCAGACCGCCGAAGCGCTCGTGCGCTCTGCGCCCGGGGGATACTGGGCCCGCTTGGCCGGCACGCTCACGGCGTGGCAGGTGGGCGGGGTGGACAGCCTGGCGGTGTATGCACAGGAAATGACACGGTCCGCGGACGGACAGGTGTCGGCCGGGGGCGTGGTCATGAACGCCATCGTGGCCGGGATGCGCGGGCGCTTGGGGGAGCATGCGGTGGCCTTGCGCCGAGCGGAGGCGGCGGCGCGCAGCGGCTTGCATTCGACGTACACGCTGCAGCCGGCCATCACCGGGATCGTCACGGCGGCGGTGCACCGGGAGCAGACGGCACGCGGCGTGGCCCGGTTGGATTCCCTGCGGCGCGCCGACCCGCAACGCGAGGTGCCGCCGCTGGACCGTCGTGATCCGGAGCTGGCCATCGCCTACGCCCAGTTGGGGCGCCCCGACCTGGCGCGTCCGCTGCTGGCGGGATTCCTGGGGGGGCTGGACCCTGAGGAGCGCCTGGTGGCGTGGGCCCGGTGGCAGATGGCCGCGGGCGAGATCGCGCTGGCGCGAGGACAGGGGGACAGCGCGGTGGCGGCATTCCGTCGTGCCGCCGATGCCGATTCGGGGCAGGTGGAGCCGGCGTGGAGCGGGCGGGTGAACGCCGCTTTGGCGCGCGCCTTCGACAAGGACGGTCGTGCGGACAGCGCCGCGCACTATTTCGGTCGCCTCGCCGACGGCATGCTGCCCCCCGACGGCCCGCTGGTCCTCCCCATCGCCCTGCGCCGCCTGGGCGAGCTGGCCGAGGCGCGCGGTGACCTGCCGGAGGCCATCCGGCGCTACCGCGCCTTCGCGCAGCTGTGGCGCGACGCCGATCCCGAGCTCCAGCCGCAGGTGGCCGACGTGCGACGAAGAATCGCGGATCTCGAAACGCGCGAGGCGAGAGGGCGATAGGCTTTCACGCGGGGGCTGGTCGGAAATCGCCGCGATCCCGTCAGCTGAGCCGTTCCCGTCACCGTCACCCCGGCGCCTGGTGGGCAAAGGTGGGCAGGGCGCGCACCAGCGGGCCAAGGCGCGGATGGGACAGCAGCTCGCGCAGGCGAGGGGCGATGCGGAGGCTCGTCGAGGCGGCCTCGAGGTCCAGGGCGCGGCGCAGGAGCTGGGCGAGGCGCTCCTCGCCGGCGAACCCCGCTTCGGCAATCAGCGACGCAAACTCGTGGTCGGGGGCCATGCGACGCACCTCGTCCGCGGCCCGCTGCGCCTCGGGGCGCCGGCCGCTCCGCCACAGGACATGCGCCAGCATCGCCACGGTGATCGGGGAACGCTCCCCCCAATCGACGGCCCGCTGGGCGGCCTCCAGAGCCTCGTTGTGGCGCCCCGACTCGCTGAGGACCACCGGCAGCATGAAGATGCTCACCGACATCCCGGACAGGGCCAGCGAGCGGTAGGCGACGTCCCGCGCCTGCTGGTAGTCACCGGCGTACGCCCAGGCATACGAGAGCAGGGAGTGCACCCACAGCGACAGCGGGTCGGCCGCTGTGGCGCGCTCGGCGACGATGCGCAATGCCTTCCGGTCCTCCATGAGACCGAAGTAGCAGGTCGTACGCCGCGAGATCCGCCGTGGCGCGAGGTACCAGGGGAGCCGACGACTCCCGGGCACCCAGATGTACCGCCAGCTCCCCCACCATCCCCTGCGCGATCTCGTCCTGGATCGCGAAGATGTCGTCCAGCTCCCGGTCCCACCGCCCGCTCCACTGCTGGGTGCCGTCCTGCACCACCATGAGCTGCGCCGTCACCCGTACCCGGCTCCCCGCCCGGCGCCCCCCCCTTGCAGCACGTGCCGCACCCCGAGCATCGCGCCCACCTGCTGCAAGTCCACGTCCGCACCCCGGAATGTGAACGCCGAGGTGCGCGCCGCCACCTTGAGCCCCGGCAGCCGCGTGAGCGCGATGATGATGTCGTCGGTGATCCCGTCGGCGAAGTACGCGTTGTCGGGGTCCGCGCTCATGTTGGCGAACGGCAGCACGGCCACCGACGGCACCTCCTGCCGCGGCGCCAGCACCAGCTCCCCCGCGAGCGTCCGCACCACCTGCGCCCCGCTCGCCAGCCGCGCGGCGGCGTCCTTCTCCAGCAGTTGCTCCACCGTCCGGCTCACCGCCTCCGGCACCGCGGGGCGCTGCGCCGTCACCGGCGGCGCCACCTGCGTCAGGCGGTTCACCAGCGTGGCCTGCGCCGTGGCCCCCGCAAAGGGCGGCGCCCCCGTGAGCATCTCGTACAGCACGCACCCCAGCGCGAACAGGTCGCTGCGCCCGTCCACCGCGTCTCCCAGCGCCTGCTCGGGGCTCATATACGCCGGCGTCCCCACCGCCAGCCCCGCCTGCGTCACCCCCAGCCCCACGGCGCCCGTGATCGTGGCCGGGGCGCCGGCCGTCAGCGCCTTCCCCACGCCGAAGTCGGCCACCACCGCGTGCCCCTCGTGCAGGAGGATGTTCTCCGGCTTGATGTCGCGGTGCACCACGTCGTGCCGGTGCGCGTAGTCCAGCGCGTCCGCCACCGCCATGGCAATCCGCACCGCCTCCTCCACCGGCAGCGGCCCGCCGCGCAGCCGCGCGCGCAGCGTTTCCCCGGCCATCACCGGCATGGTGTAGTACAGCCGCCCCGCCGCCTCCCCGGACTCGAACAGCGGCAGGATGTGCGGGTGCGTGAGCCGTGCCGCCAGCCGGATCTCGCGCGCAAAGCGCTCGCGCTCCACCGACGCCACCAGTTCACGGTCCAGCACCTTGAGCGCCACCTCGCGGTCATGCTGCCGGTCGTGCGCGCGGTACACCACCGCCATCCCCCCGCGCCCCAGTTCGCCGCGCAGCGTGGAGCGCGCGGCCAGTGCCTTCGTGAAGTCGGGGGGCCAGTGCATGGGGAATGCCCATACAAGGGAGTGGGGCGTGCACGAAGAGCGACGCCCCGGGCGGCACTCACAACCAGATGACCAGCATACCTCCGCCGGTTTGCCTGCGTAGCTACTCGTGGCTACTTTTATGGCATGCGCACCGTAGGCATCAAGGTCCTCAAGAACAAGCTCAGCGAATACGTCCGGATGGCGGAGGCCGGGGAGGTGGTCCTCGTCACCGACCGCGACCGGGTGGTGGCGGAGTTGCGTCCGCCCATGGAGCGGGCGCCGCTGGCGGCCGACGCGCTGCTGGCCGACCTGGTGCGTCGCGGGGTGCTCACGCCCCCGCTCATGGTGCGCGAGGGACCGCCTCCCCGGGTGCCGGTGGCCCCCACCCGGCAGCTGCTGGACGAGCTGGCCGCCGATCGCGGCGACCGGTAGGCCGTCTCGCGCCCGTGATCTACCTCGACACGTCCGTGGCGCTGGCGCACCTGCTGGGGGAGGATCGCGTGCCGCCGGCCGCGCTCTGGGACCACGTGCTGGTGAGCAGCCGCCTGCTGGAGTACGAGCTCTGGACCCGGGTGCACGCGCGCGGGGTGGGGCGCGCCGCCGGGGAGGCGGCGCGGGCGCTGCTGGGGCGCGTGGCGCTGGCGGAGCTGTCGCCGATGGTGCTGGAGCGCGCGCTGGAGCCGTTCCCTTCGCCGGTGCGCACGCTGGACGCGCTGCACCTGGCCACTGCGGCCTACGTGCGCGCGCAGGGGCAGCCGGTGCAGCTGGCCACCTACGACGAGCGCATGGCCGAGGCGGCCGGCCGGTTGGGGATTCCGCGCTACGCCTGCTGAGCCGCAGGACCCGCCGCGCCCCCGCCCCGCCCCACCGCATACCGCAGCTCCGCGAAGTGCGTCCCCACGCGCGTCACCCCCTGCAGCCGCAGCGGCGGCGCCGTCACCAGCCGCGGGAGCAGCGGCTTCCCCGCCCCCAGCGTCACCGGCGCCACCGACACGATCAGCTCGTCCAGCAGCCCGGCGTCCAGGAACTGCGCGGCCAAGTCGCCGCCGCCGGCAATCCAGCGATGACGCGCGCCCGCCGCCGCGCACATGGCGTCGTGCACCAGGCGCACATCCCCCTGCACGAAGCGCACGTCGGCCCCCGGCACCACCGGCAGGTCGCGGTGCGTGAACACCCAGGTGGGCTGGGCATACGGCCATGCCGCCCCGGTGAGCGCGATCGCCTCGTCGGCGTGGCGCAGGATCCACGCGTACGTGTTCGCGCCCATGGCAATGGCCCCCACCTCGGCGATGAAGGCCGGGAAGGTGGAGGCCTCGTCGTCCCCCAGCGCCATCAGCCAGTCCACGGAGTCGTCGGGAGTGGCCAGGAAGCCGTCCAGCGAGGCGGCGGTGTAGTACTGGGTTTTCATGGGACGGTGGGAGGGAGCGAGCCGGGGCGAGGCGCGCGTGGCGTGTTGAATTCCGATCGTAAGCTGCTTATGATACTACGATGGACGCCGCCGCCCGCCAGTTTCTCGCCGAGATCGGCCGGCGCGGCGGCACCCGCAGCCGCCGCACCCTCACCCCCGAGCAGGCACGCGCCATGGTGGCCGCGCGTGAGGCCAAGCGGCAGGCCCGGCGGGAAGCCACCGAGAACACTCATCGGCAGGCGGAGGCGCTCAGGGACGCCCCCTGGGCCACCGCCTCCCCCGCGTTGCCCGGGGTGGAGCTGGTCACGGCGGGGCTGGCCGACCTGGCTGCCGGCCTCGAGAGCGACGAGGCCCTTCTCGTCTCCATCGCCGAACCGCGGCTGCGCCTGCTGGGCATTCCCGTGCCGCCGCCGTTTTCGGACCCCGAGGAGCGGCTGTTCGCGCGACTGGCCGGCCGGCACGGCGACGGCGCCCATGGCCGCTACAACGCGCTGGTGCGGCGCCTGGTGAGCTTTGCGCGCGCGGCCGCGCCCCTGCTGCGGCCATGCGCGAGCTAGCCACGCGGGCGCGCATCCAGCAGCTGCTGGGGGCATTGGCCGCCGTCGCCGATGCGCCCACCACGGTCTACCTGGTGGGTGGCACCACGGCCGTGCTGGTGGGGTGGCGCGACAGCACCCGCGACGTGGACCTGGTGATCCGGCCGGAGAGCGACGCCCTGCTGCGCGCGCTCCCCGCCCTCAAGGGGCGGCTGTCGCTCAATATCGAGCTGGCGGCGCCCGACCAGTTCATCCCGGTCGCTCCCGGGTGGGAGGCGCGCAGCCCGGTGGTGGCGCGCCTGGGGCCGGTCACGGTGTGCCACTACGACCTGACGGCGCAGGCGCTGGCCAAGATCGAACGCGGCCACACGCGCGACCTGGCCGACGTGCACGCCATGCTGGCCGCGGGGCTGGTCACACCCGCGGGGCTGCGGGCGGCCTACGAAGCGGCGGCCGAGGGGCTCTATCGCTACCCGGCGGTGGATCCCGTCAGCTACCGGCGCGCGATGGAGGCGCTGCTGGCCGAAGACGGCGGCAAGGGATAGCCGGGCGCGAGCGCCCCCCTCACGTCCCCCGCGGTTTCGCCCGCCGCGTCGGCTCCGCCGCCAGCGGGTCCTCAGGCCACGGATGCCGCGGATACCGCCCCCGCAGCTCCTTGCGCACCTCGAAATACGACGACCGCCAGAACCCCGCCAGGTCGCGCGTCACCTGCACCGGCCGCTGCGCCGGCGACAGCAGGTGCAGCACCACCGGCACGCGCCCGTCCAGCACCGCGGGCGACGTGGCACACCCGAACAGCTCCTGCAGCTTCACCGCCAGCACCGGCCCGTCGCCGGTGGCCGCGCACGCCGCATAGTCCAGCGCGATGCGGCTCCCCGTGGGCACGGTGAGGTGCGTCGGCGCCAGCCGCTCAACCGCCGCCCGCTGCGCCCACGGCAGCCGCTCCAGCAGCGCGCCCTGCCAGTCCAGCTGCGCCAGCTGCTCCTGCGTGCGCACGCCGTCCAGCCACGGGGCCAGCCACTGCTCGGCCTCCGCGGCCAGCGTGGCGTCGTCCCACGCGGGGAACCCCTCGCCGGCCAGCACCCCCTGCGCCTCCACGAAGCGCAGCCGCGCCAGCAGCCGGCGCGCCCCATCGGACAGCGGCCACGCCGCCACGCCGTCGCGGCGCAGCATGGCCAGCACCGCCGCGCGCATCGCCTCGCGCAGCGCCTCGGGCGACGCGTCGCGCCACGACCCCTCGTCCAGCACCAGCGCGCCCAGCCGCGTGCGCACCACCGCCGTCACGCGCCCGGTGCGGTCGTCCCAGGCCACCGCCTGCTCGCGCACCAACGACGCGGCGAACAGCGCGCGCACGGTGGCCTCGTCCAGCGGCGCCGCCTGCGCGATGCGCGCCTCCGTGCGCGCCTCGCCGGTGCCCCCCTCCAGCTCGGCCACCGCCAGCCACGGCGCGTCGGCCAGCGCGTCCCCCGGCGCCAGCACCGCCCCGCTGCCGTTGCGCAGCAGGTAGCGCGCCGCGCGCCCCGGCTCACCGCCGGCGCGCCGCTGCGCCACGCGATCGGGGTACGCCCGCGCCACCAGCGCCCCCACGTCGGCATCGTCCCACCGCCACGCGTCGTCGCCGCGAACGCCCACGGCCCGCGCCAGCGCCCGCGCCTGCTCGCGCACGCGCCGCACCCCGTCACGGTCCACCGTGGCAGCGGCCACCACGCCGCCCACGTCGCCACCCTGGTGCAGCAGCTCGGTGCGCAGCCGCAGGTCCGCCGGCGGCCGCACCGGCCCCTCGCCGCGCAGCACGTCGCGCTCCTCCAGCAGCGCCGCCAGCACGCCCCCCAGCGCCCCCATCCCCTCCGCCTGCGCCGCCAGCAGCAGCGCGGCCAGCCGCGGCTCCACCGGCAGCGCGGCCATGCGCGCCCCCAACGCGGTGATGCGCCCCGCCGCGTCCAGTGCCCCCAGCTGCGCCAGCAACGCACGCCCCTGCGCCAGGGCGCCGGCGGGGGGCGCGTCCAGCCACCGCAGCTGCGCCGCGTCACGCACCCCCTGCTCCGCCAGCAGCAGCGCCAGCGGCGCCAGGTCGGCCTCCAGGAGCTCCGCGCGCGCGCGCGGCAGCAGCATCGCGTCCTCGTGCGCCTCCCACAGCCGGTAGCAGGCGCCCGGCGCCACGCGCCCCGCGCGCCCGCGCCGCTGGTCGGCCGACGCGCGCGTCACGCGCACGGTGTGCAGCCGCGTGAGCCCCGCCGCCGCGTCCACGCGCGGCACGCGCGACCACCCGCTGTCCACCACCACGCGCACCCCCGGCACCGTGAGGCTGGTCTCGGCCACGCTCGTGGCCAGCACCACCTTGCGCGTGCCGGGCGCGGCCGGCGCCAGCGCGCGCTCCTGCGCCTCCAGCGGCAGCGTGCCGTGTAGCAGGTGCACGCAGGCGCGGTGCGCCGCCAGCGCGTCGCCCCCCTCCAGCAGCGCCGCCGTGCGCCGCTGCTCCGCCGCGCCGGGGAGGAACACCAGCACGTCGCCCGCGTGCGCGTCCAGCGCCTCGCGCACCACGCGCGCCACCGCGCGCTCCGGGCACTCGTCGCGGCGTGGCGGCCGGTGGTGCGTTGCAATGGGAAACATCCGCCCGGCGCTGCGCACCACCGGCGCGGGGCCGTCGGTGTCGGCCAGCAGCGCCGCCACCGCGCTGCCATCCAGCGTGGCCGACATCACCAGCACGCGCAGGTCGGGGCGCAGCGCCTGCTGGCTCTCCAGCACCAGCGCCAGCGCCAGGTCGCCATGCAGGCTGCGCTCGTGGAACTCGTCCAGCAGCACGGCACCGACATCCTCCAGCGCGGGGTCGGCGGCCAGCAGCCGCGCCAGCACCCCCTCGGTCACCACCTCCACGCGCGTGCGCGCCGACACGCGCGTGTCCCCGCGCACGCGGTACCCCACGGTGTCCCCCACGCGCTCGCCGCGCTGCGCGGCCATGTAGTGCGCGGCGGAGCGCGCCGCCAGGCGGCGCGGCTCCAACATCACCACGCGCCGCCCCGCCAGCCACGGCGCGTCCAGCAGCGCCAGCGGCACGCGCGTGGTCTTCCCCGCACCGGGGGGCGCCTCCAGCACCGCCACCGATCGCGCCGCCAATGCCGCCTGCAGCGCCGGGAGCGCCTCGTCGATGGGGAGCGCGCCCCCGCTCACTCCCGGCGGCGCCCCGGGGGGCCGTCCAGCGCCTGCTGCAGCCACTGCAGCGCGCGCTCCAGCACCTCGTCGCGTCCCACCCGCACGCCGCGCACGGTGCGCTCCGCCGCCACCTGCGGCGGGATCCCCACCCGCTGCACCGCCGCGCCGTCGGGGCGCCGCCACTCGGCCAGCGGCACGGTCACCGTGAGCCCCCCCGGCAGCGCCACCGGCATCACCTCCGACGGCGACCCCGCGCTGGGCGACCCCACGAAGGTGGCCCCCGCCAGCACCTCCAGCCGCATCGCCAGCCGCTCCATGGCCCCCTGCGTGCGCGCATCGATCAGCGCCACCACGCGTGGCGCCGGCGCCCCCGGACCGGGCGCCCCCGCGCCATCGACCACGGCGGGCAACGCCACCTCCAGCGGCCGCACCTCGCGCAGCTCGGCGCACTGCTGCGACGCCTCGCGCCACGCCGCCGCCAGGCAGGGGCGCCGCTGCCACCGCACCACCTCGCGCGCCACCACGCCGCGCCGCGCCGAGGGCGGCGCCACCGCCGCCACCACCGCGTCCAGCGCGGCGCCGGCCACCGGCTCCGGCAGGAAGCCGCGCAGGTCCAGCACCACGCCGCGCCCGCCGCGCGCGCCGGCCAGCAGGGCGCGCACCGAGTCCAGCGGCAGCCGCTCCACGTCCACGTAGGTGATGCCGGCCGCCGGCACCCGCACTGCCGGCTGCTGCGGCCGCTCCCCCGGCGGCAGCTGCGCGCGGTGCGCCTCGCGCCGGGGCACGTCCAGCTGCCGCTCACGCCCCGACGCCTCGCGCAGGCGGAACAGCGCGCGCCCCGGCGGCCCTTCGGGGAGGCGCCGCAGCAGCCGCTCCTCGCGCACCCAGGGGTTGGGGGCCGACAGGTCGCGACGATGCTCCGTCAGCCACGCCGGCAGCGGGAACCCGTCGGCCGCGGTGACCTCCTGCCCCTCCACGATCCCCAGTGCGCGCACCGCCTCGTCGCGCACCACGGCCGTCACCAGCGGCACCCCCTCCACCGCCTCCACCCGGAACGGCGCCCACGCGCCCCCGGCCAGCGAGTCGGCGACACCGCCGGTCAGCGTCACCTGCCCGTCATCGAACGCCGCCACCATGCCGCGCAGCGCGGCGGCGTACTCGGTGGCGTTGCGCGCCCCCTCCAGCAGCGGGATCGCGCGGACCCACCCCTCGTCCACATCCTCGTCCATCTGGTCGCGATGGGCGTGGCGCGTGCGCAGCGCGGCCCACACGCGCGCCCCCGCCAGCACACGGGCGCCCAGGAAGGGGTACGGCTCGCGATCGTAGTAGCGCGGCAGTGCGGCCGCGGCCGACATGGGCGGCACCGGGCGCGCGGGCCACGGCCCCTCGCGGCGCACCCACGCCAGCGCCGTGCGCAGCGCCGGCGCGCTGTCGGCGGGCACCCCCGCCCCCCCGCGCGGCACCACGGTGTCCACCGGGATCCCGGTGCTCCCATCCCCGTGCCACAGCTCGCCCAGCCGCAGGCGCACGGTCACCCCGGGGCCCACGGGGACCACCACACTCTGCACCTGCCGGTCGTCGCGCACCCCCTCCTCGGCCACCAGCACCGCCTGCCGGCTCCCCACCAGCGCCAGCAGCGCCGGCGGCACCACCGAGGCGGTGTTGGCCACCAGCACCACTCGGCGCGGCGTCCCGCCGGCCGCCGGCAGCAGCGCCCCGTCGGGGTGCGCCCAGCCGTCCTCCGGCGCGGCCACGCCGTCCACCGTGCGCGCGCCCCCCACCACCCGCTGGCGTTCCACCGGCAGCCGCGTGGGGCGCCACGCCAGCGCCGACGCCACGCCGGTGCGCGCCACGAACTGCGTGAAGGCCTCCGACCAGGCGTCGGGCGTCTCCCCGGTGCCGCCGCGCACATCCAGCACCACGCGGGCGGCGCCGCGGCGCAGCGCCTCCGTCACCCGGGCCTCAGCGTCGGCGCTGTAGGCCGGGGCCGGCGGCAGGCGCACCATCAGCACGCTGTCGGCGTCTCGGGTGACGGCCACCCCCTCGGGGGCCGGCGGCGGCGGCGGCGGGGCGCCTTCCTGCTCCACCCGCGTGAGCGGGTCTCCCACAGCCCGCAGCAGCCGCGCGTAGGCCTCGGCCAGCGCCCCCGGGGTGTCGGCCGCGCGCACGCGCGTCACGGCACGGACGAACGCCGAGTCCCATGCCACGCGTCCGGAGGCCACCGCCGGATGGTGCGCGGCCACCAGCTGCCACACGAACGCCAGCTGCTGCAGCCGCGCCACGCCGGCGGCGTCCGATGGCGCCGGGTCGGGCTCGGGCTCCTGCGGGTCGGCGGGCACCGGGGCGCGCACCACGGGCGGCGGCTCCAGCGGCGGCGGGGGCACGGGCGCCCCACCGCCGCCCCCCCATCCCGCGCGCAGGGCGCCCGAACAGCCGGCCGCCATCAGGAGCCCGGCCACCGCGGCCGCCCGCGGGGCCATCCGAAGGAGAGAGGCGTGGGACATATTGCGTCAATTCTACCACACCCACCCGACCTCCTCGGCATGACCGACCGCCTCTACTACGCCGACGCCGGCGTGCTGCAGTTTGACGCCACCGTGACCGCCGTGTCCGCCGACGGCCGCCAGCTCGTGCTGGACCGGTCGGCGTTCTATCCCACGTCGGGGGGGCAGCCCCACGACACCGGCCTGCTGGCGGGGGTGGCCGTGGTGGACGTGACCGAGGCCGAGGGGGACGGGGACGCCGATGGCGCGGTGCTGCACCACCTGGCAGCCCCGTACGGCGGGGCGGTGGGGGACCGGGTGACCGGCGTGGTGGACGCGGCGCGGCGGTTGGACCACCAGCAGCAGCACAGCGGGCAGCACCTGCTCTCGGCACTGGCCGAGGACCGGTTCGGGTGGCGCACCGTGGGGATGCACATCGGGGCGGCGGGGTGCACGGTGGACCTGGACACCGCCGGCGTGGGGGACGAAACGCTGGCGGCGCTGGAGGCGCAGGTGAACGACGCGGTGGCGGCGGCGCTGCCGGTGACCGTGTCGTTCGAGGCGGCGACCACCGCCGCGGGGCTGCGCAAGCCCAGCGCCCGCGGGGGGACGCTCCGGATCGTGACCATCGCCGGGGTGGACCGGAACGCCTGCGGCGGCACGCACGTGGCGCACAGCGCGCAGGTGGGGCTGGTGCGGCTGCTGCGCGGCGAGGGGATTCGCGGGGGCACGCGGGTGCACTTCCTGTGCGGCGGCCGAGCGCTGCGGCAGACGCGGCAGGCGCACACGTGGCTGCACGAGGCGGCGCGCACGCTGTCGGCCGGGGTGGAGGAGCTCCCCGGGGTGGTGGCGCGGCAGGCGGACCGGCTGGTGGCGCAGGAGCGGGAGCTCACGCGGCTGCGCGAGACGTTGGGGGCGCACGAGGCGCGGCTGCTGCATGCCACCGCGGCGCCAGACGCCGACGGGGTGCGGCGGCTGGTGTACGAGGTGCAGGGGGGGGTGAAGGCGCACGAGCCGCTGGCGCGGGCCGCGGCGGCGTTGCCGGGGTGCGCGCTGCTGCTGTTGAGCCACGATACGGGCGGCGTGCTGCTGGCCGCGTCGGCGGACAGCGGCGTGGACGCGGGGGCACTGCTCAAGGGGGCGCTGGCCGCGCACGGTGGGCGTGGCGGCGGGACGCCGCGCCTGGCGCAGGGGGCGCTCCCGGCGGGCAGGCCGCTGTTGCCGCTGCTGTCGGCGCTGGGGTTCGGGGGCGGCTGAAGGGCTCCCTTCGGGGGTAGTCCTGGAAGCGTGTCAAGGGGTCGGCGGCCGGGTGCGCGACACCGGCGACGCACCCATCCGCCTCCCGAATCCGGTAGATTGGAGGGCTGGGCCGCGCCGGCACCGCGCCGCGGCCCCGTTCCCGCTGACCGCGCCCCAAGGAGCCCGCTGCGTGCCTGCTGACACCCCGGTCGTGACCGATCCGGTCCACCTGGCCATCGACACCATTCGCACCCTGGCCATGGACGCGGTCCAAGCGGCCGAGTCGGGGCACCCCGGCACGCCCATGGCGCTGGCGCCGCTGGCCTACGCGCTGTACGCGCGGCACCTGCGGCACGACCCGTCGGCGCCGCAGTGGATGGACCGCGACCGGTTCGTGCTGTCGGTGGGGCATGCCTCCATGCTGCTGTACGGGGCGCTGCATCTCTCCGGGTACGACCTGCCGCTGGAGGAGCTGCGCCGCTTCCGGCAGTGGGGGAGCCGCACGGCGGGGCACCCCGAGGTGCACCACACCCCCGGGGTGGAGACCACCACCGGTCCGTTGGGGCAGGGGATCGGCAACGCGGTGGGGATGGCGCTGGCCGAGGCGATGCTGGCGGCGCACTTCAACCGTCCCGGGCACGCCATTGTGGACCACTACACCTACTTCATCGCGGGCGACGGTTGCCTGATGGAGGGGATCTCGCACGAGGCGGCCTCGTTTGCGGGGCACCACGGGCTGGGGAAGCTGATCGGCTTCTTCGACGACAACGGCATCACGATTGACGGGAGCACGGCGCTGTCGTGCAGCGACGACGCGGCGCAGCGGTTTGCGGCGCTGGGGTGGCAGGTGCTGCACGTGGCCGACGTGAACGACCTGGCGGCGCTGGACGCGGCCATCACCGAGGCCAAGGCGGACACGGCGCGCCCCACGCTGGTGATCACGAAGACGCACATCGGCTTCGGCTCCCCCAACCGGCAGGACAGCGCCAAGGCGCATGGCGAGCCGCTGGGCGCAGCGGAGATCGCGCTCACCAAGGCGGCGTACGGCTGGCCGGGGACGGAGCCGTTCTTCGTCCCCGAGGCGGCGCGGGCTCACTGGCAGGCGCAGGTGGCCGAGCGCGCGGCGGCGCATGCCGACTGGCGCACGCGGTGGGCAGCGTACGCGGCGGCGCACCCCGAGCTGGCCGCGGAGCTGGAGCGGCGGATGCGCGGCGAGCTCCCGGCCGGGGTGGACGCGGCGCTCCCCGACTTTGACGAGAAGAGCGGTGCGGTGGCCAGCCGCGCGGCCAGCGGCGTGGTGCTCAACGCGCTGGCGCCGGTGCTCCCCGAGCTCGTGGGCGGCTCGGCGGACCTGTCGGGGTCCAACCTCACCGTGGTGAAGGGGGCGCCCGTGCGCTCGGCGGCAGAGCCCGGGGGGCGCAACCTGCACTTCGGCATCCGCGAGCACGGCATGGGGGCCATCATGAACGGGCTGGGGCTGCACGGCGGCTTCATCCCGTACGGCGGCACCTTCCTGGTGTTCAGCGACTACATGCGCCCGGCCATCCGCCTGGCGGCGCTGATGGGGGTGCACGCGATCTACGTGTTCACGCACGACTCCATCGGGCTGGGGGAGGACGGTCCCACGCACCAGCCGGTGGAGCACCTGGCGGCGCTGCGGTGCATCCCCAACCTGCTGGTGCTGCGCCCGGCCGACGCCGACGAGGTGGCGGCGGCGTGGCGGCTGGCGGTGACGCACCGTGGCGGGCCGGTGGCGCTGGTGCTCACGCGCCAGAAGCTGCCGTGGCTGGGGGCGCCGGCGCGGGCGCACGCGGGCGTGCCGCAGGGGGCCTATGTGGTGTCCGAGGCGGAGGGGGGCGCGCCGCAGGTGGTGCTGCTGGCCACCGGCTCGGAGGTGGAGGTGGCGCTGGGGGCGCAGCAGCTGCTGGCGGCCCAGGGGACGCGGGCGCGGGTGGTGAGCTGCCCGTCGCTGGAGCTGCTGGCGGCGCAGTCGGCCGAGGCGCGCGCCGCGCTGCTGCCGGCCGGCGTGCCGCGGGTGGCGGTGGAGGCGGCGCACGGCATGTCGTGGTACCGCTGGGTGGGGGACACCGGCGCCATCGTGTCCATCGACCGCTTTGGCGCCAGCGCGCCGTACCAGGTGCTGTACCGCGAGTACGGGATCACGGCCGAGCGGGTGGCGGAGGCGGCGCAGGCGCTCTGCTGATGTGTGCCGTCATGGCGCCCCGGTCCGGGTGGAGCGGACCGGGGCGCTTGTGGCGGGGTTACCGCGCCTGCCGCAGCGCCTGCCCCGATAGCGAACCGGTGGGCGCCCCGTCGGCCACCGCCGCCACCCCGTTCACGAACACCCACCGCATCCCCTCCGCCAGCTCCGTGGGGGCCGTGTAGGTGGCCCGCTCCCGGATGGTGGCCGGGTCGAACACGATCACGTCGGCAAACGCCCCCGCCCGCACCACCCCGCGGTCGGCAATGCCGTACGTGGCCGCCACCTGCCCGCTGGACGACTGGATCATCCGCGCCATGCTGATCACCGGCGTGTCCAGCACGTACCGGCGGATCTTGCGCGGATACGTGCCGTACAGCCGCGGGTGTCCGTCCGACCCGTCGGAGCTGGTCATCACGTAGGGGTCGCGCATGAAGGTGGCGATGTCCGCCTCGGTCATGTTGAACGACGCCACCCCCAGGTCGAGCCCCTCCAGCACCATCGCCAAGGCCGTCTCCACCGCCGGCTGCCCGCGCTCGGCCGCCAGCTGCCGCAGCGTCTTCCCCAGGTACGGCGCGGCGTTCACCCCGCCGCCCACCATCAGGAGCGTGCTGTCCCCGCCGCGCCGCCGCAGGTTGTCGCGCATCTCCGCCAGGATCCGCGCGCGCGTGGGCGCGTCGGCGGCGCGCGCCGCCAGCGAGTCGCGCCCCCCCGCCTGCGCCCACCGCGGCAGCAGCGCCGCCGACAGCCCGGTGCCGCTGGCGGTCCACGGGTACTGGTCGGCGGTCACCACGCAGCCGCGCGCCCGGGCGCGCGCCATGATGTCCAGCACCGCCTGCGCCTGCCCCCACACGTCCACCCCCAGCGCCTTGATGTGCCCCACGTTGGCGGTGAGCCCCGACTCGCACCCGATGCGGATGGTCTCCTCCACCGACGCCAGCAGCCCGATGCCGTAGCTGCTCTCGTCGCGCTGGTGCGTGTCGTACACGCCGCCGAAGGGCTTGGCCGCGGACACCACCGCAATGACCTCGGCGGTGCCGGCAAAGCTCTGCGGGGCGTAGAACAGCCCCGACCCCACGCCGTACGCCCCCTCGCGCATGGCCCGCGTGACCAGCGCGCGCATGCTGTCCACCTGCGTCGGCGAGGCCGCCGCCGAGCTGTTCCCCATCACGCGGCTGCGCACGGTGCCGAACCCCACCATGGCGTACACGTTGGTCCCCAGCCCCAGCGCCTGCGAGCGCCCCAGCACGTCGGCCACCTCCACGGGGCCGCGCCCGTCGGCCCCCAGCGCCACGGTGGTGACCCCCTGCATCAGCGCCGAGCGGTGCTGCCGCCGCGCCTCCGACAGCCGGGGGAGCCCCTCGTAGCCGTGCGTGTGCGGGTCGATGAACCCGGGGGCCACGATGAGCCCGGTGGCGTCGATCCGGCGCGCGGCCGTGGTCCCCGCAGGGACCGCTCCGACGAACACGATGCGATCGCCGCGGATCCCCACCGCCGCCACGCGCCCATCGCCCCCGGTGCCGTCGTGCACCGTGCCGCCGGTGATGAGCACGTCGAGCGGCGGCGCGCCGGACGCCGGCTGCGCCGCGAGGGGGAGGACGGGGGCGACCGCGAGGCACAGCACCGTGGCCCATCGCGCCCACGGCCGCGCGTCGGGCATCTGTCGAGAGCGGAGAATGGCAGGCATCTTGGGGAACCTATGCCCAATCCGCCGTTCCGAAAGCGCCCGCCGGCGCGCGCGAGCCAATCATGAACGTCGTCATCATCGGCGGCGGGGTCATGGGCGCCGCCACCGCCTCCTTCCTGGCCCGCCGCCACGGCATCGCCCCGCTGGTCCTCGAGCGCGACGCCTCGTACGCGCGCGCCTCCAGCGCCCTGTCCGCCTGCGCCATCCGCCAGCAGTTCTCCACCGCCATCAACATCCGCCTGTCGCAGGAGAGCCTGTACTTCCTGCGGCGCGTGGGCGACGAGCTGGCGGTGGGGGACGAGCGCCCGGGGATCGCGCTGGAGGAGCCGGGCTACCTGTACCTGGCCACCGAGGCGGGGGCGCCGGTGCTGCGCGCCAACCGCGCAGTGCAGGACGCCTGCGGCGCCCGCGTGGCGCTGCTGGACCCGGCCCAGCTGGCGCACCGCTTCCCCTGGCTGTCGACGGACGGGCTGGCGCTGGGGGCGCTGGGGGAGCGCTCGGCCACCAGCGGCGAAGGTTGGTTTGACGGCTACCGCCTGCTGCGCGCCTTCCGCGACCACGCGCAGGCGCACGGCGCGCGCTTCCGCGAGGCGGAGGCCACGGGGCTGGTGCGCGAGGGGCGCCGCATCACCGGCGTGCGCACCGCCGACGGGGCGGTGCACCCGGCCGACGCGGTGGTGCTGGCCGCCGGCGCCTGGTCGGCGCCCGTGGCAGCGCTGGCGGGGTTCGACCTGCCGGTGCGCGCCCGCAAGCGTGACGTGTTCGTGGTGCAGACGCAGGCGCTGCTGCCGCACTGCCCGCTGGTGATCGACCCCAGCGGCTTCTGGTTCCGCCCCGAGGGGGCCCCGGGGCGCTTCCTGTGCGGCGCGCCGCCGGCGCCCGGGGAGGACCACGACGACGCGCCGCTGGAGCAGGTGGACCATGCGCGCTTCACCGACTGGATCTGGCCGCGGCTGGCCGCACGCGTGCCCGCGTTTGACGCGCTGCGGGTGACGGCCGCGTGGGCGGGGTACTACGAGTACAACACGGTGGACCAGAACGGGCTGGTGGGGTGGCTCCCCGGCACCGACAACCTGGTGGTGGCCACCGGCTTCTCGGGGCACGGGCTGCAGCAGGCGCCCGCGGTGGGGCGCGGCGTGGCGGAGCTGCTGGCCACGGGGGCGTACCAGTCGCTGGACCTGACGCCGCTGGGGGTGGAGCGGCTGGTGGAGGGGCGGCCGCTGCGCGAGCGGAATATCATTTGACGGCGCGCCCGGGGGTGGTCCCCGCGGCGCGCCCTCACCTTCCGCACGCCCCGCCATGCCCCGTCATGCCGCCCCGTCCCCCCGCG
>JBILED010000034.1:0-19630 GCA_044352305.1 Gemmatimonas sp.
GGACACGCGACGGGCCCCGGGGATCCCCCCGGGGCCCGTCGTGCATCCGGCCCGCCGTGCGGCCGTGCGGCGCCCCGCCGCCGCTAGCGGATCAGGTACCAGCGCTCCTGCCGGGGGCGGAAGAAGTGATACCCCGCCTCGTCCAGCCACGCGTCGTCCTCCATCATCACGAACACCTTCTGCCCCCCCCACTCGGGCACCGGCGTGGCGGTGTTGAGCTCCACCGACAGCCACGAGCCCGGACGCAGCCGCCCCGCCTGCCCCGTGGTGTCGCTGCGCAGCGGCGCGCGGAAGTCGATTGAGGGGCCCAGCCCGTGCCCCTGCGCGCCGATGGGGTGCGAGTACACCATGGCCTCGATGCCCCGCGCGCGCATGGCGTCCATCACCGCCGTGAACACCGCCCCGCCCGTGCGCCCCGGGCGCCCCGCCGCCAGCAGCGCGTCCTGCGCGGCGTTGGTGTTGGCCATCGCCCGCTTGAGCCCCTCGGGGACGTCGCGCTCCCCCGGCTTCAGCACGTAGGCCATCTTCTGCCAGTCGGTGTCGAACCCCATGTAGCTGATGCCGAAGTCCACGTGCACCACGTCGCCGTGGCGGATCACCGTGGACTCGGGGGCGATGGCCAGGAAGCCGCGCGAGGTGGGGGCGCCGCCGCCCTGCCGCTGCACCCGGAGGTCGGGCTGGAACCAGGTGCGCACCCCGGCGGCCCAGAGCAGGTCGTACAGCGCCCGCCGCACGTCGCCCACGGTGGTGGTCCCCGGCGTGATCACCGCGTTCGAGAGGGCGCGCCGCACGATGGCCTCGGTCACCGCCACCGCCGCACGGTAGTGCTCGCGCTCCTCGGGGAGGCGGGTGTCCAGCACCTCCTCCACCAGCGGCGCCGCCGGCACGAACCGCGACTCCGCCTCGGGGCCCAGCACCTCGGCCAGAAAGCGGTACGTGTCGTGCCCCAGCGTGCGCGTCTGCCCGCGGGTGCCCCGGATCCCCAGCGCGATGGTGGCGGGGCGGTACTGCTCCACCAGCGCCCGCAGCGTGGCCGCCGGCGGACGCGGCTCGGTGAAGGGGGCGTCGAAGAAGCGCCCCAGGTTCTCCTCGGTGTAGCCGGTGATGGCGAACTTGCGCAGCCCGTCCTCCCGGGCGTCCACGAACACGAAGAAGTCGCGGTTGCCGGTGTACGGGCGCGGCGGGGCGATGTGCTGCACCACCGGGTCGTCGTGGAACTCCTCGTTGGCCACGATCCACATCCCCACGCCGTGGCGCCGCATCATGGGGAGGAGCAGCGCGTGGCGCTGCGTCAGCCACCCCTCGCGCACCGCCAGCTGTGCCGACCATGGCAGGAGCGCGGCGGCCTCGGGGACGGCCACGGCGTGACGGGACGCGGGGACGCTCCCCTGCGGATGCAGCGGTGCGGCCGGAGCCCCGCCCAGCAGGGCAAGGATCCCCCAACGGATGGGGTGGCGAGACAGGCGGGGCATGGATCGGCGGCAGAAGAATGGGCGACCAGCGGGGGGATGCGTGTCACGAAGGTGGCGCATGGCCCGCGGACGGGCCACCCGGGCACGCCACGGTCACGGCGCTGGGGTGGGGTCGCCAGGGGCGGCGCCCCTCGCCACCGCCAGCTCGGCCTCCAGGGCGGCCACCCGCGCCTCCAGCAGGCGCGCATCGGTCACGTCCCCCCCGCCCGAGACCAGGTGCCGCACCGTCCCGTCGGCATCGAGGACGGGGGCGATGTACCGGTGATAGTGCCGCAGCTGGCCGTCGCGGGTGCGGAACGTCTCGCGGAACTCCGCGGGGCGCCCCGTGTCCGTCACCTGCTGCTGCCGCGCCACCCGCTGCGCCACCACCTCCATGGGGAGCCCGCGGCGCGCCCCGTAGTCGGCGTTGGTCTTGCCGACGATCCAGCGGCGCATCTCCGCGTCGGCAATGGCGGCCGGATTGACGTACTCGAACACCCCGCTGGGCGACAGCACCCCGATCTGCGTGGGCAGCGCGTCCAGCACCCGCTCGTAGAACTCCTTCTGCCGCGTCATCTCCGCCAGCAGCCGCTCCAGGTTGAGGCGCGGCGCGGCGAAGCGCGCCACGGCCGTGAACACCTCCACGTGGCGCGACGTGAAGAACGCCGGTTGGTGGTGCCCGCTGGCGATCACCGCCAGCACCAGGTCGTCGGCCTTCACGGGCACCGCCAGCAGCGACCGCGCCGGGCTCCCTGCGCCCACGCTCCCCGGGCGCAGCTGCTGGTCGGCCACCAGCTGCGTGGTGCCGGTGGCCGCCACCCGCCCCACGCTGCCGTCGCCCAGGGCGATCTCCTCGCGCCGCGCCATCGGGCGGTGACCCTGGTCCTGAGCCACGTAGGCTGCCGCCGGCACGCAGCGGCGCCGCTGATGGTCCACCAGGTAGACCACCACCTCCTCCAGTGCCAACGAGCCCAGCACCTCGTGCGCCACCACCTCGAGCAGGTCGTCCACGGTGGACGCCACGGCCAGCCCGCGTGCCAGACGGGCAAAGGCCGTGACCTCCTGCAAGGTCAGGGGTGGCTCCCCCGGCGTGGTTTCGGGGGGCTCGCCGGTGGGGGTGACGTCGTCCATGGGCGTGCGGGAGGAGATGGCGAGATGCCAGCGGCGCGGCGGCGCGCCCTCGTGGACTTTCCCAGGATGCTCCGAGATATCGGTGCTTCGGGACCGCAGAGCAATACCGGCGACGCATATATTTCCCGCCGGTGCTAGTGCTGCCCCTCCCGCGACGCCGCATTCTCCGGAGCTGCCGTGGCTGTCCCCCCGCCTCTTCCCGTCACCGCGGAGCACGTGGCGCTCCTGGTGCACGACCTGCGCAATCCCCTGGCCGGCGTGACCGCCGCGCTGCAACTGCTGGGAATGGGGCTGGCGCCCTCGGAGCAGGAGGAGATCCGCGCCGAAGCCACCTGGGCGGCCAACCGCCTGGGTCGAATGATCACCGACCTGCTGCTGTTGCATGCCGCGGCGCACGGCGGACCCTCGGGGGCGGGAGGCACGGTGGCGCTGGCCCCGGCGCTGGACGAGGCCGCGCGGCAGGCCATGCTGTGCGCCCGCCTCGACGGGGTGCGGCTGGAGGTCCGGTGCGCGGAGGGCGCGGAGGGGGCGCGCCTGACGGGCGATCCGGCGCTCCTGCAGCCACTGCTGGACCACCTGCTGCTGGCCGTCGTGCGGCAGGCGTCCCCGGGCGCCGTGGTGCCGGTGCGCCTCACGCAGGACGCCGAGGGCCCCTGCGTGGCGGTGACGGTGCCCCCGGGGGAGGGCGCCGCCGCCTGGCAGGCGGCGCTGGACTCGGCCTCGGCCACGTCCGAAAGGGGGAGCCACGGCTGGGCCGATCGCGCATGGCGGGGCGACCTGACCAGTGCGGCGCTGCTGATGCGACTGCTGGCGGGCCGGTTGGGGGGGACGGTGACGACAGGGTGTGACGCGGCGGGGGAGGTGGTCGTCCTCATCCGGTTCCCCACCCTCCCCCCCCATGCCCTCCCTGGCTGACTCCCGGTCCGCGGCGCCCACGGCGCCGCCCGCGCCCCCCCCGCTGCGCGTGCTGGTGCTGGATGACGACCGCACCAGCCGCACGATGCTGGGGTTCATGCTGCGCACCTGCGGCTTCGCCCCCACGCTGGTGTCCACGGTGGCGCAGGCCGAGGCGGCGCTGGACGGCGCCGACTTCGATGTGGTGGTGTCGGACATCAACCTGGGAGGGGAGAGCGGGCTGCAGTTCCTGGCCACGCGTCGGGAGAAGGACGCGGAGCTCCCCTTCGTGCTGGTCACGGGTTCGCCCGCGTTGGAGACGGCGGTGTCGGCGCTCAACCTGGGCGCGTTCCGCTACCTGCTCAAGCCGGTGCTCCCCGACGACCTGGAGGTCGCGGTGCGACGCGCCGGGATGGCGCGGTCGTTCGCGCGGCTGCAGCGGGAGGCGCTGGCGGCGGTGCGCGCCGAGGACGCGGTGCGCTCGCAGGGGCAGGCACAGCTGGCCTCGGCGATGGCGGGGGTGTGGATGGCGTGGCAGCCCATCGTGCAGGCGCGGGGCACGGGGCTGTACGCCTACGAGGCGCTGCTGCGCACCGACGAGGCGACGCTGTCGCGCCCCGACCACTTCCTGGCCAGCGCGCAGCAGTTCGGGCGGATGCAGGAGCTGGGGCGCGCGGTGCGCGGCGCGGTGGCGGCGCAGCTGGCGGAGTTCCCCGCGGACGCGCTGGCCTTCGTGAACATCGTCCCGGCCGACCTCAACGACCCCGAGCTGGCCGACCCGGGGTCGCCGCTCTCGGCGCACGCGCACCGGGTGGTGCTGGAGGTGACCGAGCGGTCGCAGCTGGACGCGGCCGCGGGCGCCCGGGTGCGCGCCGTGCGGCAGCTGGGGTACCGCTTGGCGGTGGATGACCTGGGGGCGGGGTATTCGGGGCTCTCGTCGATCATGCAGCTGGAACCCGACTTCGTGAAGCTCGACCGGTCGCTGGTGCGCGAGCTGCACGAGAGCGCGGCACGGCGCACCATCGTGGAGTCGCTGCTGGCGCTGTCGCGCAGCATGGGGACCATCGTGGTGGCCGAGGGGGTGGAGCTGCGCGAGGAGGCGGAGGTGCTGTGGGCGCTGGGGGTGCCGCTCACGCAGGGGTACTACTTCGGGCGGCCGCAGCGGGAGCTGCGATGGGCGCCCCCCCCCGCGTAGGCGTCGCGCCGGTCAGCCCCGGGGATCAGCCGGGGCGCGCGGCGTCGAGGGCGGCGCGTACCCGCTGCGCCAGCTGCTCCAATGTGAAGGGCTTGGCCAGGATCCCCTCGGCGTGCGGGTTCACCCCGCCGCGCCGCGCCACCGGATCGTTGACGTAGCCGCTCATGAACAGCGCCGGCAGCCCGGGGCGCGCCACGCGCAGCCGCTCCACCAGCTCGGGGCCCGTGAGCTCGGGCATGCGGATGTCGGTGAGCACCAGATGGATCACGCCGTGGTGCCCCGCGGCCACCGCCACCGCTTCCAGCCCGCGGCGCGCCGACAGCACGCGGTACCCCAGCTGCTGCAGGAACCGCGCGGTGAGGCGGCGGATGGCGTCCTCGTCCTCCACCAGCAGGATGGTCTCGCCGCGGGCCGCCACGCCCCCGGCCGCGGCCTCCGACCGGGCGGGCGCCGGCGCGGCGACGCTGGCGGCGGGGAGCGCGGGGAGGCGCACCCGGAAGGTGGTCCCCGCGCCGAGGGCGCTCTCCACGGCGATGGTCCCCCCCGCCTGCGTCACGATGCCGTACGCGCTGGCCAGCCCCAGCCCGGTGCCCCCTTCGCCGCTCTTGGTGGTGTAGAACGGCTCGAAGATGCGTGCCGCCACCTCGGGAGGCATCCCCCGCCCCGTGTCGGCCAGCGCCAGCTCCACCCACCCCGGGTGTCCACCGTCGCCGGCCAGCGGCGCGGTGGTGATGATGAACCGCCCGCCCTGCGGCATGGCGTCGCGCGCGTTGGCGGCGATGTTGAGGAGCACCTGGTCCAGCGCGCCAGGATCGATGAGGACATCGGGGAGCGTGGGCGCGAGGTGCAGGTCCAGCGTCACCGCCGAGGTGAGGAGCCGCCGCAGCAGCAGCGCCAGCTTCTCGAGGAGGTCGTTGACCCCCACGCGCTGCGGGGCCACGTGGGCGCTGCGCGCGAAGGAGAGGAGGCGCCGCGTGAGCTCCTCGCCGCGCCGCGCCGCAGCCTCCACCTCGTCCAGGGCCTCGGCGGCCTCCGCCGGCGCGGCGCCGCCGCGGAGGGCAGCGACCGCCCCCAGTACGATGGTCAGCAGGTTGTTGAAGTCGTGCGCCACGCCGCCGGCCAGCAGCCCCACGGCCTCCATCTTCTGCGACTGGCGCAGCTGCTCCGCCATCTGGTGCATGGCGGTGACATCCAGCCCGGCCCCCACCAGGTGGCGCACCCGCCCCTGCGCGTCGCGCACGGGTGTGATGAAGCGGCGGAAGTGCCGCAGCGCGCCGTGGCGGTCGGTGAAGCTCTCGTCGAACTCCTGCCCCTCCCCCGTGGCCGCCACTGCCGCCAACCGCGCGGTGCGCTGGGCCACCACCGACACCGGCAGCCCCCGGCGGGTGGCATAGTCGGCGTCGGTCTTCCCCACCATCCACGCGCGCGTTTCCGCACTGGGGACCGCGGCAGGATTGATGTACTCGTACACCCCCGACGGGGAGAGCACCGCCACCTGCATGGCCAGCGCCCCCAGCACCTGCTCGTAGAAATCCTTGAGCTCGGCCGCCTCGGCGGCCAGCCGCTCGCTGTTGAGCCGCGGCGCCGCCAGCCCCGCGATGGCCGTGAACACCCTGAGGTGGCGCGGCGTGAAGAACCCCGCCGCGCTGTGCTCGCTGTCGATGACCCCCAGCACGACGTCGTCGTAGACGATGGGGACCGCCAGCTCGGAGAGCCGGGGCTGGTCGTCGACGATGTATTCCGGGCGCTGGCGCACGTCGGCCACCAGCTGCGCCACGCCGGTGGCGGCCACGCGCCCCACGATCCCCTGCCCCACCGGGATCTCGATGGGGTTGAGCACGGTCATGGGCCCCGATGCCTTGGGACCGTAGGCGGCGGCCTGCACGCACCGTCCCCGCGTATGGTCCACCAGGTAGAGGACGCAGTCCTCCAACCCCAGCACCCCGATCACCTCGCGCGCCACCACCCAGAGCACCGCCTCCAGCGACTGCGCCTCGGCGAGGCCGCGCGCCAGGTTGGTGAAGGCGGCGACCTCGCGCTGGGTGGTGGAGGGCGGAGGCGGGGTGGTCATCGGCGACCGGGGGTCACATCTTCGGGCGCACCGGCTTCACCCACTGGTCCAGCCACGCCAGCATCTCGTGCAGCGTGTGCCCGATGCTCTCGCGCGCCGCGTACCCGTGCGACTCGGCCGGGAGCTGGACGTAGCGCACCGTCCCGCCGTTCCCCTTGAGGGCGGCGTACATGCGCTCGGACTGGATGGGGAAGGTGCCGGTGTTGTTGTCGGCGGTGCCGTGCACCAGGAGGATGGGGGTCTTGATGCGGTCGGCGTACGTGAAGGGGGACATCTTCTCGTACAGCTCCTGCGCCTGCCAGTAGCTGCGCTCCTCCCCCTGGAAGCCGAAGGGGGTGAGGGTGCGGTTGTACGCCCCCGAGCGGGCAATGCCGGCGCGGAAGAGCGACGTGTGCGCCAGCAGGTTGGCGGTCATGAAGGCGCCGTAGGAGTGCCCGCCCACGGCAATCCGCGACCGGTCGGCCACCCCCATCCCCACGATGTGGTCGATGGCCGCCTCGGCGCTGGCCACCAGCTGGGGCACATACTGGTCGTTGGGCTCGCCGCCGCCCTGCGCCACGATGGGCATGGTGGGATCGTCCATCACGCCGTAGCCCTGCAGCAGGGCAAAGAGGTGCGACGACCCGCCGGGGCGCATGAAGCGGTGGGGCGAACCCGACCGCTGCGAGGCCGCCTCGGCGGAGCCGAACTCCTGCGGATAGGCCCACAGCAGGAACGGCAGCGCGCCGTCCCGGGCGCGGTCGTACCCCGGCGGCAGGTACACGGTGGCGTGCAGCATGACGCCGTCCTTGCGGCGGTACTCCACCACCTCGCGCTTCACGCCGGCGAACTGCGGCGCCGGGTCGGCGAAGCTGGTGAGGGCCCGCGGGGCGATGCGGCGCACCCGCTCGCGCACCCAGTAGTTGGGGGGCTCGTCCACCGACTCGCGCCGGGTGAGGAGCGTGTTCCCCTGCGTGTCCAGGAGCGCCACCACCGACTCGAAGTACGGCGCGGTGGAGTGGAACAGGCGGGTGGCCTTGCCGGTGGCCAGGTCGAAGCGGTCGAGGAAGGGGCGGTCCCCCTCGGGGCTGGCGCCGGTGCCGCGCAGGAAGGCCGCCGCCCCGTCGGGGGTGAGCTGCAGCACGGCCTGCCCGCGGGCATCGGTGGCGGTCACGAAGGTGCCGGGGTCGCCATAACGGTCCTCGCTGCCGCGCTCCCACAGCAACCGCGGTGCAGACGCGCCGCTGGGATCGATGCGCCACGCGCGCACCTTGCGCAGCTTGCTGCTGCGCTCGGTGGCGACGGCCAGCGTGGCCGTCCCCCAGGTGATCCCGCCGGCACGCCACTCGGTCTCCAGGACGGTGGCGGGGGCGCCGGTGAAGGGCGCGGCCAGCGCCAGCAGGCGGTCGCGCTTGGGGACCGCGGCGGCGCCATCGCCGCCATCCAGCGCCTCCAGCCAGGTCACGGTGGCCGGCACGTCGGCACGCCACCCCGGCGCGCGCGGGCCGGGCTGCGAGCCGTCGCCCCCCCACCCCACCCGCTCCACCAGCGGTCGCGTGGCGAGCACGCGGGCCACCCGCCCGTCCCCCCCCCACACCTCGATGCGGGTGGGGAAGTAGCTGAACGGCACGGCGTACGAGAACGGGCGGGCCAGCGTGGTGACGATGAGCCACTGCCCGTCGGGGCTGGCGCTGGCGCCGCTGATGATGGCGGGGGCGCCGATGGGGGTGACGGCGCCGTCCAGCGTGACGCGCGCCAGCTGGCTGGTGGCGTAATGCGCGAACAGCGCCTCGTCGTGCGGGGACTTGAGGAGGTCCTGGTAGGTGGCTGCGCGGTCGGCGCGCCCCGACAGCGCCTCCTGCACGATGGGCCCGTCGGGGACGACCGACGCCGCGGGCTCGGCGCCGCGCCCGTCAGGGACGAAGCGGCACACGAGGGCCGCGTCACCGCTCCAGTCGCAGGGGGCGCCCAGCACCGCGTTGAGGCGCCGGGGAGTCACCGGCCGCGCCGTCCGGGTGGCCACGTCACCCATCCACAGCGTGAGTGCCTCCTCCGTGGACACGACGAAGCTGAAGCGCGCCCCCGACGGCGACCACGCCACGTTGCTGATGCCGGCGCCGGCGGGGAGCGCCATGGCCAGGGGGAGCGGATCGCCCCCGGCCACCGTCAGGAGCGACAGCCCGCGCGCGGGGTTCTGCCGCGACGGCCCGCTGGTGCGCGGATCGAGGCGCAGGCCTGCCAGCCGGTACTCGGGCGCCGACACCTCGGCGATGGAGGGGAGCCCGGGACGCTCCTGCAGCAGCAGCAGGCGGCGGTCGGGGCTGAGCTGCACCGTGGGGGTGGCCGGGGCGTCCAGGATGCGCCGCACCGCGTCGGGGGGCTGCTGGTAGCCGCCCTGCGCCCCCAGCGGGGCGGCGGCCGCCAGCAGCGCGGGGAGCAGCGCGGGGAGCAGGGCGGGGCGCACGGGTCGCGCGGTGCGCACACGGGGAAGCAGGCGAAGGGGCATGGGCGAATCCGTGGAAGGAAGGCGCAAGCAACGGCCCGGAACCCTGCCAACTTCGTCGCGGCGCGCGGCCTTGTCGAGGGAGCGCACACCGCGCGACGGTCACTCTCCCGCCACGGCCAGGTGGCGCGTACGTTGGGGGCGCGCGGCGGTCCCCAGTGCCGCCGCCCCTCCTCCCCCACCCGCTGCCCCATGACGCGCTCCCTCCTGCTGCTGTGCGCGCTGCCGTGCGCGTTGCTGACGGCGCCCCTGTCGTCCCCCCTGGCGGCGCAGGGCCCCGCCGACGGCGGCTTCACCCTGGCCCAGGTGATGGGCGCTCCCTTTCCCACCGGGCTCACCGCCGCCGCCCGCGCCGAGCGGCTGGCGTGGACGCTGAACGAGCGCGGGGTGCGCAACGTGTACGTGGCCGAGGGGCCGGCGTTCGCGGTGCGGCGCCTCACGGCGTATGGCACTGACGATGGGCAGGAGCTGTCGGCGGTGACGCTGGCCCCCGACGGGCGGCACGTGCTGTACGTGCGCGGCGGCGACTTCGGCTCCAACTGGGATGACGCGCTGCCGGTGAACCCCACGGGGCTCCCCATTCCGCCGCGCACCGAGCTGTGGACGGTGCCCTTTGCCGGTGGCACGCCGGTGTCGCTGGGGGAGGGGCTCAACCCGGTGGTGGCCCCGGATGGGCGCACCGTGGTGTTCGAGCGCGGGCGCCAGCTGTGGCGCGCCCCGGTGGACGGTTCGGCGCCGGCGGTGAAGCTCACGGAGGTGCGCGGCAGCAACGGCGGCGCCGTGTTCGCGCCGGACGGGACGCGTTTCGCCTTTGTGTCCAACCGCGGCGACCATGCCTTCATCGGGGTGTACACCGACGCCACCACGCCCATCCAGTGGATCGCCCCCAGCAGCGGGCGCGACCGGGTGCCGCGCTGGTCCCCCGACGGCACCCAGCTGGTGTTCGCGCGGGTGGCCGGCGCCGGGGGACCGCCCCCGACCTCGCTGGAAATCCAGCCGATGGCGTGGAGCCTGTGGGTGGCCACCGTGGCCACGGGCACCGCCACCGAGCGGTGGCGCAGCACCACCACGCTGCGCGGAAGCGTCCCTTCCACCGACGGCGGGGTCAACCTGGCCTGGCCGCTGGCCGGCCGGATCACCTTCCTGTCCTACCACGATGGCTGGCCGCACCTGTACGCGCTGGACGCGGCGGGGACGGGTGCGCCGGTGCTGCTGTCGCCCGGCGCGCACCAGGCGGAGCACGTGACCGTGTCGGCCGACGGGCGGCACCTGCTGTATGCCGGCAACGCCGGGAGCACGCCGGGGGACCACGACCGCCGCCATGTGGTGCGGGTGGCGGTGGAGTCCCCCGCGCTGGAAGTGCTCACCCCCGGCACGGGGCTGGAGTGGTCGCCGGTGTCGCTCCCCAGCGGGACCATTGCGGCCATCGTGGCCACCGCGCAGCAGCCGCCCGTGCCGGCGCTGCTGCGCCCGGGGAGCGCACCGCAGCGGCTGGGCGCCGACCGCGTCCCCGCCGACTTCCCCTCGGCGCGCCTGGTGACGCCGCGCGCGGTGTCCTTCCGCGCCGCCGACGGCGTGCTGGTGCGGGGACAGCTGTTCGAGCCCGCCGGGCCCGCGCGCGGACGGCGCCCGGCCATCGTGTACGTGCATGGCGGCCCGCCGCGGCAGATGCTGCTGGGGTGGCACTACGGCGACTACTACTGGAACGCCTACGCGATGAACCAGTACCTCGCCAGCCGGGGCTTCACGGTGCTGGCGGTGAACTACCGGCTGGGGATCGGCTACGGGCATGACTTCCACCGGCCGCCCAACGCGGGGGCCGCGGGGGCCGCGGAGTATCGCGACATCGTGGCGGCGGGGCGCTTCCTGCGCGCGCAGGCCGGGGTGGACCCGGCGCGCATCGGCATCTACGGCGGGTCGTACGGCGGCTATCTCACCGCGCTGGCGCTGGGACGCAACTCCGACCTGTTCGCCGCGGGGGTGGACATCCACGGCGTGCACGACTTCACCAGCGACGGCGGCTCGCGCTTCGGGGCCGGCAGCTGGAGCTTCGAGCGCGACGAGGCCACGGTGCGACGGCTGGCGCAGGTGGCGTGGAGCAGCTCGCCGGTGTCGGCGGTGGCCACCTGGCGCTCGCCGGTGCTGCTGATCCACGGCGACGACGACCGCAACGTGCGCGTGAGCCAGACGGTGGACCTGGTGCAGCGGCTGCGGGCGCGGCGGGTGCCCTTCGAGGAGCTGATCATCCCGGATGACACGCACCACTGGATGCGGCACGCCAACCTGGCGCGGGTGAACGCCGCGATCGCCGAGTACCTGGAGCGGCAGCTGAAGCCGGGGCGGTGAGGGCGCGCGGGCTCCCGGTGGTCTCCCCTTTTTTGCACCCATCATGCTGATGCCCCTGCGGCCCGGTTGGCGCCCCGTCAGGACTCGACGCGTGCCATTGCTGGCAGGCACCAGCGCCCTTCTTGTCAGTGCCGCGTGCGCGGGCGGGGGGGGCGACGGCGGCACCACGCCCACCACGCCGGGCGGTGGCGGCGGCAGCACCACGCCACCGACGGTGCAGAGCGTGGTGATCTCTCCGCCATCGCTGGCGCTGCGCGTGGGAGGCTCCCAGGCGCTGACAGCCAGCCCCCGCACGGCCGCAGGGGCCGAGGTGACTGGCAAGACGATCAGCTGGAGTTCGGGCACTCCCGCCGTTGCCACGGTGAATGCCGCCGGGGTGGTGACGGCGGTGGCCCCGGGGGCCGCCGCCATCACCGCCACGGTGGACGGGATCACCGGCGCCGCGACGGCGACGGTCACCCCCGTGCCCGTGGCGGCGGTGGTGGTCACGCCGTCCTCGGCATCGCTGCGCGTGGGGGGCACCGTCACCCTCGCGGCCACCGCACGCGACTCGGCGGGCGGCACGCTTGCCGGCCGCCCCGTCACCTGGAGCTCCAGCGCCCCGTCGGTCGCCACCGTCAGCATGGCCGGGCTGGTCACCGCCGTGGCGGCCGGTACCGCCACCCTGTCGGCCACCGTAGAGGGGATCGCCGGCACGGCCGCCCTCACGGTGACCTCCGTGCCGGTGGCCTCCGTGGACGTGACTCCCTCGCGTGCGGGCGTCTCCGTGGGGGGCACCCTCGTGCTGAGCGCGACGGCGCGCGATGCCGCCGGCGCGGCGCTGGCCGCCCCTCCCGTCACCTGGAGCTCCTCCACGCCGGCGATCGCCACCGTCAGCAGTACTGGCGCGGTCACCGGCGTGTCCCCGGGGACCGCCACCATGACCGCCACCGTTGACGGCGTCCGCGGACAATCGGTCATCACGGTGCTCCCGGCACAGCCCTCCTGCGGCACACGGCCGGTGCTGACCTCCCCCTTGGTGGATCCCGCCGCCCTGCAGGTGGTCACGCAGATCGGCATGGTGGGGGGGGCCAACACCTCCCTCGTGGGCCGGTCGTACGCGTTCCCGACCGCTGCCCAGACGGGCGTGCGCCTGCCGCTGCTTGCCCCGGCGGCGCTGCGGGTGGTCGCCCTGGGACACTACATGCCGCAGGGCGCCCCGGCCGGCTATGTCCCCGACTGGTCCATGTACGTCGACTTCGGGTGCGGGCTGACGATGGAGCTGTACCACGTCAAGGACCTGCCGGCGGGGCTCAAGGCGGTCACCGACACGACCATTGTGAGCAGCAGCGCCTGGCAACCGCTGGCCGTGCCCGTGCCGCTGGAGGCGGGGGCACCGCTGGGGTGGTACCTCCGGGGGACCGGCTCCATCGCCTTTGACGTGGTGCTCTATGACACCACGGTGGTCAACCGCTTTGAGAACCAGGCGCGGCACACCGCCCACTTCCGCAACCTGCTCAACGCGACCTGCCCGTGGGCGGCGTTCGCCCCGGCATTGCGCGACCAGTATCTCGCGCGCATCGGCGACGGCACCGGCGTGCGCTCCCCGGGGGCCGGGTGCGGCACGGTGGAGCGCGACGTCCCCGGCACGCCGGCGGGGCACTGGTTCCAGCAGGCCACGGTGCCGGCCACCTGGGGGCTGTCCAAGGTGGGGCCATACGGGGATCCGCTCCCCATCGCCCTGAGCGCCGACAGCACCGTGTACGTGGGGCACATCGGCGCCACCAACGACCTGCGCGTCAGCCGGAACAACAGCACGTGGCGCAACCCCGCCACCATCACCACGTCGTGGTGCTACGCCGGGGACGCGGGCGGCTGGCTGTGGCTGCGCATGAACAGCCGGATGCAGATGGACGCGGCGTACGGGGCGACGGGCAGCTGTCCGGCGGCCTTCCCCGCGGCGGGGTTCATGGCGTACTACCGGTAGGTCGCGCAATGACGGCACGAGGCCCCGCCGGCGGCTGCCGGCGGGGCCTCGTGCGCGAGGCTGCGAGTGGTCAGTTGCCGAACAGGAACAGTGAGGCGCCCACCTGCACCCGCACGCCGGTGGACTTGAACTCGTTCCCCGTGCCGTTCTGCAGCTGCGACGCCGACTTGAGGTTGCCGAACGTCCACAGCGCGGTGCCGGTGAACGCGACCTTGGGGATGACCTTGAGGAACACGCCGGCGCCACCGGTGGGAGAGAGGCCGTCGAAGTCCTGCCCCAGCTTGATGGTGCGCCCGGTGACGCCGCCGGTGGCAAACACGCGCAGCGGCGATCCGGGAGGGAGCAGCAGGAAGAGCCGCGCCAGCGCATCGAACTGCGCCACGTCGGCATTGCCGGTGGTCCCCGAGCCGGTGAGCGTGTTCTTGTCGTAGTTCACCACCAGCTGCAGGGCATCGCCCATCCCGAGCCCGGCGTGCAGCCCGTAGCCGCCGCCGAAGTCGACCTTCCTGGACGCCCCCTCGAGGTCGAGGGAGGCGCCCGAATAGTGGATGCCGCCGAAGAGGCCGGCGCTCGCGCCCATCTGCGCATGGCCGCGCGCGGCGGGAATGAGGAGCAGGGCGGCCAGCAGGAGCACGGGACGCTGGGGCACTCGCATGGGAAACCTCCAGAAATGGGAAGCGGGACACGCGTCGGTGTGACGCGTGTCCCGCCGATCCCCCCGAGGCGTGGTCGCGCTCAGGGGCGGGCCGGCCCCATGATATTGCGCGTATAGAGCGCAATCGCAATGGCGACGATGGCCACCTGGCCGATGGGGCCCACCGCGAGCACGATCTTGAAGATCGACGAGATGAGCAGCAGCGGCAGCTTGATGATCGGCAGCAGCCAATCGGCGTTCGCGGGATGGTCGAAGAACGGCATGGGAACGATGGCGGAACGTTCGAGGGCTCCGGAGGTGGCGCGCTCGGCGCCCATCCGCGGGGACCCCTGAAAATTAGCGGCGTCCGCTCACCCCCGGAAGCGCTGCAGCCACTGCAGGTCGTCCTCGTCGCTGCGCACCGTGTACACCACCCCGGCGGGGCCGAACCCCACCACGCGGGTGCGCGGCGGGAACGTGGCGCGCCGCACGAGGCGGCCGGTGGCGGAGAAGATGTCGTACGCGGGGACGTTGTCCGTCGCACGGCGGCTGCGCGCCACCCACACCTCGCCTGCGGGGCTCACCAGCACGCCGTTGTCGGCAAAGGGGGGCTTGGTGTCGGGCCAGGTCTCGGGCTCCTCAAAGGTCGGGACCGCGGGGGCCGCCTGCGCCCGCGATCCGCCCGGGCCGTCGGTGCGCGTGATGAACACCCCCTGCCGGTTCTTCTGCGCCTCGCGGTACTCCCGCTTCTCCGCCTCCCCCACCGGCACGGGGGTGAAGGGGACGGCGGGGCCGCGCACCACGGCTCCGGCCGGGGGGACGAGGTCCAGGTGATAGTCGGCCACCCGCGCAATCACCACGGTGCCGTTGGGGAGCACGCTCCAGGCGTCACGGGCGGCATACGGCGTGCCGCCCCCGATGCGCATCATCACGCGCTGGTTGTTGGGGCCGCCGCTGGTGCTCACGCTGGCCGTCCCCTTGGGGAGGCGCACCCACGCCAACGTGTCGGCACGGCGCGTGTCGCGGTGATAGCGGATCACGGGCGCCGTGTCCGCGCTGACGGGGCCATTGGGGCCCATCATCAACGGCACCCCCTCGAAGTACAGGCGACCGGCGGCATCGCTGGCCATGACGCGCCCCAGCCCCAGCCCGCCCAGCATCATGACCGGCCCCCCCGCCCCGGCAGGGCGGCGCACCACCATGCCCCCACCCGCGGGCGGGGCCCCCGGCGGACCGCCTGCCGGCGGACCCCCTGCCGGCGGACCCCCTGCCGGCGCCCCGCCGGCGCCCCGGGGCGGGGCGGGGAGGTCGGGGCCCACCCGGAAGGTGGCCCCGGGCTTCCCCTCCGGACCCACCAGCAGGTAGCGCTGGTTGAGCGCGTCAAACACCACACTGCTGTCCCCCGGCAGCCCGAAGAGCGAGGTGGGCAGTCCGTATTCCCCGGGGCCGCTCCCTTCGCGCCCCACCTTGACCGCCGCCCCGGTGGCCAGGTTCACCACCTGCACCAGCTTGTCGCGGCTGTCGGCCACCACCACGCGGCCGTCAGCCAGCCCCCGCACCCCGGACACCCCGGAGAACGGTTCGCCAAACTCCGCCTCGGCCTTGGCGTAGCTGCGGGTGGGAACCCCTTGGGCCCCTAGCGGAAGGGCCGTCCCCAGCAGCACGGTGGGGACCAGCGCGCGGGACAGACGATGGACGCGAACCATGAGAATCGAGTCGGAAGGGAGGACAGAGGGGAGGACCACGGCCCCAGTGGGCTGCCGGCAATTTGTCACGCGGAGGGCCGCTCGGGGTTGCCGAAGGCGGCGCGGGCCCCGCCACCGGATGCGGCCGGTGCCCGGCGCCCCACCAGCAGCGCGGGGACCACCAGCAGCGCCGCCAGCGTGCCGGCGATGGTCCCCCCGGCCGTGGCCAGCGCGATGGCGCCAAAGAGCGTGCTGCCGTCGGCCCCCGTGGCCAGCGGCAGCAACGAGGCCAGCGAGGCGCCCGTGACCACGGTGATCATGCCGCTGCGGCGGCGGGCCGCCCGCACCACCTGCGCCGCCGAGAGCGGCTGGTCCGGAGCGCCGGCATGGGGGCGACGGAGGGCCAGCGCCTCGTCCACCAGAAGAATCGCCTGGTTGATGGCCACGCCAATCACCAGGATCACCCCCACCGCCGCCTCGCGCGTGAAGGGCACCCCCAGCCCCCAGAAGGCGGCGGCCACCCCGCCCAGCGCCAGCGGAAGGACCAGGAACAACTGCCAGGCCGCCCACAGCGAGTCGAACACCAGTGCCACGGCCAGCACCACCAGCACCACCCCCACCCCGAACACCAGCCACAGCCCGCGCTCGCTCTCGTCCTCCTCGTAGGCGGTGCCGGACGTCACGTCGGTGATGGCGTAGCCCGGGGGGGCGGTCAGCGTGCGCACGAAGGCGTCATGCGTGCGTCGCGCCAGCTTGGGCGGACCGCGGAAGTCGTATGTGACCTGCCGCAGGTACTGCTGATCCTCGCGCACCACCTGCGTGAGCGCCTCCCGCTCCTCCACACGCGCCACGTCGCCGATGCGCACGGGGGCCTCCGTCCCGCTTGGCAGTGGCGCGGCGGCCAGCTCCTGCAGCGTGCGCTCCGGCGCCCCGGCCGCCTTGACGGTGACCAGCTCCTCCTCGCCCCCCACCTCCAGCAGCAGCCGCCCCGCCGGCCCGCGTATCTCGCGCGCCACCCCCTGCGACAGCGCGGCCGCGGTCAGCCCGTATGCCGCCAGCCGGCCGCGTGCCGGGAGCACGGCCACCTGCGCCCCCCGCTCCCCCGCAAAGAAACCGCCGCCGCTGGTGATGCGGACGTCGCGCACGCGGGTGATGCGCCCCAGCCGCGCCGCCAGGTCGTCGGCCAGGCGCGAGACGCCGTCGTAGCTGAAGCCGGCCACGCGCAGGCGGAAGGTGGACAGCGACCCGCCCCCCAGCCCGCTGGAGAAGCCGGGGCCATCGCCCACCACCGACACCGACGCCCCGCCGATGAAGACGGCGCGCTGCGTGAGCCGCTCCTGCAGCGCCAGCGGCGCGCCCGTGCGCGCGCCGGCGCGGCTGAAGCGCACCGCCATCTGCGCCGCCGCGGGGCCAAAGGCGGCCGCCCGCACCGTCTCCACCGCCGGGTGCCCCACCACCAGCGCCTCGAACTCCCGCACCGCCCGGTCCAGCGTGGCCGGGTCGGAGCCGCGCGGGAAGCTGAGCGACACCGACAGCGTGGTGCGGCGTTCCCCAAAGCCGCCAAAGCCCTGCCGCGGCACGCGGGCGACGAACCCCCACCCCAGCCCCACCAGCACCAGCCCCGTGACGGCCAGCGTCCAGCCTCGGCGGCGCACCACGCGCACCAGCAGGCGGCCGTAGGCGTGCTGCAGGCGCGGCCAGCGGGGCGCGCGCCCCGCCACCCCGCGCCCCAGCGCCGGAACCAGCAGCAGCGCGGTGGCCACGCTCCACGCCAGCGCCAGCGCAAAGGCCGCGGCAAAGGGGAAGAACGCCGCGCGCGCATTCCCCTGCAGGTAGAGAAACGGGAGCAGCACCACCGCGGTGGTGAGGGTGCCCCCCAGGACGGCCGGCACCAATCGGCGCGCGGCGGCGGTCCGCGCCCGGCCATCGGCGCCCGCGTCCCCCGACGCACCTGCCGCGCCGGAGTCGCGCACGGCCGCAACCCCCTGCACCACCACCAGCGCGTTCTGCACCAGGATTCCCACCCCCATCCCCAGCCCGGCCAGGGTGAGCAGGTTGGCGGGGATCGTGAGCACGTACAGCGACAGGGCCGTGCCGGCGATCGCCACCGCCGTGGTCCCCATCACCAGCGCCACCGCGCGCCAGCGGCGCAGCGCCACCAGCAGCACCGCGAGCACGGCGCCAAAGGCCAGCGCCCCGCGTTGGGCCAGCTGCGCCAGCTCCTCCTGCAGCGGCTCGCTCTCGTCGCCCACCACGCGCAGCGCCGCCGCGGGGGGCAGGGCCTGCTGCAGCTCCGGCACCAGGGCGCGCACGGCGGCGGCGGTCTGGATGGCATCGGCCCCTGGATGCCGCGTGACCTCCACCGCCACCGCCGGCTGGCCGTCGACCCGGAAGAAGCGGCCGCGCGCATCTTCCTCGCCGCGCACCGTGGCCAGCGCCCCCAGCGCGAAGACGCGCCCTGACGGGGCACGTACCGGGAGCGCCTCCAGCGCCGCCAGCGAGCCGGGCACATCGCGCAGCACCACGCGGCGCTCGGTCCCGCCGCGGGGCTCCACCCCCAGCGCCTGCACCAGGCGCGCCGAGGCCAGCGCCTCGGTGAGCCGTTGCGGCGGGATTCCCAGCGCCCGCAGCCGAGCCGCGTCGTACGTCACCGCCACGCCGCGCGTCGCGCCGCCGCGCACCGACACGCCGGCCACCCCCGGAACCGCCGCCAGCCGCGGGCGCACCCGCTCCTCCAGCAGCTGCTGCAGCGCCCCGCTGGTGTACGGGCCGGTGAGCAGCAACCCGAGCAGCGGGGCCTCCTCCAGCCCCTCGGGGACGTAGTTGGAGACGGACGGCGGCGACACCCCCGGCGGCAGCTCCTCCTGCAGCAGTTCCAGCCGCTCCAGGATGGCCAGGCGCGCCAGCTGCACGTCGGCCCGCGCCTCCAGTTCCACCGTGAGCGAAGCCTGGTCGTCGGCAGACACGCTGGACACGCGGCGCACCCCGCGGACCCCTTGCACCGCGGCCTCGATGGGGCTGGTGACCGCCGCCTCGATCGCCTCCGGCGCCGCGCCGGGCCAGCTGGCCGACACCGACAGGCGCGGAAGCTCCACCGTGGTGCGGGTGGCCAGCGGCAGCCGCCCGAAGGCCATCCCCCCACCCAGCAGCACCGCCACCGCGGCGGCCCACGCCACCGACGGCCGCCGCACGATCCAGCCGATCACCCGACGGGCTCCCCGCCGGCCACCCTGGCCCGCACCGACGCCGCAGGCGCCGCATCGTCACGCGGCGGCGGCCGCCGCCGCTCCTGCCGCCGCTCCAGCACGGCGTAGGCCGTGGGGAGCAGGAAGAAGGTCACCAGCAGCGCCGAGACGCTGCCGCCGATGATGCCGGCCGCGAGCGGCTGGTAGAGCGCGCCGCCGCTCCCCCAGCCAAACACCAGCGGGAGCACCCCGGTGACGGTGGTGATGGAGGTCATCGCCACCGCCCGGAGGCGCTGCGCCCCGCCCAGTCGCACCGCCTCGTCCACCGGGTGCCCCGCCTCGCGGAAGGCCCGGATGGCGTCGAGCTTGACCACCGCCTCGTTGTCGGCCATGCCGATCATGACCACGATGCCGATGAGCGAGACCGCGTTGAGCGACTGCCCCGTGAGCCACAGCCCCAGCACCGCCCCCGCGCCGGCGAGGGGGACGGTGAGCATGACCACCAGCGGAATGGTGAAGCTGGCGAACTCGCCGGCCAGCACGAGGAACACCAGCGCGGCGGCCAGCACCGCCACCAGCGCCAGCTCGTC
>JBILED010000150.1:0-6640 GCA_044352305.1 Gemmatimonas sp.
CCACGAGGCCCGCGCGGCGGGGTACAAGCTGGCGCTGGACGACTTCGACGGCCGGCCGGCGGTGCAGCCGCTGCTCCCCTTCGCGGAGCTGGTCAAGATCGACGTGCTGCATGACACCCCGGAAATGATGGTGGCCAAGGTGCAGTGGCTGCATCAGGCGGGGAAGCGGGTGCTGGCGGAGCGGATCGAGACCACGGCGATGCTGCAGGCGTGCCATGCGGCGGGGTGCCTGCTGTTCCAGGGGTACGTCTTCAGCCGCCCGGAGACGCTCAACGCGCGCACGCTGAACGTGGAGCAGGTGACCATGTTCAACATCGTGGGGCTGCTCAAGAACCCCGATGTGGGGGACGCGAAGCTGGAGAACGCGTTCCGCATCAACCCGCAGCTCTCCTTCCAGCTGCTGCGGTTCGTGAACTCCGCGGCGGTGGGCGCGCGGGGGGTGGAGTCGATCGCGCACGCCATCCGGATGATCGGGCGCGAGGCGCTGTCGCGGTGGCTGCTGATCATGCTGGTGGCGCAGGTGGGGGCGCAGAGCCCCCTGGCCAACGAGAACGTGACGCAGGCGCTGGTGCGCGGGCGCTTCTGCGAGCTGGTGAGCGGGGCGGGGGCGGCGCGGACCGACCCGTCGACGCGGTTCCTGCTGGGGATGCTGTCGCGGATGGACGCGCTGCTGGGGCTGCCGATGGCGGAGGTGCTGGACACGCTGCCGGTGTCGGCGGAGGTGCGCGAGGCGCTGCTGGCGGGGACGGGGCCGCTGGCGGCGGTGCTGCGGCTGGCGGTGTCGTACGAGCGCGGCGAGTGGGCGCAGGCCGACGCGCTGGGGCGCAACCCGGCGGAGCTGGCGCAGGCGTACGGCGACGCGGTGGCCTGGACCACCGAGCAGCTGGCGGCGGGGCAGGCGGCGTAGGGCGCACCGCCTCCCTGACGGCACGATGGGCCGGTGCGCATGGCGCACCGGCCCATCGTCGTTCGCGGGGGCCCGCCGTCAGTTCCCGCCGCGCCCCAGCCGGGTGAGCTCGTCCTGCTTGTTCACCGCGAGCGACTCCGCGTTGGCCACCGAGGGCATCGCCGGGTCCTCGGTGAAGGGGAGCAGGATGGAGATGCGGCGGTTGGCCGACGCCAGCGGGTCGTCGGGGAGGCGCAGCTGGGTGGCGGCGTAGCCCCGGACCCCCCGGATGCGGGCCGGGTCCACGCCGGCGGACTCGAGGATGCGGCGGGCGGCGTTGGCGCGGTCGGCGGAGAGCTCCCAGTTGCCGTAGCTGCGGTCCGACCCGTAGGGAGCCGCGTCGGTGTGCCCCTCGATGACCACCGTGTGGCGCAGGCGGGAGAGCTCGGCCCCCACCAGCTGGAGCACCAGCATGGTGGCGGGGTTCACGCGGGCGCTGCCGCTGGGGAAGTACACGTCGCCGCGCATGGACTCCACGAGCTCCACGCGCAGCCCGTCCTCGCCGATGGTGACGTCGACGACGGCCTGGAGCGCCTTGAGGGAGTCGTTCCCCTCGAGCTTCTCGGCAATGCCCTTGCGGGCCTCCTCGAACGCCTGCTTCTCCTGGGAGCGGACCATGAGGCGCATGCTGCTCTGCTTCTGCACCGTGCCGATGGAGGCGCCGGTGGCGAGGGGGCTGCTGCCGGCGCCGTACCCCTTCTTGTAGCCGACCGGGTTGGCGAAGTAGCCCTCGACGGCCTGCTTGGTCTTGTCGTCCATGCCGAGGATCCACATGACCATGAAGAAGGCCATCATGGCGGTGACGAAGTCGGCGTAGGCGACCTTCCACGAGCCGCCGTGGTGTCCGCCGCCGCCGGCCACCTTCTTCTTCTTGATGATGATCTTCGATCCCGGGCGGGCCATGGTCAGGCGGCCTTCTTGCGGGTCATGGCCTCGAGCTCGGTGAAGCTGGGGCGCTCGTGCGGCTCGACGTTGCGGCGGGCGAACTCCACGGAGGTCATGGGGGCGTCGCCGCGGGCGAAGGCGAGGAGCGCGGTGCGGATGCAGAGCATGTAGTCGTGCTCGGCGTGGATGCGCTCCTCGATGGCCTTGGCGAGGGGGCCGAGCATGCCGTAGGAGAGGAGGATGCCGAGGAAGGTGCCGACGAGGGCGGCGGCGACCTTGTTGCCGATCTCGGAGGCGGCGCCGCCGATGGAGCCCATGGTGATGATGACGCCGAGCACGGCGGCGACGATCCCGAAGCCGGGCATGGCGTCGCCGACGGCGCTGATGGCGTGGGGGACCTTCATCTGCTCGTGGTGGTGCTTCTCCAGGTCGACGTCGAGGATGTCGGCGAGGTTGTGGTCCTCCACGGTCCCGGTGAGCAGCACCTTGAGGGTGTCGCACAGCAGGGACATGGCATGGTGGTTGTTGGCGAACGAGGGGTACTTGGAGAAGATGTCCGAGGCCTCGGGATTCTCGATGTGCGACTCGAGGCCGACGAGGCCGTCCTTGCGGGCCTTCTGGAACACCTCGTAGAGTACCTGCAGCAGCTCGGCGTAGGCCTGGGCGCCGTAGGGGTTGGGCTTGAGGAGCCCCAGCAGCGCGCCGACGGACGCCTTGAGCACCGCGGGGGGGTTGGCGATGATCATGCTCCCGAGCCCGGCGCCGCCGAGGATGACGAACTCGTTGGGCTGGATCAGCACCGCGATCTGCCCGTGGTGCATGACGTAGCCCCCGATGACGGCGCCAAACACCACCACTAGGCCAATGATGACGAACACGTGGGGATCTCGGGGATGGGGGTAGACGACGCGCGCGGGGGGACGCCCCCCCTGGCGGAGGACGGCCCGGCGCGCTGGCTCGAGCTGCAGGAGGAGCTGCTGCGCGGGCTGGCCCACGCCCTGGGGAACCGCGTGGGCATGGTGGCCGGCGTGGCAGACCTGTTGGGAGTATCGGCTGCACCCTCGCCGCGCATGATGGCCGCCCTGCGGGAGGAGGCCGACCGGCTGGAGGCGCTGCTGCGGCGGCTGCGGGGGGTGCCCCGCAGCCGGGGGGCGGCGGAGCCGGTGGTGCTGGCGGAGGCGCTCGCGGAGGCGGAGGCGCTGCTGGAGGACCACCCGGCCTTTCGCGAGGGCGCGGTGACGGTGACGCGCGCGGGGGGGGCGGGGGTGGTGCAGGCCCCGCCGGGGGCGGTGGGGCACGCGCTGTGTGTGGCGCTGGTGGGGGGGGCGGCCTCCGGGGGGGTGACCGTGACGGTGGCCAGCGAGGCGCGGATCACGACGGTCACGGTGACCGGCGCGGGCGCGGGCGCGGCCCCGGCGTCCGCCGCGGACCTGGCGGCCATGGCGTGGCTCCTGGCGGACGCGCCCGGGTGCGCCGTGGCGGGGGTCCCCGGCGGGGTGCGGTTGGGCTTTCCGGCCTGGGGCGCGCGCTAGGCGGCCGGTGGCGGAACCGGGGGCGCGGCGGTGCGCGGCGCCCCCAGAGCGGCCAGCCACGGCGAGGCGGCCGGCAGCGCCGCCGCCCGCTGGTTCTCGCGGGCCACCTGGTTGGCGATCTCGCCGCGCAGGATCTTCACGTGGTCCGGGGCCTCGATCCCGAGGCGCACGCCGCCCCGGTCGCAGGAGACCACGACGATGCGGATGTCTCCGTCGATCAGGATGGCATCGCCAACGCGTCGTCCCAGGATGAGCATGGTCTCAGATCAGCTGCATGATGGTTTGCATCAACTCGTCCACCGACTTGATCATCTTGGCGGCGGCCTGGTAGGCCTGCTGTACCCGGACGATCTTCACCATCTCTTCGTCAATATTCACGCCGCCCGCGTCCTGGCGGCGCGCCTCCGCCTGGTCCGCGAGGGTGCGGAAGAGGGTGGCGTCGTCGCGGGTGGCCTGGGTGGTGATCCCCAGCTGGGTGACGGTGCTGCGGAAGAAGCCGATGAAGGAGCCCCGTTCCACGGCGCCATCGGCGCTGGTCCAGGTGACCGAGGTGGGGATGTCGCGCAGGGCGGCCAGCCCGTTGGCCACCGTGTTGTCGGCCGGCGCGTTGGCGTTCCGGCTGGCGGCAATGCGCCCGGCGTCGGTCGCGATGGACGCATCCAGCCCGATGGTGCCGGCGCGCACCGGGGAGGTGACGGTGCCGGCATCGAAGAAGTTGCCGGCGGCGGTGCCCGGGATGGTGCTCCCGTCGAAGAGGAACCCGGCGCGATGGTGGGTGTTGACGGTCTCGGTGAGCGTCCGGGCGTTGGCATCCAACCGGGTGCGAAGCTCGGGTATGATGTGGTTGATGGACTCGAGGAGGGCGTGCAGCTCCCCGCCCACCCCGGACACGGTGCCATCGTTGCCCTCCCGGGGCTTGATGCGCACCGGCACGTCCCCGATCGGTTCGGCGGGGGCCGGGCCGGGTGGCACGTCGAACGCCAGGTCGAGCGGCTGCGTGTTGGTCCCCTCGACCAGGTTGTGGCTCCCCACGAGGACGGCGGTGTTGCCGTTGGCCTGGCGCTCCACGCGCGCCCCCGCGATGGCGGCGAGCTGGTCGAGCGCCACGTCGCGGCGGTCGCGGAGGTCGTTGTTGGGCATCCCGGCGCTCTCCGAGGAGAGGATGCGCCCGTTGAGGTCGGCCACCTGCTCGGCCAGGCTGTTCACCTGCCGCAACGTCTGCAGCAGGCGGTCGGTGGCGGTGGTGCGCTGGGAGGTCAGCTCGTTGTCATAGGTGTTGAAGAGCGTGGCCACCTGCCGCCCGCGCTGCTGCACCACGGCGCGCGCGCCGATGCTGGTGGGGGTGGCGGAGAGGTCGCTCCAGGCGTTGAAGAACTCGTCGAGCGTCTTGGACATCCCCTCCTCGGAGGGCTCGCCGAAGACCGACTCCAGCTGCGCCAGCTGGTCGCGGCGCAGCTCCACCCGGGACGCCGTCTCCGACGAGGTCCGGTACCCCACGTCGAGCATCTCGTTGCGCTTGCGCACCACGGTGGAGACCGAGACGCCGGTGCCCACGGTGCCGTAGGTGAGGCGCTGCGGGTCGTTGGCGGCGAGCACCGCCTCCTGCCGGGTGAATCCCGGGGTGGCGGCGTTGGCGATGTTGTGCCCCACCGTCTGCAGCGCGGTCTGGTGGGCGACCAGCGCGGTGCGGGCGATGCTGAGCGTCGAGCTGGACATCTCAGGCCGTCCGGTTCATGAGGACGCCGCGCACGGGGGGCGGCGCCGGCGGCATGTCCCCACCCTGCTCGGCGCCGTAGGTGGGGGCCAGCGTGGGGGCCCCCACGAGCGTGCGCAGGTGCTGGTCGGTGCCGCGGAGTACCTCGCGCAGCAGGCGCCGGTTCACCCCCACCTCGCGGCTGAGCTGGTCGGCCACGGTGCGCAGGCGCACGCGGGCCTCGCGCAGGCGGGGGTCGAGGCGGTCGCCCCAGCGCGCCTCCAGGTCGGCCAGGGTGCAGTCCTCCGATCCCCCCAGGAGCAGGTTGAGCTGGCGCCGCCGCTGGCGGGCCTGCCCGAGGGTGGCGAGGATCCGATGGGTGCCGAAGGTGGCGTCATCCACGGCCTGGATGTCGTCGGCGGCCACGGCCGCGCGCTGGCGGCGCATCTGCGCCACGAGGTCGTCCAGCAGCTTGTGTTCGCTCACCATGGCGTCGTGCAGCGCCTCGAGCAGCGCGCCGGGGGCCCGTTCGGGGGCGGCGACCCCCAGCCCGCCCGGCGCGCGCGGGTGGGGAAGGGACGCGGAGGGTGGCACGGGAGCCATCAGCGGGGCCCGTTGGAGGTGGGGAGCGGCACCGGGAGCGTCACGGACGCGGGCGCGGTGGCGGGGAGGGCGGTCGGCGCGGCCGTGGCGGGGAGCCGGGGGCCGCGCAGCTGCCGGTAGAGCGCGTCGCCAATCCCCCCTTCCCACCGGTTGGGGGCCGTGGTGGCCAGGTGCTGGTCGAGCATGGCGGTGAACATCTCCTCGCCCGAGCCGCCGGCGACGATCCCTTCCCCCTGCGGCACGGTGGCGCGCATGGCCTTGAACAGCTCCTGGACGAAGACCCCTTCCAGCTGCCGGGCCGCGTCGCGCAGCTTCCGGTCGCCCGGGGCGTCCGCGCGCGCGGCGGCGGCGGCCGACGGCGGGGCCGTGACAGGGGGGATCACCGGACGACGATCTCCGCGGTGACCGCCCCCACCTCGCGCAGCGCGGCGAAGATGGCGGCGATCTCGTTGGGGGGGGTGCGCACGGCGTGGAGCGCCGAGGCGACGCGCTGCACCGGGATGCCGGCAGGGAGGCGGACGCTCCCCGGGATGGCGCTGGTGTCGGCGTCGGCGTTGGCGCCGATGGCGAGGGTGATGGCGCCGTGGCTGACCGTGGCGGCGCCCACCGTCATGTCGCCGCCGGCGACGATGGTGCCGTCCTTCCCGTCGATGATCAGGCGCGCGCGCAGCTCCGGCGTGACGGCCAGCTCCCGGATGCGGGCCAGCGCCGTGGCGCGGGGGAGCGAGTCGGGGAGCGCGAGGAGCACGCTGCCTTCATCCTCCACCTCGGCGGCCTTGGCGCCAAAACGGGCGGTGATGGCCGCGGCGATGCGGGTGGCGGTGCCCAGGTCGGGCTCACGCAGCAGGAGGCGCGAGCTGGCCGCCAGCGCCGGGCGCGGCAGGTCGGCTTCCAGCACGCCGCCGGTGGGGATGCGGGCGGAGGTCTCGTGCGTGGGGGTGTAGCGGGTGGTCGCCCCGCCGTCGGAGACGAGGAGCGAGC
>JBILED010000151.1:0-6631 GCA_044352305.1 Gemmatimonas sp.
CACCCCCGAGGGGGTGCGCCTCGAGGGGGGCATCCTCGACCAGGTCATGCACGAGCTGCACCTGGAGTGCGACCCGGGGAACATCCCCGAGCACGTGGACGTCGACATCAGCCACGTCAAGCTGGGCAAGCCGCTCCATGTGGCCGACCTGAGCCTCCCCGCCGGCGTCACCGTGCTCGACGAGCCCGGCGCCACGGTGTGCGTGGTCGCGCCGCCCAAGGTGGCCGCGGAGCCGGCCGCCGGCGCCGCCGAGCCCGAGCTGATCCGCAAGGCGAAGGGCGACGACGAGAAGTAACCGACCCCGGGCTTCCCCCGCGGGGCGCGGCATCCGTCCGGCATGGTCACCCCACGCTGGCGCATCCCGCGCCCCGCGCGCCTGCCGTTCCGCATGAAAGTGATCATGGGCCTGGGCAACCCCGGGCGCGAATACGAGGACACCCGGCACAACGTGGGGTGGTGGCTCCTGGACCACCTCGCCCAGCGCTGGCACGCCGATCCATGGCGCAAGGACGGCGAGGCGGTCACCACCACCGCCCGGGTCGGCCCCCACGCCCTGAAGCTGGTCAAGCCGCAGACCTACATGAACCTCAGCGGCGCGGCCCTCCGGCCGTACCTCAAGCGCACCGGATGGACCCCCGCGCAGGACCTCCTGGTGCTGGTCGACGAGGTCGCGGTCCCGGTGGGCGAGTATCGCCTGCGCGCCGCCGGCAGCCCCGGCGGACACAACGGCCTCAAGAGCATCGAAGCCCACCTCAAGTCCCCCGCCTATCCGCGGCTGCGCATCGGCATCCGCCCCGTGGACGAGCGACGCGCCATCGGCGACCTGGCCGCCTTCGTGCTGCGCGCCATGCCGCAGGACGAGCGCGCGCTGTACGACGCCGCGGTGCCGCGTCTGGTCGAGGCCGTGGAGTGCTGGATCACCGAGGGCACCGAGAAGGCCGTTAGCAGCCGCGGCCGATGACGGCAACGCCCCTCCCGCGCGGATACCTTTCCGAAATGACCGTGTCTCCGCGTCTTCCCGGCCCCGCCACGCCTCGCCTGAGGGCGGCCCTGCGGGGCGCCCTGGCCGGCGTCGCGCTCGCGACTGCGTGCACCCCCCGCGAACCCGCCCCGGCCGCCGCCGCGGCGCCAGCCCCGCCAGAGGCGCTCGCCTCCCCGGCCCCCGACGGGAGCCGCACCCCCTGGCTCACCGCCACCGCGGACGGCACCGGCGCCTGGCTCTCCTGGCAGGAGGTCACCGCCGACTCCACGCTGGCCGTGCGGCTGGCCCGCTGGTCGCCGGCCGGGTGGGACACCGTGCGCACCGTCACCGCGGGGCGGCCGCTGTTCATGAACTGGGCGGACTTCCCCGCCGTCACCGCGCTCTCCACCGGGGAGCTGGCCGCGCACTGGCTGGAGCGCGAGGCGGGCGGGCGCTACACCTACGGCATCCGGGTGGTGCGCTCGGGGGACGGCGGCGCCACCTGGAGCGCCCCCGTCACCCCGCACACCGACGGGCTGGCCGCCGAGCACGGCTTCGTCTCCCTCTGGCCCGCCGGGAGTGACACGCTGGGGCTGGCCTGGCTGGACGGGCGCAAGACGGCGATGCCCGATTCGGCCCGCGAGATGACCGTCCGCGCCGCCCACCTCACCGCGGACGGCGCCCTCAGCGCCGAGGCGCTGCTGGACGCGCGCAGCTGTGACTGCTGCCAGACGGCCGCGGCGCGCACGGCCCGGGGCATGGTGGTGGTGTACCGCGACCGCGCCCCCGGGGAGATCCGCGACATCGCCATCGTGCGCCAGGAAGGCGGGCGCTGGAGCGCCCCCGCGCTGGTGCATGCCGACGACTGGCACTACGCCGGCTGTCCGGTGAACGGCCCGGCGGTTGTGGCGCACGGCGACACCGTGGTGGTGGCCTGGTTCACGGCCGCGCACGACACCGCGCGGGTGCTGCTGGCGCGCAGCCCCGACGGCGGCGCCACCTTTGGCGCGCCGGTGCGGATTGACGGCGGCACCCCGCTGGGGCGCGTGGCGCTGGCGCTGGACGCCGACCACCATCCGCTCGTGGCGTGGCTGGAAGAGACCTCCGCCGACGCGGCGGAGGTGCGCCTGGTCCGCGTGGTCGGGAACACCCCGGGGGAGCCCCGGGTCGTAACACGCACCAGCGGGGGGCGCCCCAGCGGCTTCCCGCGCATGGTCCGGGTGGGCGATGCCCTGCTCCTTGCCTGGACCGACGTCGCGCCCACCTCGCGGGTCCGCATGGCCCGCGTGTCCCTGTCTCCGTCCCTCCCCTGACCATGCCCGTGTCCCCCTCGGCGTTCCGCCGCCCGCTTCGCCCCGTCGCCACGCTGGCGCTGGCCGCGGCGGCCGCGCCGCTCAGCAGCACCCTGTCCCCCCGCGTGAGCGCGCAGCCGGCGGCGGCCGCCCCCGCGGCCCCGCTTCCCGTCAAGCGCGCCGCCACCCCCACCGCCGGCCCCATCACCCCCACCGACCTGATGTCGCGGCTGTATGTCTTCGCCGACGACTCGCTGGCCGGACGCGAGGTGGGGACCGCAGGGCACCTGAAGGCCACCGCCTACCTGGCCGCGGAGGCCAAGCGGCTGGGGCTCCGCCCCGCCGGCGACAGCGGCAGCTACTTCCAGACGCTGCCGCTCAAGGTCAAGAAGGTCGACCCGATGTCGTCCTTCATCGCCGGCGGCGCGTCGCTGGCGCTGGGGCGCGAGTGGGCCTTCCTGGCGCGGTCACCCATCACCGTCGACTCGGCGCCCGTGGTGTTCGGCGGCATCGCCGGCGACAGCACCACCCGCCTCACCCCCGAGCAGGCCCAGGGGAAGGTCGTGGTGCTGACCATGCCCATGTCGCAGACGGGCGTGCAGTTGGCGCTGGAGGGACGGGCGCTGGCCCCCGCCACCGCGGCGGCCGTGGTGCTCGTGGTCCCCGCGCAGGTGCGCGGGCTGCTCCCCTACGTGCTCAACCCCGGGCAGTTCATGGACGACGGCCAGGACCCCGGCCCGCGGCTGTACGTGATGGCGGACGCGGCGTCGAAGCTGTTCCCCACCCCGCTGGACCAGCTGGCCCCGGGGACCGCGGGGACCACGGTGCGCCTCGCGGCGACGGTCAGCGTGACGCCGGTGCCGTTCCCGGCGCGCAACGTGGTGGCCGTGCTCCCCGGGAGCGACAAGGCGCTGGCCGCGGAGTACGTGGCGGTGGGCGCGCACTCGGACCACGTGGGGATGGCGCGCCGCGCCGTGGACCACGACTCGCTGCTGGTGTTCAACCGCATCGTGCGCCCGGGGGGCGCCGAGGACGAGGGGAAGTTCGGCACCCCCGAGCAGTTCGCGCAGGTGAACAGCGAGCTGGCCGAGCGGCGCGCCACGCAGGCGCCGCGCCCCGATTCGATCTTCAATGGTGCCGACGACGACGGCTCGGGGTCGGTGGCCGTGCTGGAGGTGGCCGAGCAGCTGGCGTCGCTCAAGGTCAAGCCCAAGCGCTCCACGCTGTTCGTGTGGCACGCCGGCGAGGAGAAGGGGTTGTGGGGGTCGGCGTGGTTCACCGAGCACGCCACGGTCCCCCGCGATGCCATCGTGGCGCAGCTCAACCTGGACATGGTGGGGCGCGGCTCGGCCACTGACGTCACCGGCACCACGGCGGATGGCAAGGAGCTGCGCGGGGGGCCGGGGTACCTCCAGCTGGTGGGGTCGCGGCGGCTGTCCACCGAGCTGGGCAATCTGGTGGAGCAGGTGAACCGCGACGGGAAGCACGGGTTCACCTTCGACTACGCCATGGACGCGAACGGGCACCCGATGAACATCTACTGCCGCTCGGACCACTACGAGTACGCCAAGTGGGGCGTCCCGGTCACCTTCTTCACCACGGGCGGCCACTCGGCGTACCACCAGCTGACCGACGAGCCGCAGTACATCGACTACGGCCACCTGGCCAAGGTGACCCGCCTGGTGGCCGACGTGGCGCTGGCGCTGGGGACCCGCACCGCGCGCCCCGTGGTGGACCAGCCGCGGCTGGATCCGCGCGGCACCTGCAAGCAGTGACCGGGGCGCCCGCCCTCCCGGTCCTTTCTCCGTCTCTCGAGCCCATCGCATGCTGCGCCTAGGCATTGTCGGCCTTCCCAATGTGGGGAAGTCCACCCTGTTCAACGCCCTCACCGCCGCCAAGGCGGAAGCGGCCAACTATCCCTTCTGCACCGTCGAGCCCAACGTGGGGATGGTGGAGGTCCCCGACCCGCGGCTCACGCGGCTGGCCGAGCTCGTGCAGCCCAAGCGCACCGTGCCGGCGGTGGTGCAGTTCGTGGACATCGCGGGGCTGGTGGCGGGGGCCGCGCAGGGGGAGGGGCTGGGGAACAAGTTCCTGCAGAACATCCGCGAGACCGACGCCATCGTGCACGTGATCCGCTGCTTCGAGGACCCTGACGTGACGCACGTGATGGGGGCCCCCGATCCGGCGCGCGACAAGGGGATCATCGAGCTGGAGCTGGCGCTGTCGGACCTGGGGACGGTCGAGAAGCGGCTGGACAAGGTGAAGCGGGCGGCGCGGGCGGCGGACAAGGAGGCGCAGGCGGAGTTGCCGGCGCTGGAGGCGGCGTTCGCCGCGCTGTCGGAGGGGACGTGGGTGGGGCGCGCCGGGCTGCCGGCGGAGCAGCTGGCGGCGCTGGCCGGGCTGCAGCTGCTCACCGCCAAGCCCGTGCTGTACGCGGCCAACGTGACGGACGCGGAGCTGTCGGGGGAGGAGGGGGCGCACCTCGGGGCGCTGCGCGCGGCGGTGGCCGCCAGCGGCGAGCAGGCGGAGATCGTCCCCTTTTCGGCGAAGATCGAGGCCGAGCTGGCGGAGCTGACCCCCGAGGAGCGGGGGGAATTCCTGGCGTCGCTGGGGATCGCCTCGGCGGGGCTCGACCGGCTCATCCGGGCCGGCTACCACCTGCTCGGGCTGCAGACGTACTTCACCGCCGGCGAGCAGGAGGTGCGGGCGTGGACGATCCACCGCGGGGACACGGCGCCACAGGCGGCGGTGGAAGGGCGCGCGCGAGAAGGGGGCGGTGCGCTCGGAGGGGAAGGAGTACGTGGTGCAGGACGGGGACGTGCTGCTCTTCCGGTTCAACGTGTGAGGCTGCCGGCACGGCGGCGGGTGGCGCGCGCGCTGGCGCCGGCGATCGCCCTGCTGGCAGGGGGGAGCCTCGCCGCGGGCGGCGGGGTGCGTGCGCAGGCGGCGGAGGGGACGGCGGCGCGCGTGCCCTTCGCCGTGGGGGAGCAGCTGGAGTACGACGTGCGCTTTGGCTCCCTCAAGGTGGGGAGCGGGAGCATGGTGGTGGAGGGGCAGGAGCCGGTGCGGGGGCGCCCGGCGTGGCACACCGTGTTCCGGATCACGGGGGGGGTGCCGCTCTACCGGGTGAACGACCGGTTCGAGTCGTGGTTCGACACGGCCACGCTGGCGTCGCTGCGCTTCCACCAGGAGGTGGACGAGGGGAGCTACGAGCGGTCGCGCCGCTTCGAGATCTTCCCCGAGCGCGCGGTGTTCCGGCAGAATGGCGGCGACGAGCAGGCGTCGGTGGCGCAGCCGCTGGATGACGGTTCGTTCCTGTACTTCGTGCGCACGCTGCCGCTGGAGGTGGGGGCCACCTACGAGCTGCCGCGGTACTTCAAGCCCGAGGGGAACCCCGTGCGGATCCGGGTGCTGCGGCGCGACACCGTGACCGTGCCGGCGGGGCGCTTTGCGACGGTGGTGCTGCAGCCCACGTTCCAGACGCGGGGGATCTTCAGCCAGAACGGGAAGGCGGAGGTGTGGCTGAGCGACGACGCGCGCCGGGTGATGGTGCAGCTGAAGTCGAAGCTGAGCTTCGGGTCGCTCAACCTGTACCTGCGGCGCGTGGGGACCGTGGCGCCGGCGGCGTCACCCCGGCGGTAGCGGCGCACAGCAGGCGGGGTCCTCGTGGCGGGGGTTGTTCACGAGGGTGGAGACGGGGTGGGCGACCATCGGCCCCGGGTAGGGAACCAGCAGCGCCTGCGCCACGGCGGCCGGGGTGGCCGGGTCCAGCCACGCGTCCCAGGCGTCCGGCGGGAGGATCACCGGCATCCGGTCGTGAATGGGGGCCATGGTGGCATTGGGATCCGTGGTCAGGAGGCAGCAGGTGACCAGCGGCTCGGCCTCCGGGGCGGCCTTGGGGGTCCACTGCTCCCAGAGGGACGCCATGGCAAAGGGGGCGCCGTCGGGGAGGCCGATGCACCAGGGCTGCTTGCCCTTCTGGCCGGGGACGACCTGCCATTCGTAGAACAGGTCGGCGGGCATCAGGGCCCGTCGGTGGCGAAAGGCGGCGCGGAAGGCGGGCTTGGCGGCGGCGCTCTCGCTGCGGGCGTTCACCAACCGGTTGCCGATGGTGGGGTCTTCGGCCCAGAAGGGGACGAGCCCCCAGCGGGCCATCAGGGCATCGCGGACGGCCCCCCGCTGCCGGACCAGGGGGACCGGCTGGGAGGGGGCCACGTTGAAGCGAGGGGTGAGCGGGGGGAGGGTGACCCCCAGGGGGAGGAGCCCGAGGCGGGCGGGGTCCCCGAAGCCGAAGCGACCGCACATGGCTTGAGTGTAACACGGGGGGGCGCTATGGTTCAGGGCTGAGGTGCCGGACACTCCGTTCGGCATCGCCCTC
>JBILED010000035.1:0-19479 GCA_044352305.1 Gemmatimonas sp.
CGGCGCGGGCGTCCGGAGCCGCCTGGCAGCCCATCGAGATTGATCTGCGCCTCGTGGGGCGCGTCCAGCGGGTGGCGGCCGACGCGCACAGTGTCTTCGTGGCCGGGAGCGAGGGCGTGGTGCAGTGGCAGCGCCGCACCGGGGCGGTGCGGCGCCTGTCCATCCCGGCCGACCTGCCCGCGCCGGCGTTGGACCTGGTCCCGGTGGACGGCTGGCTCTGGGTGGCCACCCCCGCCGGACTGGTGCGTCTGCGGCGCGATGCCGACGGGGCGCTGTCCCCGTGAGCGATGCGGCGCTGCGCCCGCATCAGGCACTGGGGGCCGGTCGGGAATTCGCGCTGGTGCGCGCCATGGTGCAGCGGTGGGGCCCGGTGGCGGCCGACATCGGGGACGATGCGGCGGTGCTCCCGCCGCCGCCGCCCCACATGGTGCGGGTCATCAGCACGGACAGCTGTGTGGAGGGCGTGCACTTCCGCCCGGCGTGGTTGACGCCGGCCGAGGTGGGCGCGCGCGCCGCCGCCGCCGCGCTGAGCGACGTGGCGGCCATGGGCGCGCATCCGGAATTCGTGCTGCTGGCGCTCACGCTGCCCAACGCCTGGGATGACGCCGCGCTGGCGCTGGCCGACGGGGTGGGGAGCGTGGTGGCCGATGTGGGCGCCCGGATCGTGGGGGGGAACATCACGCGGGGGGCCCAGTTGACGCTGACCACCACCGTCGTGGGGGCCGCGTCGCGTCCTGTCCCGCGCGGGGGCGCTCGCCCCGGCGATCTGGTGGTGGTGACGGGGGCCCTGGGAGGGCCTGGGGCCGCGCTGCGGGCGCTGCTGGCGGGGGGAACACCCGACCCCTGGGCGCGGGAACGGTTTGCGCGTCCGCGCCCGCGGTGCCATGAGGGCGCACGTCTGGCCGCTGCCGGGGCCACGGCCATGATCGACCTGTCCGACGGGCTGGTCGCCGATGCGGGACATCTGGCGGCCGCCAGTGGGGTGGCCCTGCGGTTGGACCCGGCGCGGCTGCCGTGTGGCCCTGGCCTCACGCCGTCGGAGGCGCTGGACAGCGGGGAGGAGTACGAGCTGGTGGCCACGCTGCCGCCCAGCGCCCTCCCCTTGCTGCGCGCGTCCGCACGTGCCGGCGATGCCCCGGTGACAGTGATCGGCACCGTGGTCCGCGGCTCCGGTGTGCGGCTGGAGGTCACCGGTGCGCCCCCGGGGGCGACCAACGTGCCTCCGGGCGGGTTTGACCACCTGCGGTGACGGGCGCCGGTCCGGGCGGGCTCGGGTGCGTTGAATTGGCGGGACAATTCCGCGAGCTTTGGCGGGATGCGGACGCTCCTCGCCCACCTGGCCCTGCTCTCCGGTACTGCGGTACTGGGGAGTGCCGTCCTGTTGGCGGAGCTGCTGGGCGTCAGGCCGGGCCCGGGGACCATTTACGAAAAGGCGCCGCGCTGGTGGGCGTCGTGGTTGCTCAAGGCGGCCGGGGTGAAGGTGGTCCGGCACGGAGGCGACGAGCTGGTGGCGGGTGCGCCCCGCGTCTTCATTGCCAACCACGTGAGCTGGTTTGACATCCCGGCCATGATCGCCGTGCTGCCGCACTACGGCTTCGTGGCCAAGCGCGAGCTGGAGCGGGTGCCGCTGTTCGGCCCGGCGGCGCGCGCGGTGGGGGTCATCTACATCGACCGCGACAACCGGAAGGCCGCCTTCGGCGCCTACGAGGATGCGGCGGCCAAGATCCGCGACGGCCACCCGGTGCTGGTATACCCCGAGGGGACGCGCGGCGCGACATATGCGTTGCGCCCCTTCAAGAAGGGCCCCTTCGTGCTGGCCATCGGCGCGCAGGCGCCCGTGGTGCCGGTGGTCATTCACGGCACCATCGAGGTGAATCCGCGCGGATCGCTCGCAGCCCACGCGGGCACCGTGCATGTGCATCTGCTGCCCCCGGTCCCCACGGCCGGGCTGACGTACGACGACCGCGACCAGCTGGCCGACGCGGTGCGTGCGCGCATGGCCGAGTGCTTGCGGGAGCACTACGGCGTTTCCTCCTGACCCCTCCCACGTCCAGACTCCCATGGCTTCCATCATTTCCGTCAGCGCGCGCGAGATCCTCGACAGCCGCGGCAATCCCACCGTCGAGGTGGACGTCGTCCTCGAGACGGGCGCCACGGGGCGCGCGGCCGTGCCCAGCGGCGCCAGCACCGGCGAACGCGAGGCCGTGGAACTGCGTGACGGCGACCCGGCGCGGTATGGCGGCAAGGGGGTGCTGCAGGCGGTGGAGCATGTGAACGGCGAGATCGCCGAGGCGTTGGAGGAGATGGACGCCACGGACCAGATCGGGGTGGACCGTGCGCTGCTGGACCTGGACGGCACCGAGAACAAGGGGCGCCTGGGCGCCAACGCGATCCTCGGGGTGTCCATGGCGGTGGCCCGTGCGGCGGCGATGGAGGTGGGGCTGCCGCTGTATCGCTACCTGGGCGGGCCGATGGCGCGCACGCTGCCGGTGCCCATGATGAACATCCTCAACGGCGGGGCCCACGCCACCAACACGGTGGACATCCAGGAGTTCATGGTGATCCCCGTGGGGGCGGAGAGCTTTGCCGACGGCCTCATGATGGGGACGGCGGTGTTCCACAGCCTCAAGAAGGTGCTGGTGAAGCGCAAGCTGGCCACCGGGGTGGGGGACGAAGGGGGCTTCGCGCCCAACCTGGCCAGCGACGAGGAGGCGCTGCAGGTGATCCTCGAGGCGATCGAGGGGGCGGGATTGCGTCCGGGGCAGGACGTCTGCCTGGCGCTCGACGTGGCCGCCAGCGAGCTGTACCGCGACGGGGAGTACCGCTTCGTGAAGAGCGGCGCCAAGGCGCGCTCCTCCAAGGCGCTGGCCGAGCTGTACGCCGGGTGGCTGGAGCAGTACCCCATCGTCTCCATCGAGGACGGGATGGCGGAGAACGACTGGGACGGATGGGCGCACCTGACGCAGCTCATCGGCGACCGCTGCCAGCTGGTGGGGGACGACCTGTTCTGCACCAACAGCGAGATCCTGGCCAAGGGGATCGAGGCGCAGGTGGCCAACGCCATCCTGGTGAAGGTCAACCAGATCGGGACGCTCACGGAGACGCTGGAGGCGATCGAGCTGGCGCGCGCGGCGGGGTACAACGCGGTCATCTCGCACCGCTCCGGGGAGACGGAGGACACCTTCATCGCGGACCTGGCCGTGGCCACGCAGGCGGGGCAGATCAAGACGGGGGCCCCGTCGCGGAGCGACCGGGTGGCGAAGTACAACCAGCTGTTGCGCATCGAGGAGCAGTTGGAGGCGTACGCCGAGTACCCCGGCGGCGCGCTTTTCGGGCTCTAGGCGGGCACCGGCCATGGCACGCGCGCGGTCGGGAACACCGGGAGGCCGTAGTGGGTCCAGGGTGGGGGGGTGGACCGCGCGCGTGGTGTGGGTGTCGGTCGCGGCCAGTCTGGTGTGGACGGCGCTGGCGGAGGGGGAGTACGATACGCTGGAGTTGCTGCAGCAGTCGGCCACGCGGGATTCCCTGGCCGCGGTGGTGTCGGCGCTGGAGGTGGAACGCGACTCGCTCCGGCGGTCGTTGGAGGCGGTGCGCACCGATCCGTGGCGACTGGAACAGCTGGCCCGGGAGGAGCACGGGATGGTGCGGGGGGACAAGGAACTCCTCTACCGCCTGTCCCGCTCGCCGTCGGTCGAGGCCGACCCCCCGTCGGGATCGCCGCCACCGTAGTCGGGATCGTCCCTCGCGCGGGTTGACATGGCGCGCACGCGGGCTATGTTATGTGAACTGACGCGGGGTGGAGCAGCCTGGTAGCTCGTCGGGCTCATAACCCGAAGGTCGCGGGTTCAAATCCCGCCCCCGCCATCAGCAACAGCCGGTCCGCGAGGGCCGGCTGTTTGCTTCCCGGAAGTGCCGCGCGCGTTCCGGCGCACGCGGTCGGGGCAGGGTAGCTCAGCTGGTAAGAGCGCACGACTCATAATCGTGAGGTCGAGGGTTCGAGCCCCTCCCCTGCTACTGCGCAGTCGTCTCTGGCACCTCCACGACGGGCCCGCTTCCCACCAGGGAAACGGGCCCGTCGTGCAGGCAGGGCATGCAAGACGAGGGTTCGGCCTCGCCGTTGTGCCTCACCCTTCCGCGGCTGCCGCCTGGGCCGGCGCCGCCACCTTCCGCGGACGCCCGCGCTTCTTGCCACCCGCCGCCGGGGCCTTCGCAGTCTTGGTCGCCTTGGTCGGACGCCCGCGCTTGGTCGCCGCCGGCGCCGGGGCGCTCCCCCCTTCGGCCGAACGGATCGCGTCCCGCGTGGCCTTGAGCTGGACAACCAGCGCCTCGTACTTCTCGATTTCCTTCGTCAGCAGGTCGATGATGGCGGGCATGGAAATAAATGGCAAAAAAAGAAATGAAAAAAAGCCGCCGCGAAAAATGCGGGTGCCAAAAGAAAAGCAGGAAATTCCCCGCGTGGCAGGGGGGCACCGCCGACATGCCCGGGACCATGGCCCGCCGGAAGCGCCCGCGGGTCGCCGTGCGTCGGGTCCCGCGCTACCTTCTGGCGTCCTTGCCCCCCCTCCCGGAGCGCCGATGCCCGATCCCCTGGATTTTCTCGCGCAGGCCGAGGCCGACCTGGCCCACGTGGACCACGATCCCGCCCACGTGGGTGTGGATCGCCGTCAATTCCTGTTCTACTCCCTGGTCACCGCGGCCGCGACGCAATTCGGCGCCGCCGCCGCCGGGGCGCAGCCACCGGCCGGGCGCGCCGGCGGCGGGGGGATGCAGCCGCCCGCCCAGCCCCCGGTGCCGCTGGGGAACGGCGAGGCCCCCGCGCTGCAGTTCATGCCGTACCCCGGCGGGACCGGCGCCCTCATGGAACAGCTGGTGCGCGAGCGTGGCGCCGCCGCCTTTGCGCGCACGCCGTTCACCGTCACCCCGTGGACCGGCGCCGTCCCCACCGACGACGAGTCGCTCGCCTACCTCCCCGCGCATCGCATCAGCGCCCTCATCAAGGCGCGCAAACTCACCTCGCGTCGCATCACCGACATCTACCTGGCGCGCCTCGAGCGGCTCAACCCCACGCTCAACTGCGTGGTGACGCTCATGAAGGACTCCGCGCGCGCCGAGGCGGACCGCTGTGACGCCGAGCTCAAGGCGGGGAAGGACCGCGGGCCGCTCCACGGGGTGCCCTACGGCCTCAAGGACCTCTTCGCCACCAAGGGTGTCCCCACCACCTGGGGGTCGCCGGATTTCAAGGATCAGGTCTTCGATTACGACGCGGACATCGTGGTGCGTCTGCGCGAGGCCGGCGCCGTGCTGCTGGCCAAGCTCTCCACCGGGCTGTATGCGCAGAACGACTGGTGGTTCGGCGGGCGCACCAACAATCCGTGGAATCTCTCGCAGGGCTCCAGCGGCTCGTCGGCGGGTCCCGGTTCGGCCGCGGCCGCCGGGTGCGTGGCCTTTGCCATCGGCACCGAGACCCAGGGGTCCATCGTGTCGCCCGCCATCCGCTGCGGCCTCAGCGCCCTGCGCCCCACCTACGGGCGCGTGAGCCGGCACGGCGGCATGGTGCTCAGCTGGAGCCAGGATCGCGTGGGGCCCATGTGTCGCACCGTCGAGGACTGCGCGCTGGTGTTCAGCGTGCTGCACGGTGCCGACCCCAAGGACGCCAGCACCCTCACCATGCCCTTCCGCTTCGACCGGAAGCTGGCCTTGGCGTCGCTGCGCGTGGGGGTGGACCCCGCCGCCCCCAAGGCGTTCGTGGAGACGCTGCAGGCGCTGGGGATGCGCCCCACCCCCATTGGCCCGCGTCCCACGGTGCCGGGGATGCAGGGGGGCGGCCTCAATGTCGAGTATGCCGCCGCGTTCGATTTCTTCGTGCAGCGCAAGGCCAGGGAGATCGGCCTCGACCTCAACGCCCTCCCCGAGCGCACCGGGAACGGCGCGTATGGCACCTCGCGTCCCGCCGTGCCCGCGGGGATCGCCGAGGGGCAGCCCAACCCCATGGCCCCCGCCGACTGGAACCCCCGGTTCGTGGGCGGGCGCACCACGCGCGCGTGGGAATTCGTCAACAACCAGCGCCGGCGCATGCTGCTGGTGGGGCAGTGGGGCACGTTCATGAAGGAGCTGGACCTGTTCATCGCCGCCCCCAGCGCCGATGTGGCCGCCAACGCGCAGACGGGGCACCCGTGCGCGGTGGTCCCCTATGCCTTTGATGTCCCGGCCTCGGGAGGTCCCGGGGGCGGGGGCGGGGGGGCCACGCCGCAGCCCCCGCTCAACAAGCAGCCGCTCTGCGCCACCCTCATCGGCAACCTGTACCGCGACGACACCATCCTGTCGGTGGCGCACCAGTTCCAGCAGGCCACGGACGTCCACACCCGGCGTCCGACCCTGGGATGAACCCGTGGCGGACCGGCTGGCCGTGAAGCCGGCCGGTCCGTCGCGCCGGGCGGTTCAGCTGACCGGCTTGGCCGGGGGCGCAAACACTCCCGGGATCCCGAGGCGCTGCAAGAGGGCGTTGAAGGCGGTCAGCTCCTGGGCCTCCAGCGCGCGGAGGGTGGTGAGGTGGGCGTCCAGCTTGCCCGACAGGTCGGTGAGGATCGCCCCGTGCTGCGCGGTGGGCGGGTTGGTCCCCTCGTTCACCTGGTCGTTGAGCGTGATGAACATCTGGTACAGCTTGATCGGGTAGTTGAGGGTGGCCTGGTCGGCCTTCGTGTACACCTCGTACAGCTCGGCGCGCACGCCCTCCAGTTGCCGCCGCAGCGCCGAAGCCGCCTCGCGCACGGAGTCCGCATACGGTTGCCCCGCCGCTTGGCGCCCCCGCTGGTCCAGCTGCTGCTGCAGCTCCTGGATGCGCAGCACGGACTCGGTGATGGTGGTGATGCGGCGGGCCACGGTGCGCGCCGCCTCGCGCTGGGCGGCGTACTCCGCCACTGTGAGCGTCACGCGCGGGTCGGGGCGCACCGTGAACGGGCGCTCCAGCGTGTCGCGCCCCGCCAGCAGCCGCACCCGGTAGTCGCCGGGGACGGCGCGCGGGCCATCGGTGCTCCCGTCATCCACGATGGCGCCCGGGATGGTCGCGGGCGCTTCCTCCATCAGGTTCCACACGAACCGATTGGCACCGGCGCGCGCGGGGGCGGTGGCGGTGCCGGGGTCGTACGCCAGCGCCGGACGCCGCTGCTGCGCCCCCACGGCGGCGGCGGCCGAGTCGGCGCCCGGATGCCCGGTGCCCGCGCGCGTCCGCGGCGTTTCGCTGGTGAACGACCGCAGCACCGTCCCCTGCGCATCCAGGAACTGCAGCGTCACCGGTCCCTTGGGGGCCTCGGCCAGCCAGTAGTCCACCGACACGCCGTAGTAGGGGTTCGCACCCGCCGCGCCGCCGCCGCGCCCGCCGCCGGCGGACACCCACCGGATCGCCGGCGCCGGCGCGAACAGGTGCGCCCGCTTGGCGGTGATCGAGTCGGCCAGCGTGCGCAGCGGCGAGATGTCATCCAGCGCCCAGAAGGCGCGCCCGTGCGTGGCCACGAGCACGTCGTTGCCGTGCACCCGGATGTCGCGCACGCTCACCCGCGGCAGGTTGAGCTGCAGCGGCTCCCACCGCGCGCCGTCATCCATCGACACCCACACGCCGATCTCGGTCCCGGCAAAGAGCAGCCCCCGGCGCTGCGGGTCGCTGCGGATGCTGCGCGTGTAGGCCCCCATCGGCAGCCCCGCGTCAATCCGCGCCCAGGTGGCGCCATAGTCGGTGGTCTTGAACAGGTACGGCGCGAAGTCGTCCTGCTGGTAGCGGTTGGCCGCCAGGTACGCCGTCCCCGCGTCAAAGGGGGAGGGCTCGATGATCGACACCCGCGTGAAGGGGCCGAACGCCGGCGGGGTGACCTTGGTCCAGGTGCCCCCGTTGTCGCGGGAGACGTGCACCAGCCCGTCGTCGCTCCCCGCCCACAGCACCCCGGCCTGCACCGGCGACTCGGCGAAGGCGAAGATCGTGGCGTACCACTCCGTGCCGGTCATGTCCCCGGTGACCGGGCCGCCGCTCCGCCCCAGGGTGCGCGGGTCGGCGCGCGTGAGGTCGGGGGAGATCCGCTCCCAGTTGGCTCCCTCGGTGCGCGAGCGCCAGACGTATTGCGACGCCGCGTACAGCACCCCGGGGTCGTGCGGGGAGAAGTGGATGGGGAAGGTCCACTGGAACCGCTGCGGCACCTCCCCCGCGGCGATCCCGTCGTAGTTGCGCAGCCACACCGACACGTCGCGCCGGTGGTTGGTGCGGCGGTCGTGCCGGCTCAGCGAGCCCATGTAGCAGCCGCCGTAGGTGATGTCGGCGTTGCGCGGGTCGATGGCGATGGTGGCGTTCTCGCACCCGGCCACCGGCCACCAGTCGCGCTCGGTGATCGCCCCGTTGTCGGAGCGGCTGGCGATGGAGACGGTGGTGTTGTCCTGCTGGGCGCCGTAGAGCCGGTAGGGGACCTGGTGGTCGGTGGTGACGTGGTAGAACTGCGCCGTGGGCTGGTTGTTCTGCGTGCTCCAGGTGCGCCCGCCGTCCAGCGAGACCGTGGCCCCGCCGTCGTTGCCGTTGATCATCCGGCTCGGGTCGCGCGGATCGATCCAGAGGATGTGGGTGTCGCCGTGGGGGACGCGCACCGTCTGGAAGGTGCGGCCGCCGTCGATGGAGCGGCTCACCTGCAGGTTCATCACGTACACGGTGTGCTCGTCCACCGGGTCGGCCGTGAGGGACATGTAGTAGAAGGGGCGCACCACGAACTTCTGCTCGGCGTTGGTGCGGGTCCAGGTGGCGCCGGCGTCATCCGAGCGGAACACCCCGCCCAGCGAGTCCTGCGCCTCGATGTTGGCGTACACACGCTGGCCGTTGGCCGGGGAGACCGCGACGCCGATCTTGCCGATCAGGCCGCGGGGCATCCCCGGGTTGAAGGTCAGCTCGGTCCACGTGTCGCCGCCGTCGGTGCTCTTCCAGAGCCCGCTGCGCCCCGCGCCCGCCTCCATCCCCCACGGGGTGCGCTGGAACTTCCACAGGCTGGCGTAGAGGATGCGCGGGTTGGTGACGTCGAGGGACAGGTCGGCCGCCCCGGTGCTGTCATCCACGAACAGGATCTTCTTCCAGGTGGCGCCGCCGTCGGTGGTGCGGAACACCCCGCGGTCGGGGGAGGGGCCGAAGGCGTGCCCCAGCGCGGTCACGTAAGCCACGTCGGGGTTGGTGGGGTGCACGCGCAGGCTGGTGATCTGGTGGGTGTTGGCCAGCCCGCGCGGCACCCAGCTCTGCCCGCCGTCGGTGCTGCGGTAGACCCCGGTGCCGTAGGTCAGGTCTTCGCGGGGCTTCCCCTCGCCGCTCCCCACCCAAAGGACGTTCGGGTCGCTGGGGGCCACGGCGATCGCCCCCACGCTGGAGAGGTCGGTCTTGCCGTCGGTGAGGTTCTCCCAGCTCTGCCCGGCGTTGGTGGTCTTCCACACCCCGCCGTTGACGGCCCCGAAGTAGAAGACCAGGGGCCGGGTGGGGTCGCCGGTGACGGCGGTGGCCCGCCCGCCGCGGAAGGGCCCCACCAGCCGCCACTTGAGCCCCTTGAAGGCCGCGTTGGTGCGGGTGCCGTCGCTGTAGAGGGTGGGATCGTAGGCCGGACGGGCCGGCGGCGGCGCTCCGCGCGCGCGCTGCGCGGCCACGGGGGCGTGGAGCGACTCGGGGAGGGCCGGGGAGATCCCCGTGCCCAGCAGGGCCGCGCCGGCGGCCAACAGCAGCAGGTGGGTGCGCATGCCGCCACATTGCGCGCGGCAGGGGGGCCCGGCAAGGGGCGCCGTGAGGCGCCCGCGTTCGATCGGGGGGGGGCGGCTAGTGGGTGGGACGGAGCGGCCCCGCGGGAACGAGCCCCAGGGGGATGGCCGGCATGGGCGCCGTGGTGGTCATGGCCTGCCGGACCGCCTGCACCACCGACGCGGGCAGCGCGTGGCGCTCACTCCGCTGGATGACCTCCAGCACCAGCGCCAGCGCGTGCGCCTGCGAGGCGTAGGCGGCCAGCAGGGCGCTCCCCGCCCCGGGGGTGCCCAGGATATCCCGGGCCAATTCCTCCAGCGGGCCGGCCGGCCGCAGGGCCAGGTCGCCCCGCCCCTCGCGCACGCCCTGCTCGCCGGCCATGGCCATCTGGACCTCTTCCTTGTGCGCGGCCAGCAGCGCCAACCGGCGCCGGGCGACCTGTGCGGACTCGAAACCCACGGAACCGTCTCCAAAAGGGGCGCCCTGTCGCCGTTCCTTTACTTGACAGGGCTGGGTGGGCGTGGTACAAAGGGGGAACAAAGGTTGCAGCGGGTGGAACGAGCGAGTCCGAGCGGGCCTCGGGAACGGCCCGGCGGGACGCGCGAATCAGGACGGGTCAGCCGCGGTCGCCGGAGGTCCGGCGGCGGCGGGTTGACCGCAGGGCAGTGCCGCTCCTCGGCGCCTGCCGCGGGCGGCCGCAGGTCGTCTCGAAGCACTGCCTCGATGCCCCTGGTCTCCCTGGGAACCGAACGCACCGCCGCGGCGCAGGAACTGGCCTCCTTGGCCAGGGCCGCGCTTGACGACCACTGGGCGGTCGCCGCCATCCCTGCCGAACGTCGGCAGCTGCTGCTGGAGCGGGCGGAGTCGGCGGCGTTGGCGCCCGGCGACGGGCTGGGTGACCCCATTGCCGACGGCTTGGCCCTGCTGGGGACGGCCTACGAATTGGCGGCGCTGGGCCAGCTGGATGCCGCGCTCGACCCCGCCCCCGGCATGGGACGCGACGTGGCGCAGGCGGTGCTGACACTGGGCGCGGCGCGGGCCTTCCGCTGCGCGGCCGCCCTGCGTCCACCGCTGGAGGCTCCCGAAGCCCTCCTGGCCTGGACGCTGCGGCTCGGCGCGCTGGCCACCGTGGCGCGGCAGGGCGATGCCTTCCAACGCTGGTGGACCGTGCGGCTCGGCGTGGCCGACGGGGTGCCGCGTGCGGCCGCCCAGCTGGAGACCGCCGGGTGGGAGCCGTTCGCCCGTGGGACGCTCTGGTGCGCGTGGCTGGGGCTGCTGGGAGCCCCCATGGGGCTCCCCGATCGCCCCCCCCTCCCGGAGCGCCTCCCCCTCATGGACACCCGGCAGCGCTTGGCTACCCTGCGGGAGCGACGCCTGCGGCAGGAGGCGTCCGCGGCGCACGACCCGGGAGAGCCCTCGGCGGCCGCCCTGCGCGCCCGCATGACGGAGTTCGCCATTCGGCACCTGGCCGACGCGACCGAGCTGGTCACGGTGGCCGTGGTGCGACGCACCCTCCCCGACGTGTCCGCCGAGTTCCGGCTGCATGTGAGCGCGGCACGCGCCGCCCTCGCGGGCGATCATGGCGTGGACCTGTTGCTGGCGTGGGTACTGGCCGCCGGTGTCACGCTGGCCGGCGGTGTGACCGCGCAGCTCGAGCTCCCAGGACTGTAGTCCGCGCCTCGCCCCGGGTTCCCCCGCGGCGCCCCCGAAAGACCATGCGGCCGCTGCTCCCCACCGGGTAGCGCACTCGCCCGTGCCCCAAAGGCAGGATCCCCGCCATGAGCGCGGCAACGCGCACGCGCTCCGCCTCCGACACCGTGGACGCCGCCGGCTCCATCACCCCGCGGTACCAGTGCGGGGCATTGCCGTCAGCAGGAGTTATGCACAGTACGTACTCATCGGCCGCATCCCAGAACGCCGAAACGGTACCAGCCGTCCCCATGCTGTGGAGAAACACCGACGTGATCGGTGCGGTTTCCCGGAGATGATCTGGCGGCAGGCAGGGGAGGAGATGCATGGCGGGGATTAGCAGGGACAACGGGCAGCGTGACGGCGGGAGGGCGCGGTGGTGCGCGTCGCGGCCCGGGCGGAGATTGTACGAAGACCCAGCGGCCGACGCAATAGAGTGGATTCAGCTAAGTTGTTGACATTGATGTGGATAGCAGTTGGGATTCATGTGGAAAACCACCTAAGTGCTGGCCGCAGCGGGATCTGAGGGCCCGGGCAATGTGGAAAAGTGGTGGTAGGACGTGGCGTGACTACCCACCGCCGGATCCTGACTTGTCCACATGAGCCTAAGTCACAAAAATGCAATTTCCTTGTTCGCTCACACGGAGTGGTTTGTAGCGGAGGGGCTCGAGCCGGGAAGTGGGGGAGTGTTGGCATTTGTGATAAACACACGAATGTGATGTATGGAGGGGCGCCAGTCCGACCCCCACGGGCGCGTTTCCGCCGGGGGGGGGCACCGCGGTGGTCCCCCCGGCGGGGCCGGGGGAGGGGCTTCGGGGACGGGGGAGGTGGCGCAAGCCGACGCATCCGCGCATTGTGCGAAGAAACTGGGACTCCCTCTTTCCGGAGCACGCGTCGTGTCGATTGCCCCTCGCATCGGAATGCTGGTCGGGCGGGAATGGTCGTTCCCCCCGGCCTTGCTGGAGGCGGTGGCGCGCCGGCAGGCCGGCGTCACCGCCGACTACATCACGCTGGACGCCACCCGCATGGGGCAGGCGGTTCCGTACACGCTCATCATCGATCGCATTTCCCACGAGGTCGGCTTCTACCGGACCTTCCTCAAGCACGCCACGCGCATGGGGGTGACGGTGGTCAACAACCCCTTCATGTGGTCGGCGGACGACAAGTTCTATGACGCCACGCTGGCCATCCAGCACGGGGTCGCCCACCCCAAGACGGTCGTGCTCCCCAACAAGCAGTACATCCCGGGGATTTCCCACACCGAGTCGCTGCGGAACCTGGCCTATCCGCTGGACTGGCGGGCCGTGGCCGACTACATCGGCTTCCCCTGCATCCTGAAGGATGCCCACGGGGGCGGGTGGCGCGACGTGTACGTCTGCCACACCATGGAGGAACTGCTCCATCACTACAATGGCAGCGGGCTGCTGACCATGGTGGTGCAGGGGCGTGACCAGGTGCTGCCGATGCCCTACGACCCGCACCAGCGGCGCTACATCCCCGACCCCGGCTATCTGGACGGCGCGATCGAGGCGCGGTGTGTCCGGGACGCGCTCACGTTGTGCCGGGCGCTGGGGTACGACATGAACACGGTCGAGTTCGCCATTCGCGACGGGGTGCCCTATGCCATCGACTTCATGAATCCGGCCCCGGACATGGACATCAACTCGCTCACCCCCGACTACTTCGCGTGGGTGGTGGAGCACATGGCCGACCTCGCCATCCGGCTGGCCACCGCCCCCCGCCCCCAGGGGGAGCAGGAGCTGGTGCGCCGGCCATGAGCGCCACCTCGGTTGCCGCGTATCACGACCTGCTGGCAGACGCCGCGCTGGCCGAGGCGACCGCCGAGGCGCTCGATCGGCGGCTGCGGGCCGCCGGGCTGTTCTTCGGGGAGCGACCGTTGTGCGGTGTGCTGCGCCCGCGGTTCCTCACCGTGGCACAGTACCGGCAGCTGGCCCGCGCCTCCGCGCTGGTGGCGGGGGCGCTGGAGGTGGTGCGACAGGCGGCCATGGCCGACGCGGCGCTCCGGGCCCAGTTCGGACTCACCGCGTGGGAGGAGCAGCTGATCCACGCCGATCCGGGATTCCCGGCGGCCAGCCCCACCTCGCGGCTGGACGCCTTCTGGGCGCCGGGGGAGGGGGGGCTGCAGTTCACCGAATACAACGCGGAGACGCCGGCGGGGGCCGCTTACAACGACGCCCTCACGGCCGCCTTTCTGGCGTTGCCGGCCATGCACGCCTTTCAGCGCACCCACCTGGCCGTGCCGCTGCCGGCGGCCCCGTCGGTGGTGCACGCCCTGCTGGACGCGTTCCACGCCTGGCGCGGCGTGCGCGATCGCCCCGTGGTGGGGATCATCGACTGGACGGAAGTGCCCACCGCCTCCGAGTTCGTGCTGTTCCGGCAGGCCTTCGAGGCGGAGGGGATCCCGGCGGCCATCGTGGACCCGCGCGACGCCGAGTACGCCAACGGCCAGCTGCGCTTTGCCGGGGGACCGCCGGTCACCCTGCTGTACAAGCGGGTGCTCATCGACGAGCTGGTGACCCGGGAGGGGCTGGACAGCCCCGTGGTGCGGGCCGTCCGCGACGGGGCGGTGTGCATGGTCAATCCGTTCCGCTGCAAGCTGCTGCACAAGAAGGCCTCGCTGGCGGTGGTCTCCGACGAGGCGCAGGCGCACCTGCTGACGCCGGACCAGCGGCAGGCGGTGCAGCGGCATGTGCCGTGGACGCGGCTGGTGGCCAAGCGCCACACCTCCGTGGCCGGGGAACGGGTGGACCTGCTGCCGTACATCGCGGCCAACCGCGAGCAGCTGGTGCTCAAGCCGAACGACGAATACGGGGGGAAGGGGATCGTGCTCGGATGGACGGTGTCGGAGGCGGAGTGGCAGGGGGCGGTGCGGGCGGCGCTGGAGGCCCCCACGATCGTGCAGCAGCGGGTGACCATCCCCGACGAGCCCTGGCCGGCGTGGAGCGCGGGCGGCGTGCAGGTGACCGACCGGCACCTGGACACGGCCCCGTTCCTCGTGGACGGGCAGGTGGTGGCCGGGTGCCTGACGCGCATTGCCAGCGACCCGCTCCTCAACGTCACGGCAGGGGGGGGCTCCAATGTCCCCACGCTGCTGGTGGAACCCCGATGAGCGCCACCGCGCCGCGCCCGGTCATCGGGCTCACAACGCAGACGTTGCACAGCATCGACGGCATCCCGCCGCTGCTCCCCTCGTCGTGGGTCATGAACCAGCGGTACTTCCTGGCGGCCACCATGGTGGGGGCGGTGCCGTGGATGATCCCGCTGCTGGATGACGACCTCGACACCCTGCGGGAGATCTACGAGCGGCTGGACGGGGTGCTGATCCCCGGGGGGGTCGACATGGACCCCGCGCAGTACGGCGAGGCGGTGCGCCCCGAGTGCGGCAACCTGGACCCCGCGCGCGACCGGGTGGAGCTGCAGCTGGTGCGCTGGGCGATCGCCGACGGCAAGCCGGTGCTGGGGTTGTGCCGGGGGCATCAGGTGATCAACGTGGCGTGCGGGGGGTCGCTCTGGCAGGATCTCGCCACCCAGCGACCGGAGTGCCACAAGCATGACTATTTCCCGCCGGCGGGGTATGCGCGCGAGCACCTGGCGCACGAGGTGACGGTGCGGGGGGGGACGCGGCTGCACGCGCTGGTGGGGACGGAGCGGCTGCCCGTGAACAGCATGCACCACCAGGCCGTGAAGCGGCTGGGGGCCGGGCTGGTGGCGTCGGCCACCGCCGATGACGGCGTGGTGGAGGCGCTGGAGGGGGAGGGCGCGCCCTTCCTGGTGGGGGTGCAGTGGCACCCGGAGGTGTTCGAGATGACCGACCCGCGCACGCGCCACCTCTTTGGCGGCTTCATCGCCGCCGCGCGGGCCTGGGCCCAGGCACGGGCGCCCCGCGGGGCGCCGGAGGCGGCATGCACGTGATCCAGCGCGGTCCCTCGCTCACGGTGGGGATCGAGGAGGAGTACCAGATCATCGATCCCGTCACCCGCGACCTCACCCCCGGGTTCGACGCGCTGGTCCAGAGCGCCGCGGCGGCGGCCGCCGACGTGAAGGCGGAGCTGCACCGCTGCCAGGTGGAGATCGGCACCCGCCCCTGCGCCTCCATCCCGGAGCTGCGCCAGGAGTTGGTGACGCTGCGCGGGCTGGTCATCAACGCGGCGCGTGAGCACGGCCTCACCATCGCCGCGGCGGGGACGCACCCGTTCTCCAACTGGATGCAGCAGGAGATGACCCCCAAGGAGCGCTACCTGGGGGTGAAGGCCGAGCTGCAGGACCTGGCGCACCGGCTCCTCATCTTCGGGACGCACGTGCACGTGGCCGTGGAGGACCCCGAGTTCCGCATCGACTGCCTCAACGCCGCGCGCTACATCCTCCCGCACCTGCTGTGCCTCTCCACCAGCTCCCCCTTCTGGTTCGGGCGCAACACCGGGCTCCTCTCGTATCGCAGCATCGTCTTCAAGAACTTCCCGCGCACCGGCGTGCCGCGCGTGCTCAACGGGCACGCCGACTACGCCGACCTGGTGGACACGCTGGTGCGCACGCACAGCATCCCCGATCCCTCGAAGATCTGGTGGGACGTGCGCCCGCACCACCTGTATCCCACCCTGGAGTTCCGCATCTGCGACGTGAACACCCGGGTGGACGAGGCGGTGTGCATTGCGGCCCTCCTGCAGGCGGTGGTGGCCAAGATGTGGAAGCTGCGTCGCGACAACATGACCTTCCGCGTGTACGCCTCGGACCTCATCGAGGAGAACAAGTGGCGGGCGGTGCGCTGGGGGCTGGGCGGCAAGCTGATCGACTTCGGCAAGAAGACCGAGCTGCCGGCCCCGGTGCTCATCCGCGAGCTGATCGAGTGGTTCCTCGACGACGTGCTGGACGAGCTGGGCACGCGCCGCCACGTGGAACACGCCTTCACCATCATGGCCGAGGGGTCCAGCGCCCAGCGGCAGCTGGCCACCTTCGCCCGCACGGGGGACCTGCGCGCGGTGGTGGACCAGCTCATTCGCGAGACCGCCGAGGGGGTGTGCGAGCCGCACCTGGGGCCGCCGCTGGAGGGGCCGGCCATCGGCTAGTGCGGGGGCGCCGTCCGCACAATTCCGCCCCCGGGCACTGGGAAGAGTACGGAGGCGATGGGGCGGGGGGGGTGACTAGCATCGGGAGTCTGGCGCCGGCGTGCGGCGCCCCCTCCCATCCCCCGCCCCTGCCGTGTCGATGCTCCCTGTCCGCCGCTCGTTCCGTGCCGCCCTTGTCGCCGTGGCGGTCCTCCCCATCGTGGCCGCCTGCGAGGGGGAGTCCACCCCCGTGGAACCCGGCGGCAGCGGCGGCGCCACCACCGTGAACCAGGTGGTGACCATGGGGCCGCTCAATGCCAGCAGCCCCGACTCGCTGGTGTACCTCAACCTGGCCACGGGGCGGCTGGTGCCGCGGAGCGGCGCGTGGGACCTGGCGCTGCGGCGTTTCGAGCTGTACCTGCGCTCCCCCGCCCTGGGCGGGGCCGGCGAGCCGGTGCTGGGGTATGCGCTGGGGAACGCGGCTGCTGCCACCGATGCCGAGCTGCTGGCCGCCACGCCGGCCAGCACGCTGGCGGCCTTCGACGCCATTCGCGAGGGGCAGCTTCCCGCGCTGTCGGCCTTCTCGGCCAGCCGGCTGGTGGAGAATCGGCAGGGCTATCTCAACCTCGGGGGCATCCCCACCGCCAACTCCGGGGTGTACTGGAAGGTGAAGCTGGCCACCGGGGGGCATGCGCTGCTGCGGGCCACGCGCATCACCTTCACGCGCACCTTCGCGGTGGACTCGCTGGTGCTGGAGTCGCGCCTGCAGAGTGGAACGGCACTGGGGGCGCCGCGCACGCTGGCGGTGGTGCCGGGGGGGCAGCCGGTGTCCATCGACCTGACGGCCAACCGGGTGGTGAGCCCGGTCGGATGCACCTGGGATGTGGGCTTTGATCCCGCCCCTTCCCGTCTGGCGATCGCGGTGAACAGCGCGTGCGGTGCCGGCAGCTTTCCGGCGGCGAGCGCGCCCACCTTTGCGGAGGCGACCACCGCGAGCGATGCGCCGCAGTACGCCGGTTTCCTGGCGCAGCTGGAAGGGCCGATCCCTACCTCGGTGCTCGACAAGGGCGGCCCGTTCCGGTACAACCTGTCCGGGTCGCAGCGGCTGCATCCCACCTACAACAGCTACCTGGTGGCCAGCGGCGCCGTCGTGTACAAGCTGCAGGTCATCGACTACTACAGCGCCACGGGGGCCCCGGGCTTCCCCACGCTGCGCGTCGCGCGGCTGCGCTGACGGTGACCGGGCGCCGGGGTGCCGCGGCCGTGGCCGCCCTGATCGGGGCGGTCGCCGGCGCGGCGCGCCCGCTCGTGGCGCAGCCGGTGCGCTCGCCCTTGGGGGCGGTCCCGGTGCTGGTGACCGTGCGCCACGCGGGCGACTCGGGGGCCGTGGCCGCGGCGGAGGTGCGCGGGGGCACCCCACCGCAGCGTACCCGCACCGACGGTGGGGGACGCGCGGGGCTGCGACTGCATCCGGGGGACACCGTGACGGTGACCGCCATGGGCTATCGCCCGTGGCGCCGCGTCGTGGCCGCGCCGGCCCCCGACACCCTCACGGCCTGGATGGAACCGCTGCCCGCAATGCTGCCCACGGTGACCACTACCGCCGGCCAGCGCGAACTGCGCGGGGGCGAGAGCACGCGCAGCACGCTGGTGCTGGACCGGGCCGCCATCGAGGCTGCCGCCGCCATCGGCGCCAACCAGCTGCTGCGCCAGCAGCCGGGGATCCAGGAGCTCCCCGCCGTGCCGGCGCGCTCCACGCTCTCCATCCGCGGGATGGACGACGCCCGCGTGCTGGTGCTGGTGGACGGGGAGCCGATGGCCGGTGCGCTCATCGAGACGCGGGACATCGGCCGCCTGAGCACGCTGGCCGCCGGCCGCGTTGAGGTCACCAAGGGGCCATCGGGGGTGGAGTTCGGCAGCGACGCGATTGGCGGGGTGGTGAACCTGGTGCCGGCGCCCCCGTCGGTGGCCCCCGAGGTCACCTGGTTGGCACGGCAGGGGGGGCTGGGGCGACGCGAGTCGAACCTCATGCTCAGCGGCTCGCGCGGCCGCCTTGGGGCGCGGCTGAGCGGCGGGTGGCGCCAGGCGGATCGGCTGGCCGGCTATGACGCGGCGGGGAGCACGCTGCAGCGCGTGTATGACGTGCGCAGCGACGTGCGGGTGGCCCTCGCCGGTGGGTGGCAACTGCGCCTGGACGCCCAGGGGAGCCGGGAGCGCCAGCGCTTCCCGCTGGACGCGCGCCTCAACGGCTTCATCGACAACCTGGGAGCGCAGGGGTTCGTGGAAGGGACGGGGCCGCTGCTGGGGGGCGCGGTGCGCCTGCGGGCCTCGGCGCAGGCGTTCCAGTACCAGTACCGCCAGGCGCGGGGCCTCCTCCCCGTGCGCGGCTCGGCCGACTCGCTGGAGCAGCGCGAGGGACAGCAGCGCCTCCTGGCCTCGTGGTCGCGCGCCGTGGGGGGGCATGTGCTGGACGCGGGCCTGCTGCACGTGCGGCGCGCCCTGGTGGCGCCGGACAAGCTGGACGGCACCCGCGGGAGCGACGTGGTGCGCGAGGCCTTCGTGCGCGACGCGTACACCCGCGGGCGCTGGTTGCTGTCGGCGGGGGTGCGCGGCACCCACAGCGCGCTGTGGGGGGGCACCTGGAACCCGTCGCTGGGGGCCGCGTGGCACGCGCACCCCGCGCTGCGCCTGCGCGGCAACGTGGCGCGCGGCTTCCGGGCGCCGGGGTTCAAGGAGGTCCGCTACCAGTTCACCAATCCGGTGGCCGGCTATTCGCTGGCCGGGAACCCGGGGCTTCGCCCGGAGCAGTCCTGGAGTCGTGGGGTAGGGGGAACGTGGGCGCCGGCGCGTCACTGGTCGGCCGACGTGGAGTGGTACCGCACCGACGTGGACCAGCTGGTGGAGTGGCGATTTGCGGGGACCACGGCGGCCGGGCTGCAGGGGTACCAGCTGGTCAACGTGGCCCGCGCGCGCACGCAGGGGGTG
>JBILED010000152.1:0-6586 GCA_044352305.1 Gemmatimonas sp.
CACCGCCACGCGCTTCGCGTAGCCGGCCAGCGCCTCGTCGATGGAGTTGTCCACCACCTCGTACACCAGGTGGTGCAGTCCGCGCGCCGACGTCGACCCGATGTACATCCCGGGACGCATCCGCACCGCCTCCAACCCCTTGAGCACCGTGATGCTCTGGGCGCCGTACTCCCCGCTCCCCCCCTCGGCGCCCTCGTTCCCTGCCGCGCTGCGCTGTGCCATGTCCACTCGTGCCTGACCGTCGTTCCGGATGGGCGGGTCCCGAAGGAGCGGCCCCCGCTGGGGACGCTCCCGCTGGCCCGGAAACACAATCCCGAAAGCTAGCAGGATCCGCGAGGGGAATCAACCGGGCTGCGTCTGGCTAACACTTTGATTCATAACAACTTCCAAATTCCGAACGGCCGCCGTCGCCCCGCCGGCCCACCGGCGCGCGCCTCCCCCCTACCACGCCACCCAGCGCAGCCGCGCCACCGGCGGACGCGCCGGATCGCCGTTCAACGACCGCAGCAGCTCCGGCTCCAGCAGCGACAGCTCCTGCATCCACGCATGCGAGCGCACCCGCACCACCAGCGTCCCGTCCGCCGACAGCCGCACCGGGTCGGTCACCTCCGCGATCTGCGCCCCCACCAGCGCCCCCCACGCCGGGATCACCCCCGCCTGCGCCACCCGCTCCGTCAGCCCCGCCCGCGCCAGCACCGCCGCCAGCACATCCCCCACCGCCGCCGGCCGCCGTCGCTCCGCCCCGTCCCCCCTCACGTCACCACCCCCGCGCGCATCGCGCGCCGCTCCAGCCGCGTCCACGCCGACGGCACGTCTTCCGCCCGCGGCACCGCCAGCAGCAGCTGCGCGCCGGCGGTCTCCTCCAGCAGCGCCAGCACCCGCGCGGCCCGCCCCAGGTCCAGCTCCGCAAACGGATCGTCCAGCAGCAGCAGCGGCGGTGCCCCCAGCGCCGCGGTCATCACCGCCAGCTCCACCAGCCGCAGCGCGATCGCCGCGCTCCGCTGCTGCCCGTTGGACCCGAACGTGCGCAGGTCGCGCGCCCCCAGCTGCACCACCAGGTCGTCCCGGTGCGGCCCCACCAGCGTCATCCCCCGCCGCAACTCGCCCTCCCGCTGCTGCGCGAAGGCCGCCAGGTAATCGGCCGCGCCGCCGTCGTAGCGCATCGTCACCGGCGCCCCCTCCCCGATGGCCGCGCACGTCGCCGACAGCCGCTCGGCCTGCCGCCCCACGAACGCCACGCGCGCCGCCGCCAGCACCCCCCCCGCCTCCGCCAGCGCCGGCTCCCACGCCGCCACCTCGGCCGCCAAGGTCCCCCGTCCCCCCCGCACCCCCTGCCGCAGCAGGGCATTGCGCCGCTCCAGCGCCCCGCGGTACCGCTGCAGCGCCGCCAGGTAGCCGGGCACCGTGAGCGAGAGCAGCACGTCCAGGTAGCGTCGGCGCTCCCCGGGGCCGCCGGCGACCAGCGCCACGTCCGCCGGGGAGAATCCCACCGAGGGCACCGCCCCCAGCGCCGAGGCCAGACGCGGCACCTCCACCCCGTCCAGCGTCACCCGCTTCTGCTTCCCCGTCCGCTCGTACCCCACCCCCACCACCTGCGGCACCGCCCCCGGCGCGCGCGTCCCCCGCACATGGAACCCCCCCGCGCCAAAGCGCACCACGTCGGCGTCCCGCGCCCCCCGCACCGAACGCAGCTGCCCCAGGTACGCCACCGCCTCCAGCAGGTTGGTCTTCCCCTGGCCGTTCTCCCCGATCACCACCACCCCGGCCGGGGACAGCGGCAGCTCCAGCACGGCCAGGTTGCGGAAATCGCGCACCGTCAGGTGGGCCAGCATGAACAGGTCGGACCCGGGCGCGGGGGCAGGGCGGCGCGGCGCGTCAGCGCCCGCGAAACTGCGGGGCGCGCTTCTCCAGGAACGCCGCCGTCCCTTCGCGCATGTCCTCCGTGGCCGAGAGCAACCCGAACTGGTCCGCCTCGATGGCGCACCCCTCGTCCAGCGGCACCTCCAGCCCGCGGTGCACCAGCGCCAGGCACCCGGCCAGCGCCAGCGGCCCGTTGGCCAGCATCGCGCGCAGCAGCGCGGTGGCGGTGTCCAGCAGCTGCGCTGCCGGCACCAGCACGTCCACCAGCCCGATCCGGTGCGCCTCGGCGGCGTCGATGATCTCCCCGGTGAGGAGCAGCTTGAGCGCCGCCCCGCGCCCCACCAGCCGCGGCAGCCGCTGCGACCCGCCAAACCCGGGAACCAGCCCCAGCTTCACCTCGGGCTGCCCCAGCCGGGCGGCCTCGCTGGCCACGCGCACATGGCACGCCATGGCCAGCTCGCACCCGCCCCCCAGGGCGAAGCCGTTGAGCACCGCGATCACCGGCTTGGGGCTGGCCTCGAACCGGCGGAACACCAGCTGCCCGGCCCGCGCGCGGCGCTGCGCCTCCGCCGGCGCCTGCCCCTGCAGCTCGCTGATGTCCGCCCCCGCCACGAAGGCGCGCCCCGCCCCGGTCAGCAGGATCCCGCCCACATCCTCCCGCGCCACCAGCTCCTCGATCGCCATCCCCAGCTCGGTGATGGTGGCGTCATTCAGCGCGTTGAGCTTCTCCGGACGGTTCACGGTGAGCGTGGCGATCCGGTCGGCCACGGCAACGGTGAGGACCTGGTAGGACATGGCAGGCACTGGGAGAACGGGGAGACGGGGCCCCCCGAGGGGAGGCCGCGCGCGGGCCGACAGCCGCCCCGCGCCATGCGGGCAATCTACCACCCTGCCGAGGGGGGCCACGACGGTGCTACGTTTGCGCCGTGCCTCCCCACCCCGCCGTTGGATGGTCCCCCGACCAGCGCGCCCTGCGCCTCCTCGACCAGCGGCACCTTCCCGGTGCCGAGGTGGTGCGCGACCTGGTCGCGCTGGAGGACACCATCGACGCCATCCGTACGCTGGCGGTGCGGGGGGCCCCGGCCATCGGGGTGGCGGCGGCCATCGGCCTGGTGGTGGCGGTGGAGGCGGCCGCCGCGGCGGAGCCCGCCGCCTCGCGGGCGGCGCTGGCGGCGTGGGCGACCGCCTATGGCGAGCGCCTGGCCGCCGCCCGGCCCACCGCCGTGAACCTGCGCTGGGCCGTGGACCGGCTGCGCGGCGTGGCGTGCGCCCTCCCGCCGGAGGCGCCCGCCCACGCCCTCCTGGCCGCGCTCCGGGCGGAGGCCGAGGCGATCCGCGCCGAGGACGTGGCCATGGGGGAGGCCATCGGCGCCCACGGGCTGGGGCTGCTTCCCGATGGGGCCCGGGTGCTCACGCACTGCAACGCCGGCGCGCTGGCCACCGCCGGCGCCGGCACGGCGCTGGCCCCGGTGTACGCGGCGCACGCGCTGGGGCGCGCGGTGCATGTGTACGCCACCGAGACGCGCCCGCTGCGGCAGGGGGCGCGGCTCACCGCCTGGGAGCTGGCCCGCGCCGGCATCCCGGTTACCGTCCTCCCCGACGGTGCGGTGGCGGCGCTGCTGGCCGGCGGCGCGGTGGACGTGGTGCTGGTGGGGGCCGACCGCATCGCGGCCAACGGCGACGTGGCCAACAAGGTGGGCACGCTGGCGGTGGCGCTGGCGGCGCAGGCGGCCGCCGTCCCCTTCATCGTGGTGGCCCCCACCAGCACCATCGATCCCGCCACGCCGGACGGCACGGCCATCGTCATCGAACACCGCGCGGCCGACGAGCTGGCCCCGCTCCCTGAGGGGGTGGCCGCGTGGAACCCCGCCTTCGACGTCACGCCGCGCGCGCTGGTCACGGCGTACCTCACCGATCGCGGGTTCGTGCAGCCCCCCTTCCTCGCCTGACGCCCCGCCGTCCCTTTCACCACGAGTGGGCGCGCATGACCGCCGTCCTTGCCATCGACCAGGGGACCACCGGCACCACCTGCCTCGTCATCGGGCGCGACGGCGCCGTGCGGGGGCGCGCCTATCGCGAGCTCACGCAGCACTACCCGCGCCCGGGATGGGTGGAGCACGACCCGCACGAGCTGCTGGCCGGCGTGCTGGACGCGGCGCGCGAGGCGATCGCGGCGTCCGGGACGACGCCGGTGGCGGTGGGCATCACCAACCAGCGGGAAACGGTGGTGCTGTGGGACCGCCGTACGGGGGAGGCGGTGCACCGTGCCATCGTGTGGCAGGACCGGCGCACGGCCGAGCGGTGCGCCACCCTGGCGGGGGACGCGGCGTGGATCCGCGAGCGGACCGGGCTGGTGACCGACCCGTACTTCAGCGGCACCAAGCTGGAGTGGCTGCTGGATCTCCCGGGGGTGCGGGAGCGGGCCGAGCGGGGGGAGCTGGCGGCGGGGACGATCGACAGCTGGCTGGTGTGGCACCTGACCGGCGGCGCGGTGCATGTCACCGACCACACCAACGCGTCGCGCACCATGCTGTACGACCTGGAGGCCCGGGCGTGGAGCCCTGCGCTGTGCGCGCTCCTGCGGGTGCCGCCGGAGGTGCTCCCCGCGGTGGTCCCCTCCAGCGGGGTGATCGGGACCACGGTCCCCGAGGCGCTGGGGGTGGCGCTCCCCATCGCCGGCCTTGCCGGCGACCAGCAGGCCGCGCTGTTCGGACAGGGCGGGTGGGCGCCGGGCGGGGGGAAGAACACGTACGGGACGGGGGCGTTCCTCCTGCTCAACACGGGGCAACACCGCCCCGGGGCGGGGGAGGGGCTGCTCACCACCATCGCGTGCGACGACCGCGGGGCGCCGGTGTACGCGCTGGAAGCGTCCATCTTCATCGCCGGGGCGGCGGTGCAGTGGCTGCGCGACGGGCTGGGGGTGCTGGCCCACGCGGCGGAGTCGGAGGCGCTGGCGCGGTCGCTGCCGTGGAATGACGGGGTGTACTTCGTGCCCGCGCTCGTGGGGCTCGGGGCCCCCGACTGGGAGCCGAACGCCCGCGGGACCATCGTGGGGCTCACGCGCGGCACCACGCGCGCGCACCTGGTGCGCGCGGCGCTGGAGGCGATGGCCTATGCCACGCGGGACGTGCTGGGGGCGATGCGCGCGCAGGGGGGCGTCCCCTTCGATCGCCTGCGGGTCGACGGGGGGGCCAGCGCGAACGACTGGCTGATGCAGTTCCAGGCCGACGTGCTGGGGGTGCCCGTGGAACGGCCGAGGATGGTGGAGACGACGGCGCTGGGGGCGGCGGGGCTCGCGGGGCTGGCGGTGGGGGTGTGGCCGTCGGCCTCGGGGTTCCTGTCGTCCCAGGAGACGCGGACCTTCGTCCCGGCCGGCGAGCGGTCGGTCATCGACCCGGCCTATCGGGGGTGGCGGCGGGCGGTGCGCGCTGCGCTGGCCTGGGCGCGGGATGACGAGGACGCCCTCCCCTGAACGGCCGGCGCGCGGTAGATTTCCCCGAGTAACCTCCTCGGAATCGCCACGGACCAGGACGGCTTCCCGTGAAAGCTCGCACCAAGTTCCTGTTTGGCGGCCTCCTCGTGCTGGGGACGGCCGGGTACCTCATGGCCAGTTCCATCGAGGACACCGCCACGTACTACCTCACCCCCACCGAACTGGCGGGGAAGGTGGCGTCCAACCCGCGCTTCCGGAACACCGGGGTCAAGGTGGGGGCCCGCGTCGTGTCGGGGACCATCGTGCGCGATCCCTCCGGCCGGTCGCTCACGTTCCGCATGACCGACGGGGCGCAGACCTACGCGGTGCTCTACCGCGGCGTGGCGCCCGACACCTTCACCGACGGCGTGGATGTCGTGGTGGAAGGGCGGCTTGACCGCGACGGCACCTTCCAGGCCACCACGCTGCTGGCCAAGTGCGCGTCGCGCTACGAGAACGCCCCCGACAAGTACCAGCAGACCCCGGGCTACCAGCAGGGGACGTCGGCGCCCCGCGCCTGAGGCCACATGATTCTCGCGGGTGAACTGGCGCTCTGGGTGGCCCTCCTGATGGCCGCCTGGGCCGCCACGGTTTCGTTTGCCGGTGGCGCCCAAGGGCGCGCCGACCTCGTGCGCAGCGGCGAACGCGCGGTGTACGCCACCTTCGGCTTCACGCTGGTGGCGTCGCTGGGGCTGTGGACCGCGCTCTTCACGCACGACTTCTCCATCAAGTTCGTCGCGTCGTACACCAGCGCCAACCTCCCTACGGTGTACCTGTTCACCGCCTTCTGGGCGGGGCAGGCGGGGTCGCTGCTGTTCTGGGCGCTCATCCTCACGCTCTACGCCACCGTGGCGGTGTACACCAACCGGCACCGCAACCGCGCGCTGATGCCGTGGGTGACGGGGACGCTGGCGGTGTGCGCGCTGTTCTTCCTCATGACCCTGGCGTTCGGGGCCAACCCCTTCGAGCGCCTCGACTGGGTCCCCCCCGACGGGCGCGGGATGAACCCGCAGCTGCAGAACCCGGGGATGGCGGCGCACCCGCCCATGCTCTACCTGGGGCTGGTCGCCACGGCGGTCCCCTTCGCCTTCGCCATCGGCGCGCTGGTCACCCGCCGGTACGACACGGCGTGGCTGGGGGCGGTGCGCAAGTGGGCGCTGCTCTCCTGGTTCTTCCTCACCATCGGCATCGTGCTGGGGATGTGGTGGGCGTACGTGGAGCTGGGGTGGGCGGGGTACTGGGCGTGGGACGCGG
>JBILED010000153.1:0-6580 GCA_044352305.1 Gemmatimonas sp.
TCGCACTCCCTCCCCCCTCCTTCGCCATGCCCCGCCTCTACTACGACGTCGACGCCGATCCGTCCCTCCTCGCCAGCCGCCGCATCGCCATCATCGGCTTCGGCTCGCAAGGGCACGCCCACGCCCTCAACCTCCGCGACAGCGGCTGCGACGTGCGGGTGGGGCTCCCCGCCGCCTCCGCCAGCCGCGCCAAGGCCGAGGCCGCGGGGCTGCGCGTCACCGACGTGGCCGCCGCCGCTTCCGAGGTCGACGTGGTCATGCTGCTCGTCCCCGACCACATCCAGCAGGCGCTGTACGCGGCCGACATCGCGCCGCACCTGGCCCCCGGCGACACGCTGATGTTCGCGCACGGCTTCAACATCCACTACGGCGCCATCACCCCCCCGGCCGGCGTGGACGTGAGCATGGTGGCCCCCAAGTCCCCCGGGCATCGCGTCCGCGAGCTGTACCAGGGGGGCGGCGGCGTCCCCGCGCTGTTCGCGGTGCACCAGGACGCCAGCGGCACCGCGGCCGCGCACGCCCTCGCCTACGCCCGCGCCATCGGCTGCACCCGCGCCGGCGTGCTCGAGACCACCTTCCGCAACGAGACGGAGACCGACCTCTTCGGCGAGCAGGCCGTCCTCTGCGGCGGCGTCTCGGCGCTGGTCAAGGCCGGCTTCGAGACGCTCACCGACGCCGGCTACGACCCCGAGCTGGCCTACTTCGAGTGCCTCCACGAGCTCAAGCTCATCGTGGACCTCATGTACCAGGGGGGGCTCAACTACATGCGCCACTCGGTCAGCGACACCGCGGAGTACGGCGACTACCACGCCGGGCCGCGCATCGTCACCGACGCCACCCGCGCGGCCATGAAGCAGCTGCTGGCCGACATCCAGGACGGCACCTTCGCCCGCGCGTGGATCGCCGAGAACGAGGCCGGGCGCCCGCGCTTCAACGCCGACCGGCAGCGCGACATCGACCACCCCATCGAGCGGGTGGGGGCGCAGCTGCGGCGCATGATGCCCTTCCTGGATCCCCGGGAGGTACGCCCGGGGCAGGGGGGCGCGTGAGCGCGGCGGCCGACGCGGGGTCGGCGCAAGCCGACGGCGGCGGCGCCGAGCGCGTCCGCATCTTCGACTCCACGCTGCGCGACGGCGAGCAGGCCCCCGGGTGCACCATGACCTGCGAGGAGAAGCTCGAGGTGGCGCGGCAGCTGCACCGCCTGGGGGTGGACATTATCGAGGCCGGCTTCCCCGCCGCCTCCCCGGGGGACTGGGAGGCGGTGCGCGAGATCGCCGAGTCGGTGGGGCGCTCGGAGGGGGCGCCCGTCATCTGCGGGCTGGCGCGCGCCAACCCCGCCGACATCGAGAAGTGCGCCACCGCCATCGCCCCCGCCAGGCACCGGCGCATCCATACCTTCATCGCCACCTCCGACCTGCATCTGGAGCACAAGCTGCGCATGACGCGCGCCCAGGTGCTGGACACCGCGCGGCGCATGGTGGCCCTCGCGCGCGGCTGCACCCCCGACGTGGAGTTCTCCCCCGAGGACGCGTCGCGCAGCGACCGCGAGTTCCTGTACGAAGTGCTCGCCGCCGCCATCGAGGCCGGTGCCACCACCCTCAACATCCCCGACACGGTGGGCTACGCCACCCCCGAGGAGTACGGCGCGCTCATCGCGGGCATCCGCGAGCGCGTCCCCGGCGCGCGCGGCGTCATCCTCTCCGCGCACTGCCACGACGACCTCGGCCTCGCCGTGGCCAACTCCCTCGCCGCCGTGCGTGCCGGTGCCCGGCAGGTGGAGTGCACCATCAACGGCGTCGGCGAGCGCGCCGGGAACGCCGCCCTCGAGGAGGTGGTGATGGCGCTGCACACGCGCCGCGCCCACTTCGGCGTGGACACCGACATCCACACCCGCGAGATCGGGCGCGCCTCGCGCCTCGTGGCGCAGTGCACCGGCATCCGCACGCCCCCCAACAAGGCGGTCGTGGGGGGGAACGCCTTCGCCCACGAGGCGGGGATCCACCAGGACGGGATCCTCAAGCACCGCGGCACCTACGAGATCATGAGCGCCGAGCTGGTGGGGCTCGAGGGGGGGCGGCTGGTCCTCGGCAAGCACTCCGGACGCCACGCCCTCCGTCGCCACCTGGAGACGATGGGGCACCACCTCACCGAGGAGGAGCTCTCTGCCGTCTTCACCCGCTTCAAGGAAGTGGCCGACCGCAAGAAGGTGGTGGACGACCGCGACCTCGAGGCGCTGGTGCACGGCGAGGCGCGTCGCACCGAGCCGCTCTACCGCCTGGAGCTGGTGCAGGTCTCCACCGGCACCCACGCCATCCCCACCGCCACCGTGCGCCTGGTGGGCCCCGAGGGGAACCCCTTCGTGGCCGCCGCGCAGGGGGACGGCCCCGTGGACGCCGTCTGCCGCGCCATCAACGACGTGGTGGGCGACGTGGCCGAGCTGGTGGAGTTCGGCGTGGACGCGGTCACCGAGGGGATCAACGCCGTCGGTGGCGTCACCGTGCGCCTCCGCGCCACCGGCGCCCCCGCCGCGCACACGCACCCGCAGGACACCCTTCCGCGCGAGGTGCGCTATACCGGCTTCGCGGCGCACACCGACATCCTGGTGGCCACCGCCGAGGCGTACGTCAACGCGCTCAACACGCTGCTCCGCGCCCGCACCGCGCCGCGCACCCTCGCGCACAAGCTGTGGGACGCCCACGTGGTGCGCCCCGAGTCGGCCGACGCCCCGGCCATCCTCTACGTCGACCTCCACCTCGTGCACGAGGTCACCTCGGCGCAGGCCTTCGACGAGCTCCGCGTGCGCGGGCTCCCGGTGCGCCGCCCCGACCGCACCCTCGCCACGATGGACCACAGCACCCCCACCCGCCCCGTCGCCGACCGGCGGCAGCTGGCGGTGCTCGACCCGCAGGCCGCGCGCCAGCTGGACGCCCTCCGCGCCAACTGCGACGCCTTCGGCATCCGCCTCCACGACCTGGGCGACGAGGAGCGCGGCATCGTCCACGTCATCGGTCCCGAGGGGGGGCACACCCTCCCGGGGATGACCATCGTGTGCGGCGACTCGCACACCAGCACCCACGGCGCCTTCGGGGCGCTCGCCTTCGGCATCGGCACCTCCGAGGTGGCCGACGTGCTGGCCACGCAGTGCCTCCTGCAGGCGCGCCCCAGGACCATGGAAGTGCGCGTCGAGGGCGCCCTCGGCGAGGGGGTCACCGCCAAGGACCTCGTGCTGGCCATCATCGCGCAGGTGGGGGTGGCTGGCGGCGCGGGGCACGTGGTGGAGTACACCGGCCCCGCCATCCGCGCACTGGACATGGAAGGGCGCATGACGGTGTGCAACATGTCCATCGAGCTGGGGGCGCGCGCCGGGCTCATCGCCCCGGACGACACCACCTTCGCCTGGCTCAAGGGGCGCCCACACGCGCCGCGCGGCGCCGCGTGGGACACCGCCGTGGCCCGCTGGCGCGCCTTCCGCTCCGACCCGGCGGCCCCCTACGATCGCACCGTCGTGGTGGACGCCTCGGCCATCGCCCCCATGGTCACCTACGGCACCAACCCCGGGATGGCCATCCCGGTCACCGCCGCCATCCCCGCCCCCGAGGCGCTGGAGGACGCCACCGACCGCGCCCAGCACGCTCAGGCGCTGGCCTACATGGGGCTCGACGCCGGGCGCCCCATTGCCGGGCAGAAGGTGGACGTCGTGTTCATCGGCAGCTGCACCAACTCGCGCCTGGGCGACCTGCGCGCCGCCGCCCAGCTGCTGCGCGGGCGGCGCATCGCCCCCGACGTGCGCATGCTCGTGGTCCCCGGCTCGCAGGCGGTCAAGCGGAAGGCCGAGGCCGAGGGGCTCGACCGCGTCTTCCGCGACGCGGGCGCCGAGTGGCGCGAGAGCGGCTGCTCCATGTGCATCGCCATGAACGGCGACCAGCTGGCCCCCGGCGAATACGCCGTGAGCACCAGCAACCGCAACTTCGAGGGGCGGCAGGGGAAGGGGGGGCGCACCTTCCTGGCCTCCCCCGCCACCGCCGCCGCCAGCGCGCTCACCGGGCGCATCACCGACCCGCGCCCGCTCCTCGCGGGGCGTCCGGCCTCCTGACCCACGCGGACCCGCCATGCCCACGCGCATCCACCGCATCGACTCCCCGGCGCTGCTCCTGCCGGTGGACGACATCGACACCGACCAGATCATCCCGGCGCGCTTCCTCAAGACCACGTCGCGGCGCGGGCTGGGGGAGCACCTCTTCGCCGACTGGCGCTACGACGACGCCGGCGCGCCGCGCCCGGGGTTCGTCCTCAACGCCCCCACCGCCGCCGGGCGCCGCGTGCTGGTGGGGGGGCGCAACTTCGGCTGCGGGTCCTCCCGCGAGCACGCCCCCTGGGCGCTGGCCGACTACGGCATCCAGGCGGTGGTGGCGCCGTCGTTCGCCGACATCTTCCGCAACAACGCCCTCAAGAATGGCGTGGTCCCGGTGCAGGTCACCCCCGAGGCGCACGCCGCCGTGGTGGCACACCTCGCCGCGCACCCCGACGCGCCGGTGGTGGTGGACGTGGCGGCGGGAACGGTGGTGGCGGGGGGGCAGTCGTGGACCTTCCCGCTGGCCCCCTTTGCGCGGCACTGCCTGCTGGAGGGGGTGGACCAGCTGGGGTACCTGCTGGGCGCGATGGAAGAGATCAGCGCCTGGGAGGCGGCGAAGGCATCGGCGGCAGCTCGCTGATCGCCGCGCCGTCCTTGCGCGGGTCGCTGGCACCGCTGTTGAGCCCGGTGCCCAGGTGGCGCCGCACCGCCTGCCCCGCCCCCATGCGCGTGCTGGAGTAGTCGCCGCGCATCACGATCTCGTGCCCCAGCGCCGCCAGCGAGTCGCGCACCGCCCGCGGGATCCGCGCCTCGACGTTCACGTCGCACCCGGCAAAGGTCTCCTTCGAGAAGCGCGGCGCGTCCAGCGCCCCCTGCAACGTCATCCCGAAGTCCGCCAGGTTGGCCACGAACTGCGCGTGCGCCTGCGACTGGTTCCACCCGCCCATGATGCCGAACGCCACCTTCTCCTCCCCCTTCTCCATGAACGCGGGGATGATCGTGTGCAGCGGCCGCTTGCGCCCCGCCAGCACGTTGGGGCTGGCGGCGTCCAGCGAGAACCCCGCGCCCCGGTTGTGCCACACGAACCCGGCGGTCCCCACGGTCAGCCCCGCGCCAAACCCCACGGTGCTGTAGTTGCTCTGGATGAACGACACCAGGTTCCCCTCCTTGTCGGCCACCGCCAGGTAGGTGGTGCCGTTGTCCACCGACCCCTCGGGCTCCCCGCCGCTCACGTCGCACGCCGCGCGCGTGGCGCTGAGGCGCGCCGCCTGCCGGTCGGCGTACGGCTTGCCAATCAGCCCCGCCACCGGCACCCGCACGAACCGCGGGTCCCCCACATGCCGCTGCAGGTCGGCATACGCCAGCTTCTTGGCCTCGATCATCGCGTGCAGCGTGCGCGCGCTGTTGTGCCCCCACTCCGCCAGCGGGTACCGCTCCAGGATGTTGAGCATCTGCAGCGCGGCAATCCCCTGCCCGTTGGGCGGCAGCTCGTACACGGTCCACCCGCGATAGGTGGTGGACACCGGCGTCACCCACTCCACGTCGTACTCGGCCAGGTCGGCGGCGGTCATCGTGCCACCGTGCGCGCGCGTGCTGGCCAGCAGCTGCCGCGCAATCGCGCCGGTGTAGAACGCCTTGGCCCCCTCGGCGGCAATCTGCCGGTAGCTCCACGCCAGCTCCGGATTGCGGAAGAGCTCCCCCGGGCGCGGCGCCCGCCCCCCGGGGAGGAAGGTGGCCGCCGTGGGCGCATCCTCGCGCAGCACCGCCTCGCTGTCCTGCCAGTACACGCTCACCACCTCCCCCACGGGGAACCCCAGCTGCGCATGCTGGATGACCGGGGCGAGGATGTCGGCCATGGGGAGCCGCCCGAAGCGCGTGTGCAGCGCCTCCCACCCCTTCACCGCCCCCGGCACGGTGGCGGCATGGATGCCGCGCGGCGGCATGCGGGTGAGCCCCTGCGCGCGCAGGAACGCCGGCGTGAGGCCGCGCGGCGCCCACCCGGAGGCGTTGAGCCCATGCAGCTTTCCGGTCTTGGCCTCGTAGACGATGGCAAAGAGGTCCCCCCCGATGCCGTCGTTCATGGGGGCCACCAGCCCCATCATGGCGTTGGCGGCGATGGCCGCATCAATGGCGTTCCCCCCCGCCTCCAGCACCCGCGCCGCCACCTGCGACGCCAGCACGCTCTCCGTGGCCACCACTCCCAGGGTCGTGGACACCGTGGACCGCGACTGCGACCGGTCCTGCGCGAGCAGCAGGAGGGGGAACGCGACGAGGGCGCCGGCAAGGGCCGGCGCAAGGCGACTGGAGAGGCGCATGAACGGGACCCGGGATGGAAGGAAACCCGGAATGTACCGCCAGAGCCGTCGAGGGGGCGTCTGGTGCCTCTCCCCGGCTTCTCCTGCCTCAGGCTGCGCCGAGGGGCCCTGGGGATGAGGGAGAGAGGGTGAGGCCATAGGTCCGAGTACGTCCGCCATGGCCCTTGTCCCCTCGTACCTCTCCCTCAGCCCC
>JBILED010000154.1:0-6566 GCA_044352305.1 Gemmatimonas sp.
CACGCCGCCGGCTTCCGCGCGGCGCTGCGCGGCGCGGTGCTCGGGCACCTCGACATGCAGGTGGTCCTCTACTGGGCCGTGCTGGGCACCGCCTACATGGTCGAGTTCGTCCGCCGCTACCGCGAGCGCGACCAGGACGCCAACGAACTGCAGCAGGCGCTGGCCCGCACCCAGCTGGAGGCGCTCCGCCTCCAGCTCAACCCGCACTTCCTCTTCAACGCGCTCAACGCCGTGGCGGCGCTCATGGAGGAGGATGTGCGCGAGGCCCAGCGCACCCTCACCCGCGTGAGCGACCTCCTGCGCATGTCGCTCCGCCGGGCCGGCACCTCGCTCATCCCCCTCTGGCAGGAAATCGAGCTCGTGGAGGCCTACCTCGAGGTGGCGCGCGTGCGCTACGGCGCGGGGCTGGAGGTGGACCTCACGGTCGACCCGCAGGCCGTGGATGTCCCCGTCCCCAGCTTCCTCCTGCAGCCGCTGGTGGAAAACGCCCTCAAGCACGGCCTCGTCCCCGGGCAGGCCGACCAGCGCATCCGCGTGGCCGTCACCCGCGACGGCGCCATGCTGGACCTCCTGGTGGAGGACAACGGCACGGGGCTCGAAGGCACGCTCACCGAGACGGGGAGCTTCCTGGCGGTCAACCCGTCGGTGGACGGCCTGGGGATCGGCCTCACCAACACCCGCCAGCGCCTCGCCACGCTCTACGGCAACCGCTTCGCCTTCCGCCTGGGGGACACCCCCGGCGGCGGGTGCCGCGTGCACATCCGCATCCCCGTGGGGTGACGACGGCCCGCGGCGTTCCGCCCCACCCTTACACGAACGCCGACAGCCCCGTGATCGCGCGCCCCACGATCATGGTGTTGATCTCGTTGGACCCCTCGTACGAGTAGATCGCCTCGGCATCGGCGAAGAGGCGCGCCACGTGGTACTCCAGCAGGATCCCGTTCCCTCCCAGCGCGTCGCGCGCCAGCGCCACCGTCTCCCGGCACTTCGCCGCGCAGAACTGCTTCGCCAGCGCCGACAGCTCGTCCACCGGCCCGCGCTCGTCCTGCAGCTGCGCGGCCCGCAGCGCCAGCCCGATGCTGGCGGTCACGTTCCCCAGCATGGTCACCAGCTTGGCCTGCACCAGCTGGAAGCCGCCGATGGGGCGCCCGAACTGCGTCCGCTCCTGCGCGTACCGCAGCGCGTGCTCGTAGGCGCCCATCCCGCACCCCACCCCCTGCCACGCCGTCCCGCACCGCGCCATCACCAGCACCCGCTGCGTGTCGGCGAAGCTGTGCGCCCGCTGCAGCCGGTCGGCCTCGGCCACCCGCACGTCGCGCAGCGTGATCAGGCCGTTGTGCACCGTCCGCTGGGCGATCTTCCCCGGCATCATCACCGCCGAGTACCCGGGCAGCCCGGTGCGGACGATGAAGCCCTTCACCTGCTGGCTCTCCTCGTCGCGCGCCCAGACCACCACGAGGTCGCACCAGGTGGAGTTCCCGATCCACTTCTTCTGCCCGTTGAGGACCCAGTGGTCCCCCTCGCGCCGGCACGTCGTGGTGAGCCCGCGCGCCACCCCCGACCCCACCTCCGGCTCGGTGAGCCCGAAGGCCCCCACCAGCTCCCAGCGGCGCAGCTTGGGGAGCCACTCGGCCTGCTGCTCGTCGCTGCCGCACAGCGCGATGGAGCCCATGCACAGCCCCGCGTGCACCCCGAAGAAGGTGGCCAGGGACGGGTCCACCCGGGACAGCTCCATGGCCAGCAGCCCGTCCCCCACGGTGGCGTACGGGGCGCGCTCCGGGGTGAAGGCGTCATGCAGCAGGTCCAGCTCGCGCATGCGCCCCACGAGGTACTCGCGCGGGAACTCCGCCTTCTCCCAATACGCGTTGGCCTGCGGCTCCCATTCCTCGCTCATGAACTGCCGCAGTTTCCGCCGCGGGGCGTTCACCGCCTCGGGGAGGGCGTCGAAGTAGCCATAGAAGTCGCCGGTGACAGGCGGCTTCGGGCGGGGGCGGGAGCTGGTCATGGCACGGGTGCGGAAGGGGACCGATGGCGACGCGCTATAACTTGCCTGTGGCCGCCGCCAGGACGAACCCCTGCGCAACACGCGCCCGGGGCCAAACGTTCCGACGGCGGGCCGCACCGCCCGCACCTCGCCCTGCCCATCGCCCCCCGCTTTCGCTCCCGCCGCCCGTGCGCCTGTCGCAATACCTCGCCCATCTGGGTTATGCCCCCCGCCGCGACTGCGAGCGGTGGATTGCCGCGCGGCGCGTGACCGACGCGGCGGGACGCCCGCTGGCGGACCGGGATCCCTTTGTCCACGACGAGGTGCGGGTGGACGGGGTCCCGCTGGACCCTCCCCCCGGCGTGGTGCTCCTGCTGCACAAGCCCGCGGGGTACGTCTGCTCGCGGCAGGACCGCCCGCCGCTGGTGTACGACCTGCTCCCCGCGCGCTTCCGACAGCGGGATCCGGTGCTGGCCCCGGTGGGGCGGCTGGACGCCGACACCACCGGGGCGCTGCTGCTCACCGACGACGGCCCCCTCAACCATCGCCTCACCTCGCCGCGGCACCATGTGCCGAAGGTGTATGTCGCCACGCTGGCGGAACCGTTGCGCGGCGACGAGGGGGCGACGTTTGCCGGGGGGACGCTGCACCTGCACGGGGAAACCACGCCGTGCGCCCCGGCCACGCTGGAGCCGGTGGACGCGCGCCGGGCCCGCGTCACGCTGCACGAGGGGCGCTACCACCAGGTGCGGCGCATGTTCGCCGCGGTCGGGCACCATGTCACGGCGCTGCACCGCGAGGCGGTGGGGCCCATGGCGCTGGACGACCTGGCCGAGGGGGCGTGGCGGGTGCTCAGCGCCGCAGATCGTGCACGGCTGGCGGACGCGTTGCGCCGAGGACCTTGAAGCGGGCCGTCTCACGGAGGCGGCGGACACCGCCGAAGTGCGCCGTGATGACCTCCTCGTAGGGGAGCGTGCGGTTGGCCACCAGGAACAGTCGCCCCCCCGGACGCAGCCGCTCGGCCGCCTCGGCGATGAACTGCGCGGGGAGCAGATAGTCGGTCCCCTTTCCCAGATGGAAGGGCGGGTTGGTGACCACCACGTCGAAGGTCTCGTCGCGGGCGGCGGCCGCGACGTCGCTCACGCGCGCCTCGCACGCGGGCAGGGCGTGGCGGGCGAGCGTGCGGTGCACCGCGTCCACCGCCTCCGCGTCGGCGTCCAGCAAGAGCACGCGCGAGGCCCCATGGCGGTGTGCCGCCATGAGCCCCAAGGCCCCGGCGCCGCAGCCGAGGTCCAGCACGGCGCTCCCCGCAGGGACGTCCATGACCTCCAGCAAGAGCGCGGTGGCCTCGTCCAGGTGCTCCCAGGAGAAGACGCCCGGGGCGGTATCGAGCGTGAGCGTGCCGCCGGTGCCGTCGGGGACCGTGACGATGGCGTGGGTGGCCGCTTCGGGCCACGGTGCTTGGGGGGGGAGCGTATCGGGACGGGTGGCCGATAGCAGCCGATGGGCGCTGTGCTGCGCCAGCACGGTGACGCCGGTGCAGAGCTCCTCCAGGAGCTTGGCCGCCGCCTTGGCACCCTCCTCGTTGGCCCCGGCCAGCAGCAGGCGTCCGCCGGGGGCCAGGTGGCGGGCGGCGGTCCAGAGCAGCTGCCGGAGGACCGCCTTGTCGGTGGGGAGGCGCAGGGCGGCCACGTGGGCCCCCAGCAGCGGGGACTGCGGGTCGGGGCCCTGCCGATCGACCACGGTGGCCTCGCCGTCCGGTGGCGGGAGCGCCGCGATGGTGCGCCGCGCCGACTCGGCTCCCGGGGCGTGGCGATCCCAGACGGTGAGCTGTCGGGCCCCGGTGGTGAGGGCGGCGGCGGCGACCAGGCCATTGCCGGGGCCCAGCACCATCACCGAGCGGGCGGCGGCCGCGCGCACGGCCTCCGCCAGCATGGCGAGCCCCGTATCGGGCGCCGCGTACCCAGGGACGCCGGGCTTGAACGCCACGGGCACGACCTGCCCCGCGAACCGGGTGGGCACCAGCGTCCAGTGCTGCCAGGCGGAGCCGAGGGCGTGGAGGGGCATGGGGGGAACGAACGCCTGCGCCCCGGAGCCGCAGGGGGCACCGGGGCGCAGGCGATGGGAGACCGACGACGAACTGCCGAGGAGTGGGCCTGGGAGGAGTTGAACCTCCGACCTCACGCTTATCAGGCGTGCGCTCTAACCACCTGAGCTACAGGCCCGGCAACCGGAGCGGGAACCCGTGCAGGCGCATCCCGAAGTCACCAGAGCCTCCAAGAATAGGGCCCTGCGGCGCCGGCGGCAAGTACCCCCTGCGGCCCGCCGGTGCGCCCGCACCGGCCACGCCAGCAGGCACTGGAGGGGCACCGGAGGGGCGATCGCCGTCAGGCGTCGGGATCGTCCTCGTCGTCCAAGGTGAGGTCGTCGAAGTCGAACTCCTCGTCGTCCTCGTCCTCGTCGTCCTCCTCGTCGTCGAAGTCGTCGTCCAAGTCGTCGTCGTCGTCGAGGTCGTCCTCGTCTTCGTCGTCGAAGTCGAGGTCGTCCTCGTCGAGGTCCTCGTCGTCGAGCTTCTCGTCGTCAAAATTGTCGTCATCATCCACCGCCATCGCGAAGGCGGGGAGCGGCCGCTCCTCGAGGGTGTCCAGCGACGACGACCCGTACTGCTCCAACATGGAACGCATCTCCTGAGAGGGATGGGGAATCGGTCCGGCGGGGGAACCGGAGAGGGACCGACGGGACACCGCGGGAAGCGCACCGTGGCCTCCGGCAGGCGACTCCGGTGCTCGCGGCGCGCTTCGCGCACGAAACCCCGCGCACGAACACCGCGCAAGTATCAGCACCCCGGCGCCTCTCCGCAACCCGCGGCACCGCACGACGGGTCCCGACACCGCACACCCCCGCCGGCGGGCCGACGGGGGTGACGGGAGGCGGGCCCGGGCGGGGGGTCAGCCCCCGTCGCGCTCCCGCTCGCGCTTGGCTTCGCGGCTCACCCGCTTGCGGTCGCTGGTGGAGAGCATGCGCTTGCGCAGGCGCAGCCCCTTGGGCGTCACCTCGATGAGCTCGTCGTCCTCGATGTACTCCAGCGCCCCCTCGAGGGTGAGTTCGCGGGGGGGCTCCAGCACCACGTGCTCGTCGGCCGACTTGGAGCGCATGTTGGTGAGCTTCTTTTCCTTGCACGGGTTGACGTCCATGTCCCCCGGGCGGGCGTTCTCCCCCACCAGCATCCCCTCGTACACCGGGTCGCCGGGCGCCACGAACAGGGTGGAGCGCTCCTGCAGGTTGAAGAGGGCGAAGGCGATGATCGTGCCCCCCTCCATGGACACCAGCACGCCGCGCGACCGTCCCGAGAGGTACCCGGCCCACGGCCCGTACTCGAGGAACCGGTGGTGCATGATGCCGGTGCCGCGCGTGTCGGTGAGGAACTCGCCGCGGTAGCCGAAGAGGCCGCGCGCGGGGATCCGGTACAGGAGGCGCACCAGCCCCTGCCCCGGGTTCTTCATCTCGATCATCTCCGCCTTGCGCGTCCCCAGCTTCTCGATCACCGCCCCCACGTACTCCTCGGGGACGTCGATGGCCAGCTCCTCGTAGGGCTCGAGCCGCTCCCCATCCGGGCCAGTGCGGGTGATCACCCGCGGGCGCGACACCTGGAACTCGTACCCCTCGCGGCGCATGGTCTCCATCAGGATGGAGAGGTGGAGCTCGCCGCGCCCCGACACGCTCCACGTGTCGGTGCTGTCGGTGTCCTCCACGCGCAGCGCGACGTTGCGCTCCAGCTCCTTGTACAGCCGCTCGCGCAGCTGCCGCGAGGTCACGAACTTCCCCTCCTTGCCCGCGAAGGGGGAGTTGTTCACCAGGAAGTCCACGCTGATGGTGGGCTCCTCCACGGTGATCCCCTCGAGGCGCTCCTGCATGTCCGGGTCGGTGAGCGTGGCGCCGATGTCCACGTCCTCGAACCCGGCCAGCATGACGATCTCGCCGGCCCCCGCCTGCTGCGCCTCCAGCCGCTCCAGCCCCTCGATGGTGTAGAGCTTGGAGATGCGGCCGCGCTGCACCGGCGCCCCCGCCTCCACGGGGAGGAGGGTGACGCCGTCGCCCACGTGGAGCACCCCCCGCTCCACGCGCCCGATGGCCAGCCGCCCCAGGTAGTTGGAGTAGTCGATGGTGGAGACGAGCATCTGGAACGGCCCCGTGTCATCCGACGGCGGCGGCGGGACGGTCTTCACGATCGTCTCGAACAGCGGCACGAGGTCGGTGGGGGGGACGTCGAGGTCGAGGGTGCTGACCCCCTCCTTGGCGCTGCAGTACACCACCGGCGCGTCCAGCTGCGCCTCGTCGGCCTCCAGCTCGATGAACAGCGAGAGCACCTCGTCGTGCACGCGCAGCGGATCCGCCCCCGGGCGGTCGATCTTGTTGATCACCACGATGGGGGTGCGCCCCAGCGCCAGCGCCTTGCGCAGCACGAAGCGCGTCTGCGGCATGGGGCCGTCGAAGGCGTCCACCACCAGCAGGACGCCGTCCACCATGCGCAGGATGCGCTCCACCTCGCCGCCGAAGTCGGCGTGCCCCGGGGTGTCCACGA
>JBILED010000155.1:0-6538 GCA_044352305.1 Gemmatimonas sp.
GCTGGGGGCGCTCCCGGGACGCGCTGCGGGCCCGGGGAGCGCCCGCTCGCGCCTCGCGCTGGAGGGGGAGCTGGCGCTCAGCAAGCCGCAGCCCAACAGCGCCGGCCAGGCGTTCCTCGAGTCCTTCGAGGGGGAGGCGGGGGTGGGGATCCCGCTGGCGGAGGCCAGCTGGGGGTTCGGGTCGCGCCCCGCCGCCGGGGGGACGCTGGCGGGACGGCTGGGGGCGGGGACGCTGGCGCTCAACCGTGCGGCCACGCTGGCCTTCCAGAACAACGGCGTCGATGCCGCCGGCGCCTACGTCCAGTTCACCATCCAGCAAATCGACCCCGCCGTGCGCCTGGTGGGAGGCGGGGTGCAGCCCGCCGAGCCGCTCCTCTGGCTCTCCCTCTACCCGCTCCGCACCGGCGGGATCCCCGACGTCGAGCCCGGGACCGGGCGCCGCCGGTACGCGTGGACCGTCGGCGACCGGTCGCAGGTGGGGCCGACGCCGACGGGGCGCCGCTGGCGCTCGCTGCGCACCATCCTCAACCCCAGCGGCGCCGATCTGTCCCGCATCGAGACGTTGGAGTTCTTCGTGCTCGTGCAGGCGGAGGCGGCCAAGCGGCCGCGCAACCCGGTCCTGATCCTCGACTTCGGCGAGGTGAGCGAAAACAGCGTGGCCTTCGCCCCGGAGACGCTCACTGTGCGCGCGCCGGCGCGCCCGGGGCTGGCCCCCGACTCCACCTACCGCGGCAAGCGGCTGGTGGGCTACGACCGACTGGACACCGAGCGCAACCGGCTCTCCCGGGCCTTCAACGCCCTCGAGGACGACACCGGGCTGCCCGGTGACGTGGCCGACACGCTGGTGGTGGTGGACCAGGTGGCGGGAGGGGGCGTGCCCGTCACCCGCGTCGGCGTGCCGCTGTGCACCCAGGCGGTGCAGGTGGCGCAGCGGCTGGGGGACAGCCGCGCCAACTGCGGCGCCCGCAACAACCGGCTCGACGAGGAGGACCTCGACCTGGACGGCCAGCTCAACCTCCCGGCGGCGGCCACCGACCGGGAGGCGTTCCGGCGGTTCGTGGTGGACCTGGCCGACGCGCGCAGCTGGACCCGCACGGGCCGCTGCTACCAGCAGCGCGACTCCACCGCCGCCGGCGTCACCGCCGACTCCCTCTGCTGGGTGCAGGTGCGCCTCAACTGGCGCGCCCCCGCCGAGGAGCTGAACGCCCCCAACGACCGCCGCATGCGCGCGCTGCGCCTCACCCTGGTGTCGGGGGCCCAGGCGGACGACGACGCCTTCACCCGCGTGGCGCTGGCGCGCATGCGCCTGGTGGGGGCGCCGTGGCTCAAGCGCGCGGCGACGCCGCTCAGCGGGATCGCCGGGGACTCGAGCGCCGCGCCCGGGGGGTACGTGGTCGCCAGCGTGGTGGGCACCCTGGACTCCTCCGCCGTGCTGCCGTACACCCCGCCGCCGGGGGTGGTGGAGGCCCCGGAGAACCGGCAGTCGGGGTACGAGGGGACGCGCGTCCAGGTGAACGAGCGGGCGCTCCGCCTGCAGGCGGGGATCCCGGGGCGCGCCTTCCGCCCCTTCGACCGCGCCGAGGCGTTCTTCCGCTTCCCCGAGGGGACCAAGACGTTCATGGGCTATCGCACGCTGCGCCTGTGGATGCGCGGGCGCGGCAACGGCTGGGGACGCGCGGGGGAGCTCAACGGTTTCGTCAAGATCGGGCGCGACGAGCACAACTTCTACCTCTACCGCACCCCGGTGGCGGCGGGGCCCGGCGCGGCGGCGTGGGAGCCCGAGGTGCGCGTGGACCTCACCCGCTTCCAGCAGCTGCGCGCCCAGCTCGAGACCGCCTTCCTGCGCGGCGGGGCCGACTCGCTCCAGTGCACCGGCACCGACCTGGAGCTGGTGCGCCGCTCCGGTGCCCCGCGCGGCGTGACCGCGCGCCGCCACGCCGTGTGCCAGGACGGCTACATCGTCTACAGCGCCGACCCCGCGGTGACGCCGCCCAACCTCGCCGGCGTGCAGGAGCTGGCCGTGGGCTTCGTCCGCGTGGACAGCCTGCCGCGCGGCGGCACGGGGATCCTGGACAACGACACCCTCGAGCTGTGGGTCAACGACCTGCGCCTCGGCGACGTGGTGGACGACCTCGGGGTGGCCGGCGAGGTGGGGGTGACGCTCAACGCCGGCGACCTGGCCGACGTGCGCGTCAACCTCAGTCGCCGCGATCCCAACTTCCGCCAGCTGGGGGAGGTGCCCTCGTTCCTCTCCACCGGCGGGGTGGCGGTGGGCACGGTGCTGCACGCCGAGAAGTTCCTGCCGGCCCGCCTGGGGATCGTGCTGCCGGTGTCGGTGGACTACGCCAGCAGCGCCGTGGATCCGCTGTTCATCACGCGCACCGACATCCGTGCCGGGGGGATTGCGGGGCTGCGCACCCCGCGCGACCGGCGGCTGACCACCACCATGGCGCTGCGGCGCGCGGTGCCGCTGGACCGCGGCTGGTATGCGCCGCTGGTGAACGGCCTGGCGCTCAATGGCAGCTGGACCAGCGGCGGGACGCAGAGCGCCTTCCAGGAGGCGCGCAACGGCAGCTACCTCATGGGGGCGTCGCTGGCCCTGGGGTCGGAGCGCCGCGAGGGGACGCTGCCGCGCCTGCTAGCGCGCGCGCTGGACGCGCTCCCCGCGCCGCTGCGCGGGCTGGGGGCCGTGCGGGCCGTGCGCGAGGCCCGCTACCAGTGGGCACCCACGCAGTTCCGCCTGGCCAGCGCGCTCAGCCGCGCCGACGCCGCGGTGACCTCCTTCACCAAGGCCGCCGCCGTCCCCGATGACACGGGGCAGCGGGTCACGTCGCTCACGCACGTGTGGCAGAACAGCGGCACGCTGGAGTTCCGCCCCACACTGGCGCTGTCGGCCTCGGTGAGCGCCCGGCAGCTGTTCGACCTGCGCGACTACCGCACGGCCGCGCGCCTCCCCGACTCCACCGACCGGGGCGTCGCGGCGGCGGCCGAGCGGCGACGGCTGCTGGGGGCCGATGTGGGGCTCGAGCGGGAGCGCTCGATCACCTCCACGGTGCTCTTCCAGCCGGTGGCCACCGGCTGGTTCGCGCCGCGCCTGGACTTCAGCTCCACGTACGGGGTGGTGGCCGACCCCAACGCGCGGGTGCTGTTGCGCGCCAACGACACCACCGGGGCGTTCCGCCTGCCGCGGCGCCTGGGGGCGTCGCAGAACCTGTCGGCGGGCACGGTGGTCACCCTGTCGCGGCTGCTCCCCCGGGGGGCCACGGGCGCCCGCGCGCGCCTGGCCCGCCTGCTGGGGCCGGTGGACCTCTCTTGGCAGCAGGGGCTCACCTCCAACTACGACAACACCAGCTACCGCCCCGGCTGGGACTACCAGTTCGGGCTGGGCTCGGTGGACGACTTCCGTGGCACCACCACCCGGCTGGCCACCACGGCGGGGCGGCAGCAGCGAGGGGCGGTCCTGGGCTCCCTCAATCTCCCCCTGTCACTCACCGTGCAGTCGCGGCTGGAACGGGGCACCACCGAGACCTGGACACGGCGCGTGCTGGACGGCTTCCAGGCGGTGATCACCAGCACCCAGCAGGTGGACCCCGACCTGACGGTGCGGTGGAGCTGGCGCCCGGTGCGGCTGCGGCGGTTGGTCACGCTGGTGAACGTGAACGGGCGGTACGTGGTGTCGGAGCAGGAGACCGTGGTCCCCAATGAGACGGGGGGGCTGGCCGACCGCGGCCGGACGGTGGCGCGCAGCCGGCCGATCTCCGGGTCGGTGACGTGGGCGCTGTTCGGCGGGCTCACCACCAACGGCTCGATGGATCGCACGCGGCGCGAGGACCTTCGCCCCGGCGCCGTCACCACCGGCGACACGCGGCGGATGGCGCTGGACCTGTCGCGGCGCTTCACGCTGCCCAAGCGGTGGAACCCGCGCACGCCACCGCTGCGCGTGGCGCTCTCCTACCAGTCGGAGGAGACGCGGTCGGTGGTGCAGGGGGTGGCCACCCCCGGGGGGGAGACTGCCGGGAGCGCCACGGGCACGGGCGCCTCGGTGCTCACCAGCAACGGGCGGCGGGCGTTCAACCTGAATGGCGACACCGACCTGTCGGAGCTGCTGACCTTCAGCGTGACGGCGTCCCGGGTGGTGAACTTCGACCGCAACTACAACCGGCAGACCACCAACCTGATCTTCAGCGCGGTGCTCCAGCTGCGCTTCTTCGCCGGCGCGCTGCGCTAGCGGCGCCGGGGCGGGCCGCCCCCCTGTGGCGGGCGGAGCCACGGACCCGCGGGCGGAGCCGGGGTTGGGTGGGGCGGGGCGGGGGGCCCCACCATGGGGCATGCCCACCGCTGCCGAACGTCAGGCGCTGCTCTTCCTCCTGGGGGTCACCCTGCTGGGGGGCGGCGTGCGGGTGTGGGCTGGCGCCGTGCCGCTCCCGCCGGTGGTGGGGCGCCTCGGCGCCGCGGCGGCGGGGGACGGGGGGCGTGCACCGCTCGCGCGCCAGCGCCAGGCGGTGGACGCCGCGCGGCGGCGGTCGGCGCCGCTGGCATCCGGCGGCGCGCGTGCCCGGAGGGGGGCGGGAGCGCGGGACACCCCGCCCGCAGGCCCCATCGCCGTCAACGAGGCCAGCGCCCAGGAGCTGGAGCGGCTGCCCCGCGTGGGGCCGGCGCTGGCCCGGCGCATCGTGGCCGACCGCGCCGCGCGCGGGGCGTACCGCTCCCTGGAGGAGCTGGCGCGCGTCCCCGGGATCGGCCCCGCCACGCTCCGGGTGCTGGCGCCCGCCGTGACATTTTCGCCTCACCCCCGTCTTTACCCCGAGAGCGAGCCGGGGGCGCCCCCCCGGCCGCCCCTGTGATTGTCCCGGTCTCATTCGTCCCCATGGCTGCCCCCGTCGCACCGACCGTCCCTTCCTCCACCCTGTCCGGTCGGGCCACCGAGCGGATTGGCGAGCTCCTCATCCGCGAGGGGCTGCTCACGCGCGAGCAGCTTATCCGCGCGCTGGAGGAGCACGTCAACTCGCCCGGGCAGCGGCTGGGGTACACGGTCGTCAAGCTGGGGCTGGTGTCGGAGACGGACGTGGTGCGCATGCTGGCGCGCCAGTACCGCCTCCCGGCGGTGGATCTCGCCCGCTTCAAGGTCGACCTCCGGCTCCTCAAGCTCATCCCCGCCGAGCTGGCGTACCGGCATTCGGTGCTCCCCCTCAAGCTGGACGGGCGCACGCTGACGGTGGCGATCGCGGATCCCCTGGCCATGGGGGTGATGGACGACCTCAAGTTCATCACCCGCTTCGACATCCAGCCGGTGCTCGCCGGGGAGTACTCGATCCGCAACGCGATCGAGAAGAACTACGAGGCGGCCGAGCTGCAGATGGCGGAGGTGCTGGAGCAGGTGGCCGCGGAGGAGGAGGAGGTCGAGGTCCTCCAGGCGGTCAAGGACGAGGGCCCCGACCCGTCGTCGGGGGGGATGGACGAGGCGCCCGTGGTGAAGCTCATCAACGCGCTCCTCAAGGACGCGGTGGTGAAGGGGGCGTCGGACATCCACTTCGAGTGCTTCGAGCACGAGCTGCGGGTGCGCTACCGCATCGACGGGGCGCTGCAGGAGGTCATGAAGCCCCCCTTCAAGATGCGGGCGGCGCTGATCTCGCGCTTCAAGATCATGGCGTCGCTCAACATCGCCGAGCGGCGCGTCCCGCAGGACGGGCGCATCAAGCTCAAGGTGGGCAAGAAGGTCATCGACTTCCGCGTGAGCACGCTCCCCACGCTGTTCGGCGAGAAGGTGGTGCTGCGCATCCTCGACAAGGGGAACCTCACGCTCGACCTGGAGAAGTTCGGGATCGAGCCGCGCGCCGAGCGGGAGCTCATGGAGGCGATCTCCAACCCCTACGGGATGGTGCTGGTCACCGGCCCCACGGGGTCGGGGAAGACCACCACGCTGTACTCCGCGCTCTCCAAGGTGAACACCGGCGACGTGAACATCATGACCGCCGAGGACCCCGTGGAGTACAACCTCATGGGGATCAACCAGGTGCTGGTGCGCACCGAGATCGGGATGACCTTCGCGGCGGCGCTCAAGGCGTTCCTGCGGCAGGACCCCAACATCATCATGGTGGGGGAGATCCGCGACCTCGAGACCGGCGGCATCGCCGTGAAGGCGGCGCTCACGGGGCACATGGTGATGAGCACGCTGCACACCAACTCGGCGCCGGAGACGATCACGCGCCTGCTGGACATGGGGCTCGAGCCGTTCAACGTGGCCTCGGCGCTCAACCTCATCCTCGCCCAGCGCCTGGTGCGCCGCATCTGCGGCGCGTGCAAGGTGCAGTATGTCCCCGACGTCGCCGAGCTGGCGGGGGCCAAGGTGACCGCCGCCACCACCCTCCGGTCGCTCCGCTTCACCGCGGAGGCGCTGGCCGACGCCCGGTCCCGCGCCACCCCCGAGGCCGCCCCGCTGCTGGCCGGCCTCTCCCCCGACACCACCATCGGCGAGCTCCCCTTCTTCCGCGGCGCGGGGTGCGACGCCTGCGGCGGCACCGGCCTCAAGGGCCGCCAG
>JBILED010000157.1:0-6519 GCA_044352305.1 Gemmatimonas sp.
CGCATCGTCGAGCAGCCCCATCTCCTTGTAGGCCACCCCGAGGTCGTATCGACTCCCGGCGTCCTCCTCCCCGAGGGTGCGCGCCACGCCGTCCTTGAACAGCCGGAGCACCGCCTCGAAGTCCACCGCATCGTCCCCAGTGGCATCCGGTTCGGTGACGCGGATACGGGCCGCCGTCCCCTTGGCGGCCCCCAGCGCTTCGTCCCCCTCCCCCGCAGGCGCCTCCCGGGCGGGCGCGGCATCGGGGGACAGCGCCTGGACCCGCGCGTGGACCGCCTTGGCGGCGACCGCGTCGCCGCGTCGCGTCAAGGCCGCCGCGAGCCCCAGGTAGGCCTCGCGCAGGGGGGCGCGCCCCTCGAGATGGAGGGCAATCTCCACCCGTCGCTGATGGGCCGAGAGGCGGTCCGGGACCATCGCGACCAACCGCTCGACCGCGGCCGCGGCGGCCGACCAGTCCTCTGCCGCACACCACGCGTCGATAGCCCTGTCCAACGCGGCAACACCACCGTCCTCCTCCCCGTCCCCCACCGGTCCCGTCTCGTCCTTTCGGGGCTCACTCGGCCGGCCATCCGACGCGCGCTCCTCGAGGTCGGCCTCCTCGAGGTCGGCCTCCTCGAGGTCGGCCTCCTCGAGGCTGGTCGCCTCCGGCGGCCCCCCTTGCGGCTCGATCAGTGCCATCCCCTCGACCGCCGCGCGGCCCATGTCGACGTCGCGCGCACGCGCACGATCGACGGCAGCATCGTCCAGCACCAGCGGCGGCAGCTCACCCGGGAGGATGAAGTCATGCGGGTTGACGCGGAACGGCGGCGGCGGGGCCATGGCGGCTTCCACGGCCACGAGCACCGACAGCACCGACTGGGATTCGGCCGAGGCCACCAGGCGCTCCCCCTCGGCAATGGCCTGCACCATCCCGGGGATGGCGATGTCCCGCGGGGTGGGGATCTGCACCGTCACGGGGGGGGCTGCTCGGAGCACCTCCAGCGCGTCGGCCAGCGTTTCCTCGACCATCAATGCCTCGAGCGCAGGCACCGGGTCCGCCAATTCGCGTCCCTCTGGCTCCATACCCTCCAAGGGAATGACCAGCGGTGGGAGCTCCCACGCGCCCCCGTCGTCGGATGCCGCCCCCGAGCCGAAAGAGTCCCCCCCTGTCACCCGGCGATCCACCGGGGGCTCCACGGTCGGCGCGCCCAGCCCCGGTCCCTCGCTCGGGGGACCCGCTGCGGAATCCGTCTCGTGGCCGAGGTGCGCCCGCCCATCGAAGGCTGGGGCAGCCGATGGCGACCGCCCCTCGCGTGCATCGGCCATCGGATCAAACAGCAGATGGTCCTCGAGCGAGGCCCCAATGCTCTCCCGGACCGGTTGCACGGGGCGGTCGGGGATCACGGGAGAACTGATGGGGGTGGGCACCCGAGCCTCCCGCATCTCCTGGTCGGAGAGGGGCGCCACCGGTGCATCCACATCAAGGAAGACCAAGCCTCCGCCTGACATTGAGGCCGGGGATGCCGGGGGAGGGGGCGAGGGTGGTACCGGCCGCGCCGCAGGCGCCGCCGCCCCGCCGCCGCCGGTCGCGCCCTCCCCCAACTCGGCAACGAGGCGACGCAACTCGGGGATGTCCGGGAAAAGCGCTGCCGCCTCCTCCAGGGCGCGCCGGGATTCGCCCGTGCGCCCTTCCTGCTGCATCCGGGTGGCATACTCGAGGAAGTTGCTCGAGGCGTCGCCGCGGAGCCCCTTGCGGGCGCAGATGCGCCCCAACGTCAGGTAGATCCCCGTCCGTCCCGGAGTGGTCCGCTTGATCTTGTTGCACAGCGCGATGGCGTTGTTGTAGCGGCCACTGGCCGCATACTGGTCGACCGCCCGTTCATAGTGGGCCATGGCTTCGGGGAGCCGCCCGAGGCGGAGCGCGAGGTCCCCCACCTTGTTGAACAGGGCGACATCCACTTCCTCCCGCGCCTGATCGCTCTCCTGAATCGCCGCCGTGTAGGCGGTCAACGCGCGTTCGAAGTCCTGCTGCTTCTCGTATTCAGCCGCCTGCTTGCGGTGCTTCGCGGCAAGGGACATGCGATCGGGAGCCCGGCGTGGAAGGAGGCGGTCAGGGGCGAGCCGCCGGGGGAGGCGCCGTTCCGGCGGAAGCTAGGGCGGGAGCCCACGGGTGACAAGGACGGCCGGCGGCCCACGCCATCGTGCACAGACGCTCACCGAACCAGTAGGGCAACGCCCGGTAGTCGTCCACGGCATGCACGGCGACATCGGCCCGGAACCCGGGGGCAAGCTGCCCGGTTTCACCGGCGAGCCCCAAAGCCGCCGCGCCATTGACGGTGGCCGCCACCCAGGCCTCGGCGGCCGAGAGGCGCAACGCCGAGACCGCCAGGGTGAGCAGCAGGGGAAACGACTGGAGTGGCGCGGTGCCGGGGTTGAGGTCGGTGGCCAGGGCCACGGCGCAGCCGGCGTCCACCAAGGCCCGCGCCGGCGCCTGTCGCCGATCGAGGAAGAGCATGGTGGCCGGCAGCAGGGTAGCCACCGTGGGCGCCGCGGCCAGGGCCCGCATGCCTTCGGGGGAGATGGCGGCGAGGTGATCAGCACTCACGGCCGCCAGCTCGGCCGCCAGGGCCGCCGCTCCGCCGTCGTGCAACTCGTCGGCGTGCAGCTTGGCCCGCAACCCCAGGCGCGCCCCGGCCACCGACAGCTGCCGGGCCTCGGCGACCGTGAACACGCCGGGCTCGCAGAAGACATCGACAAAGGACGCCAACCGCTCACGCGCCACCACCGGGTACAGCTCCTCGGCCAGGAGGCGCAGCCACGCCGCGCGCCCGCCGGGCGCATCGCGATGCTCCAACGGCACCTCGTGCGCGCCCAGGCAGGTGGCGACCACGTGCATGGGCACCTGGGCGGCCACCTGGGCAATGCCCCGCAGCGAGCGCAGCTCTTCGTCGACGGAGAGGCCGTACCCCGACTTGACCTCCACGGTGGTCACCCCCCCGGCCGCCAACCGGGCCAACCGCGGCACCGTGCGCGCGACCAGGTCGGCGGTGGTTCGGGCGCGCAGGTCGCGCACGGTGCTGTGGATCCCGCCGCCCTGCCGCGCTATCTCCAGGTAGGGGACACCAGTGGCGCGCAGCTCATGCTCCGCCACCCGCGGCGCCCCGAAGAAGGCGTGGGTGTGCGCGTCCACGAAGCCGGGCGCCACCAGCCCCCGCTCGCAATCCACCTCGTGCGCGCCCGGGAAGCGGCGGCGCAACTGGTCCTCCGGTTCCACCGCCACCACCCGGCCGTCGCACAGCGCGACCCCCACGCCATGGCGCACGCCGGCGTCCGCCATGGCCGCGCCCCGTCGCGCCTGCGAGGGGCCCGCACAGGTGACGACCTGGGCGGCATTGACCAGCAGCAGCGGCACGGAACCGGTGGCGTCTGGGAGCGGCGCGGCGGGGCTCATGCCATCACGTCCCGCACGCGGGAGCGCAGGCGGAGCGGCGCCTGGGCCTCGCCGCGGCAGGCGTAGAAGCACGCATCGCAGTTGATGGGCTGGTAGCCGGCATACGCCTCCCACGGCCCGTCGGGGGGGAAGTCCGGGCACCGACGCACGCGCCCCTGGGGATCGATGTGGATGGTGGACTCGCCGCTCCGGCAGGGCTCGTGGGCCAGCTCCCCGCGCACATAGCGCGGAATCTGCTCCAGATAATGCTCCGAGTTGGTGATCACCCCCGGATGCCGTCGCTTGTAGTCCAGCAGCCCGGCCACCGCCTCGCCCAGGTCGGCGTGCTGGTCGCCCGTGAGGAGGTGATCCCGGTTGCCGTTCTTGAAGTCGGTGTACAGCGAGAAGTTGACGCCGCCCCCCAGGGCGCGGGCGCGCCGGGCGATGGGGAGCAGCTGGTCGAGGTTGTCGCGCTTGATCACGGTGTTGAAGCGCACGCCGCCGATCCCGCCCTCGCGCATCGCGGGGACCAGCGCCTGCAGGCGGGCAGCCAGCCCCGGGATGCCGCGCGCCTGATCATGCCGCTCATCGAGGTAATCCAGCGACAGGTTGAACTGGTCCAGCCCGGCGTCCCACAGCCCCCTGGCGCGCTCCACCGTGAGCATGCCGCCGTGGGTGATAAGCTGCAGGTAGGTGAACCGCGAGGCCTGCCGGACCGCCCGCACGATGTCCTCGAGGTCGCGCCGGAGGAGCGGCTCGCCGCCGGTGAAGGTGGCGAGCATGGGGGAGAAGTGCCGCACGATGGCGGCGTAGTCCGCCACCTCCTGGTGGCGCGCGTCGGCGGGGGTCTTCCAGTAGTCGCAGAAGCCGCAGCGGGCGTTGCAGCGCATGGTGACCTCGAGGTTGAGGAGCACCGGACGCCGACGGGCCCGCAGCCACGCGTACTTGGCCAGGAAGACCGGCACGTGCCAGGGCCGATAGCGGCTGGAGAGCATCAGCCCTCGAGGCGGGGGAGGCGGATCCCCTCGCGGGCCGCGGTGGCCCGGGCGAGGTCGTAGCCGGCCTCGGCATGGCGCGCCACGCCGATCCCCGGGTCGTTGGTGAGGACGCGCGCGAGGCGCCGCCGCATCCGGTCGGAGCCGTCGGCCACGATCACCTGTCCGGCGTGCAGCGAGTTGCCGATCCCCACCCCACCGCCGTGGTGGAACGACACCCAGGAGGCGCCGCTGGCGGTGTTCAGCAGGGCGTTGAGGATGGCCCAGTCGGCAATGGCGTCGCTGCCGTCGCGCATCCCCTCGGTCTCCCGGAAGGGGGAGGCCACGCTGCCGGTGTCGAGGTGGTCGCGCCCGATGACGATGGGGGCGGACAGCTCGCCGGCGGCGACGAGGTCATTGAGCGCCAGGGCGAAGCGGGCGCGGTCTCCCTGCCCCAGCCAGCAGATGCGGGCGGGCAGTCCCTGGAAGGCGATGCGCTCCTGCGCCAGGGTGATCCAGCGGCGCAGCGCCGCGTCGTGCGGGAACAGCTCCAGCGCCAGCGCGTCGGTGCGGGCGATGTCGGCCGGATCGCCGGAGAGGGCCACCCAGCGGAACGGCCCCTTCCCCTCGCAGAAGAGGGGACGGATGTACTCCGGCACGAAGCCCGGGATCTCGAACGCATCGCGCACGCCGGCATCGAAGGCCACGGTGCGCAGGTTGTTGCCGTAGTCGAAGGTGACGGCGCCGCGTTGCTGGAGCGCGCGCATGGCGCGCACGTGGGCGACCACGGAGTCGGTGGCGCGCGCCACGTAGGCCGCGGGATCGGCCGCGCGCAGCGCCGCCGCACCGGCCAGCGAGAGCCCTGCCGGGACATATCCCACCAGCAGGTCGTGCGCACTGGTCTGGTCGGTGAGGACGTCGGGGGTCACGCCGCGGGCCACCAGCGCCGGCAACAGCTCGGCCACATTTCCCTCCAGCGCCACCGACAGCCCCCCCCCGACGGCCTGCGCCTCGCGGAGCCAGGCCAGCGCCTCGTCCAGGCTGGCGGTGGCCCGGTCGCAGTAGCGGGTCTCCAGCCGCTTGGCGATGCGCGCCGGATCGACCTCAATGGCCAGCACCGCCGCCCCGTGCATGGCCGCGGCCAGCGGCTGCGCGCCCCCCATGCCACCCAGCCCTGCGGTGACCACCAGGCGGCCCGCCAGGGTGCCCCCGAAGTGGCGCGCGGCCACCGCCCCGAAGGTCTCGTAGGTCCCCTGCACGATCCCCTGGGAGCCGATGTAGATCCACGAGCCTGCCGTCATCTGCCCGTACATGGTGAGCCCCAGCGCCTCCAGCCGCCGGAACTCGTCCCAGGTGGCCCAGCGGCCCACGAGGTTGCCGTTGGCCAGCAACACGCGGGGCGCGTCCTCGTGCGTGCGGAAGACCGCCACGGGACGGCCACTCTGCACCAGCAGCGTCTCGTCGTCCGCCAGCGTGCGCAGGGTGCGCACGATGGCGTCGAAGTCGTCCCAGCTGCGGGCCGCCCGCCCGGTGCCGCCGTACACCACCAGGTCATCCGGGCGCTCGGCCACCTCGGGGTCGAGGTTGTTCATGAGCATGCGCAACGCGGCCTCCTGCTCCCAACCGCGGCAGCTGCGTGCAGGGCCGCGCGGCGCGCGCACCGGACGCGCGCCGGCGCCGCGGACGACGTGGGGGTGGTCCGTCATGCGGTGTCCTCCGGAACGAGGGCCTCGAAGGCGCCGGCCGCCAGCGCGTCAGCCAGCCGCGTGATGGCGGGCGCGGGGGGACGATCGCCATCGCGCGGGGGCACCAGCGCCCGGATGCGGGCATGGGCCGACTCGACCGGGAAGCTGCTGCGCAAGGGGCGGCGGCAATCCAGCGCATCCGCGCCGCACAGCAGCTCGATGGCCAGCACGTGGCGGAGGTTGCGCACGCTGCGGCGCAGCTTGACGGCGGCGCCCATGGCCATGGGCACCACGTCCTCCTTGCTGCCGTCGGTGGGGATGGAGTCGACGCTGGCCGGGTGGGCCAGCTGCTTGCACTCGCTGGCCAGCGCCGCCGCGGTCACCTGCGAGATCATGTGCCCCGACTCCAGCCCCGGCTCGGCCGCCAGGAACGGGGGCAGCCCCTGATTGA
>JBILED010000042.1:0-17907 GCA_044352305.1 Gemmatimonas sp.
AGGGGGTGGCCCCCGAGCTGGTGGACGGCTACCGCGCCTACTACCTGCGGCAGGCCGGGGAACGCGCGGGCGCCATGGCCACGGCGCCCCAGCGCACCGCGCGCTTTGCCGCGCGCTTTCCCCTTCCCGAGGCGATCACCGAGGCGATTCGCCGGCAGGTGGCGCTGGTGCTGGGGGGCATATGACGGGGCCCGATCCCCTGACCGGGGCGATGGTGCCGGTGCCGAAGCCCGATGGGGGCGCCGCGGTGCCCCGGGCCGCCCTGGAGCGGGTGCTGGCGCGCGCCACCGAGCTGCAACAGGCCGCGGCCACCCCGGATGGCCAGGAAACGGTGCCGGAAGGGGTGCTGCTGGAGATCGCACGGGAGGTGGGGCTGGACGCGGCGCATGTGCGGCAGGCGCTGGCGGAGGAGCGGGCGCGGGGGGTGACGCTGCCGGACGACGCCGGGGGATGGCTGCTGGCCGCGCTCGGGGAGGCGCGGTTGGGGGCGCAGCGCATCGTGCCGGGCGCGCCGGAGGCCGTGGTGGCCGCGCTCTCGGCCGCGCTCACCCGGCAGGAGACGATGGTGGTGATGCGGCGCACCGACCGGCATCACAGCTGGGAGCCGCGCGACGACTTCGGCGCCGGGCTCCAGCGGATGCTCTCGTCGCACCGCTACGCGCTGGCCGGCGTGGACCTGGTGGCGGCCACGGTGACGGCGGTGGACGGCGGGCGCACGCTGGTGCGGCTGGACGCCACGGCGCACCGGGTGCGGCGGCAGGGGCGCGCCGCGGTAGTGGGGAGCTGGGCGGCCATCGGCGTGCTGGCCGCGGCGGTGGCCGCCCTGGTGTCGTTCATCCCCGTGAGCCCCTCGGCGCGCACCGTGGCGGTGGCGGGGGTGGCGGCGTTCGCGCTGGGCACGGGCGCGCTGGTGTGGGGCGGGGTGCGGCGCGGCTACCGGCGCACCATGGCGCGCGCGCAGTTGCGGCTGGAGCAGCTGCTGGACGAGCGCGAGCGGGAGTGACGGTCGGGGGTGAGGCGGGGGCGGTGCGCGGCCAGCCAGCGGCGGGCCCGCGCCCCCTCAGCCGGCGGTGCGCAGCGCGGGGGCGTCGCCCAGGCGCAGCTCGAACCGCTGCCGCCGCACCCGCCCCACCAGCCACCGCACCCCCGCATTGCTGGCGGCCAGCATGGCGCCGGCCATCAGCAGCGCCTTCACCTCGCGCCGCGAGATCTTGACCGACCCGCCCGGGCGCAGCATGGCGGTGCTCTGCACCAGGTCGCGCAGCGTGGCATAGGCCAGCAGCAGCGGCAGGATGCAGAAGAGGCGGATGCTCACCGCGCGCCGCGGGATGTCCAGCAGGTAGCGGCGCGCCTCGTCCAGGTCGTGCCACGCCAGCTGGATCAGCTGCGCCAGCGCCGCCCGGTTGGAGTGCAGCAGCTCGGGGGCAAGGATGCGCGCCTGCGAGCTTCCCTGCGCGCGGAGCAGCTCCTCGGGGATGTACACCGAGTTCTCCCGCTCGGCGTCCACCGCCACGTCCTTCAGGATGTTGACCGTCTGCAGCGCCTCGGCGAAGGCGCGGCACCGCTCGCGCAGGACCTGGTGGCGGCGCGCGCCGATGCTCCCCGAGTGCTCGTGCCAGAGGTCGGTGAGCAGGTACCCCACGGTGCCGGCCACGTAGTAGCAGTACTCCTGGTACTCGTCGAGCGTCTGGATGCGGATGCCGCCCGGGTACAGCAGCACGAACTTGCGCATGCCGCGCACCATCTCCCCCACCCAGGTGCGCACATGGGCGCGCGTGGGGGCCGGGAGGCGGGCGAAGTCGGCGAACACCAGGTCGGTGTTGCGCGTGAGGGTCACGTGCGCCGGCTCGCCGGGGAGGGTGGCGACGCCGGCGGTGAAGCGGGCGAGCGCTGCGGGGTCGTCGAAGGCGGCCAGGAAGTCGTCGAACAGCGCGGCCTTGGCCTCGGGGGCGATGGCCGGGGCGTCCTCGACGGTGTCGGCAATGCGGCACAGCAGGTAGGCGTCCAGCACCGCCTGCCCCAGGGCGCCGGGGAGCACCTTGATCCCCAGCGCAAAGGTCCGCGACACCGCCGGCAGGATGGCGGTGCAGAAGCGGGGGGCGTCACGCCGCGCCAGGGCGTCGCCAACGGCGAGAGGAAGGGGCATCCGGGAAAAGCTACTCGCCGGCATCCTCGGCCGTGGGATGCGAGCGGCGGCGGGGGTTGCCGCCGCCCCCCGGGGCCGAGAGGTTGCGGGGATGGAGCCCCGCCTGCCCCCCGTGCCCCCGGCGTTTCGCGGGGTGCTGCGCACCGACCTGACGGCGCGCGCGCTGTATGCGCAGGGGGCGGGGATTGCCCGGACGCTGCCGGCGGCGGTGGCGGTGCCGGTGGACACCGCCGACGTGCAGCGGCTGGTGTCGTGGGCCCGCGAGACGGGGACGGCGCTGGTACCACGCGGGTCGGGGAGCGGGATGGCGGCGGGGGCGGTGGGCCCGGGCGTGGTGGTGGACCTGAGCCGGCTGCGCGCGCTGGAAGCGGTGGCGCCGGACGGCGGCGCCGTGATGGCGGGGGCTGGGGTGCTGCAGCGGGAGGTGGACGCCGCCGCGCGCCTGGTGGGGCGCCGCTTTCCGGTGGCCCCCTCCAGCGGGGCGTTCTGCACCGTGGGGGGGATGGTGGCCACCAACGCCGCGGGCGCGCGGTCGCTGCGGGTGGGCGCCACGCGGCCGTGGGTGCGCGGGCTGCAGGTGGTGTGGGAGGACGGCTCCGCGACGTGGGTACGGCGCGATGCGCCGTGGCCCCGCGAGGTGCCGGCGGTGGCGCGGCTGGCGGCGGTGCTGGCGGGGCTGCGGGACACCCCCGCTCCGGCGCCGTGGGTGCGCCCCGGGGTGCGCAAGGAGTCGTCGGGGTATGCGTTGGCCGACACCCTGGCCCCGGGCGGCCATCTGGTGGACCTGCTGGTGGGGAGCGAAGGGACCCTGGGGCTGTTCACGGCGGTGGAGCTGGCGCTGGCGCCGCTGCCGGGGGCCACGGCCTCGGTGCTGGCGGCCTTCCCGTCGCTGGAGGCGGCTGCGGCGTGCGCCGTGGAGGCGCGAGAGGCGGGGGCCAGCGCCTGCGAACTGCTGGACCGCACCTTCCTGGAGGTGGCGGCGTCCGCGGGGCCCACCGGGGTGCCGGCCGACACCGAGGCGGTGCTGCTCACCGAAGGGGAAGGGGCGGATGCGGGGGAGGCCGCCGGCTGGGCCGACCGCTGGACGACGCGCTGTCGCCATCTCGGGGCCATGCAGGTGGAGACCGGACTCACCCGCGAGGCGGAGCACCGGCTGTGGGCGCTGCGCCATGCCGCCAGCCCCATTTTGTCGCAGTTGCCGCCGTCGCAGCGCTCGATGCAGTTCATCGAGGACGGCTGCGTGCCCCCGGCGCACTTCCCGGCCTATGTGCGCGGCGTGCGGGCGGCGCTGGCGCGGCAGGGGATCCCCGGGGTGATCTTCGGGCATGCGGGGGACGCGCACGCGCACGTGAACCCCTTGGTGGACGTCACGCGCCCAGGGTGGCGCGCGCAGGTGGCGGCGCTGCTGGACGAGGTGGTGGCGCTGACGGCGTCGCTGGGGGGGACGCTGGCGGGGGAGCATGGCGACGGCCGGCTGCGGGCGCCGCTGCTGGCGCGAGGGTGGCCCGCCGAGGCGCTGGCGGCCTTTGCGGCGGTGAAGGCGGCCGCCGACCCGGCGGGGGTGCTCAACCCCGGGTGCAAGGTGCCGCTCCCCGGCGCGGCCCCCTTCGACACGTTGCGGCACGACCCCGAGGCCCCGCCGCTCCCGGCGGCGGCGGCGGCGGCGCTGGACGACATTGAGCGCACACGCGACTGGGGGCGCTACCGGCTGGCCGGCTTCGACGCGCCGGGGTGACAGGGGAGGCCGGGGCGCTAGCTTTCGCGGCGACCCTCACCCCCGCCGCCATGCCCCTCCCCGACGCCCAGATCCTCCGCGCGCCCACCGTGACGGTGCTGGCACGCCCGCAGTTCACCGAACCGGCGCACCTGCCGGTGCAGTGGCGCGGCGAGGCCACCGACGGCGAGCGGCTGGCGGAGTTTGCCGGGCGGCTGTGCTACATGAGCCAGCACAACCCGGCGGGGCGCACCACCGCCGAGTACCTGACCAACATCAAGGTGCAGGGGCACGGGAGCGTGCTGGAGCACGCCAACTACACGCTGCTGCTGGAGGGGGTGAGCCGGTCGCTCACGCACGAGCTGGTGCGCCACCGCGCGGGGTTCGCGTATTCGCAGCTGTCGCAGCGGTACGTGGACGAGCGCGACGCCTGCGTGGTGATGCCGCCGGCGATCATCGGCGACGCGGCGCTGGAGGGGGCGTGGCGCGCGCAGGTGGAGGGGGCGCTGGAGAGCTACGTGGCGCTGGTGGACCAGCTGATGGCGCGCTACGGGTGGGTGGAGGACAAGGTCCACCGGCGGAAGATGGCGCGCGAGGCGGCCCGCGGGGTGCTCCCCAACTCCACCGAGACCAAGATCGTGGTCACCGGCAACGCGCGCGCATGGCGCACGCTGCTGGAGCTGCGGGCCAGCGAGGCGGCGGAGCTGGAGATCCGGCGCCTGGCGGTGGCGGTGCTGCGGGTGCTGCAGGGCGAGGCGCCGGCGTTCTTCGACGACTTCACGGTGTACGTGGCCGCCGACCGCGTGGAGGCGGCGCGGGTGGTGCACCACAAGGTGTGACCGCCCCCCGCGGCACCCCGTCGGGGCCGCGGGCGTGATGGTTGGGCCGGGGACGTGACCCCGTGCGCCGGGCTCGTGACGAATGTTCCAGCTGGTGACCTGTGGCGTGGGCGGCTCGTCGAGAAGGTGCCATGGACCGCCCTTCGCGCCCCGTGCCGCCCTCCGGGCGGCGGATTGTGTCCCCGGGGGGATTCACCCTCATCGAGCTCCTCCTCACCATCACGGTGGTGGGGATCGTGCTGGCGATCACGCTCCCCAACCTGCGGATCGACAAGAAGCAGGTGGACGCGGCGGTGCGGCAGGTGGGGATGGGGCTGCTGGCGGCGCAGCGCGAGGCGGTGGCGCGCCAGCACAACGTGCTGGTGGTGTTCGACACGGCGGCGCGCACGCTGGTGACCGTGTGGGACGCCAACAACAACGCGACGATCGACGCGGGGGAGCGCTCGCGGGTGTTCCCGCTCCCCGAGGCGCTGCTGCTGCAGCGCCCCGCCGGCGTGGGGCCGGTGCCGGGGGACACCGCCGGCGTCGCCCAGATGACCGGGATCGCCCGGGGCCCCTCGCTGGTGATGCAGCGCAGCGGAAGCGCCAGCCGCGGGGTGACGGTGTACCTCACCATGCCGGCCAGCCTCACCGCGGCCAAGCCTGACGTGCGCGCCTTCCGGGTGCACCGGGCCACGGGGCAGGCCTCCTGGTATGCGTGGACGGGGAGCGCATGGCGCCGCGGATGACGGGACGGCGACGGGGCGCGGAGCGCGCCGGCTTCACGCTGGTGGAGGTGATGGTGGCCATGGCGCTGCTGTGCGGCGTGGTGCTGTCCATGGCGCTGGGGCTGTCGCTGCTCTCGCGCAGCGTGGTGGGCGCCAGCGGGCGCAGCCGCGCGCAGGCCCTGGCAGACCAGCAGATCGCGCGAGCCCGCGTGTGGCCGGCCTACGGCACCCTCGCCGAGCTCGGCTCGGGGACCTACAACGGCGCGGTGGACGGGTTCACGGTGTCCACCGCGGTGAGCATCGACTCGACCAACCGCCAGCACATCACGCGACTCACGGTGACGGTGTCCAGCACCAACGCCGCGCTGCTGCCGGCGCCCGTGATGCGCACCATCACCCTCGCCGCGCCGTGACCGCCGCCGGCTTCCCGTGCGTGCCCAGTGCCGGGCGCGCGGCCGCGCGCCCCTCGGCGGGGCGCCGCCCCGGCTATTCCCTGGCGGAGCTGCTCATCGCCGTGGCGCTGTTCGGCATCGTCACCACGGCGGCGGTGACGTTCCTGCTCAAGCAGTCCAGCGGGATCCGCGCGCTGACGCTGCGCTCCGCGCAGGTGCAGAACGCCCGCTTCGGGCGGGACGTGCTGCGGCAGGAGCTGCGCACCGTGGGGACCAACATCACCGAGACGCAGCCCATGGTGGTGCTGGCCAACGACAGCACCTTCGCCTTCAACGCCGACCTCCTCACCAACCGGGTGGACTCCACGCGGTTCACCGGCGCCGTGTACGTGGACCCGTACGCGACCAACGCGGAGGCGAGCGCGCTGACCCCCGCCGGGGCGATCACCATCCCCGGCTCCAGCCCGGCAGTGCTGTATCCGCTGGCATGGTACACGCAGGTGCCGGGGACCCCCGGGGAGGCGGAGCTGGTGGTGTTCCGGTTCGTGGTGGACACGTCGGTGGCGGGGGGCGCGGAGTACCAGCTGCTGCGGCAGGTGAACGCCCAGCCGCCGCAGGTGGTGGCCACCGGGCTGCGCAAGGCGGGGAGCACCCCGTTCTTCCGCTACTGGCACGACCCGTCGCGGTTCAACAGCGCGCTCACCGGCCTGGACACGGTCCCGCGGGCGTGGCTGCCGCTGGCCAAGACGGTGGCGCTGCGCGGGGTGGCCCCTGACACGGGGACCGCGGCCAGCACGCGCATCGACGCGCTGCGGGCGGTGGAAGTGACCTATGAGACGATGGCGCCGGTAGCGGGGCGCCACGACGTGGTGCGCTACACGGTGCCGCTCCCCAACACGGTCATGCCCCGGCAGTCGCGCGCCTGCGGGCGCCCGCCCATCGCCCCCGCCGCCGTCGCCGGCGTCTGGAACGCGGACAGCGGCGCCGTGCTGGTGTCGTGGGGGGCGGCCACCGACGACGGCGGCGGCGAGCAGGACGCGGTGCGCTACGTGCTGTGGCGCAAGGCGCCGGCCGCGACCACCTGGCCGGAGCCGCTGGCCACGGTGAGCGTGGTGGGGGGGACCAGCACGTATCGCTACGTGGACGGGGGGACGGTGGCGGGGCAGTCCTACCAGTACGCGGTGGCGGTGCAGGACTGCACCCCCAACCTGTCGGCGATCGCCACGTCGGCCGCAGTGGCGGTGCCGGTGAGCGTGGTGCTGCCGCCGTGAGGGCGCGCATGGGGAGGGGCGGACGGCGGCGCGGCTCGGCGCTGGTGACGGTGCTGCTGCTGGCGGTGGTGGGGGCGGCGATCGCGCTGGTGGGGTCGATGATGGCGACCACCGGCACGATCATCCAGAACGCCTCCGACCGGGCGAGCGCCCTGGATGACGCGGCGCTGTCGGGGCTGGAGGAGGCGCGCAGCCGGCTGAACGCCGAGCTCGACAGCGTGCCGCTGACGGGCTACCGGACGGTGGAGGACGAGGCGGCGCCGGCGGCGTACCCCGGGGTGCGGCGCAGCACGTGGGTGGCGCGGCTGGGGAACCCCGACTCGCTGAGCGCGGTGGGGGAGTACGGCGTGCAGGCGGAGATCGTCTCGCGCGCCACCGACGCGTTGGGGGGGGTGGCGATCCGCCGGATGGAGGTGTTCCAGACGTCGTTCGCGCGGTACGCCGCCTACACCAACGTGGGACGCACGACCAACGGACGCGAGCTGTGGTGGGCGCTGGGGAACCAGGCGCAGGGGCCGGTGCACTCGAACGACACCATTCGGGTGTGGGCGGGAAGCCCCACGCCGCAGGCGACCTTCCACGACAAGGTGAGCACCGCGCGGATCGTGCTGAACAAGGGGTTCGCCGAGTTCCGGCAGGGGGCACCGCAGGAGAAGGTGGCCCGGATCGAGCTGCCGAAGCTGGATGCGCTGGTGAACCTGAAGACCATTGCCAGCCGGGCGGGGTACGTGTTCACCCCCGCCTGGGTCACGGGGGACAGCGCGCTGGCCACCATGCGCATCGAGTTCGTGGGGGTGGATACGAACGGCGACGAGGACACCACCGACCCCGACGAGGGGTTCTTCCGGGTGTACCGGCTGCGCGCGGGTGGCGGGGCGTACGGGGCGGGGTACGTGGTGGCGCGCACGCCGGCGCCGCCCCCCGCCTCGCTGGACAGCCTGTACAGCTCCCCCAACTGCGGGGTGCTCACCGCGCCGGGGGGCGCCGCACCGCGCGTGACGCAGACCTTCCGGGAGATCCCCGTGCTGGGAGGGGGCTATGCGGAGCGGATGCAGCAGAAGCGCGAGGCCTTTGACGACCCCAACGCCTTCTGCTTCCTGGGGGGGGACGAGCGGCTCAACCCCGACGGGCTCTTTGCCGCCACGGACTCGGCGGGGGACTGGCTCCCCCGCACCCACGGGACGGTGCCGGCGGCGGTGGCGGCGCGCGACGACGGCGCCTACCTGTGGCCGCTCAGCCCGGCGCTCAACCCCAACTACCGGGGGGTGATCTACGCCGACGGCAAGGTGGCCGTGAGTGGCGTGGTGCGGGGGCGGGTGACCGTGGTGTCCCCCGAGCAGGTGATCGTGGCGCACGAACTGCGGCAGGCGACCAACCCCGGGACGACCACCGGGAACTGCCGGGCGGACGACGACATCATCGGGCTGGTGTCGGGGAACTACGTGCTGTACGCCAACAACACGCTGGGGACGCCGCAGCAGCGCCGCACCGACAACGGCTCGGCGTGGCGCACGCCGCGGAAGGACTTCGACTGGTCGCCGCGGCGCCCCGACCTCACGGTGCATGCGTCGATGCTGGCGCTCAAGTCGATCGCGGTGGAGGGGGCGTGGCCCCCCGACCTCAACCCGGACACCTGGGTGGTGCACGGGACGCTGCGGGTGATCGGGGGGAGCATCGAGGACCGGATCGGCCAGAGCGGGACCTTCGACGGCGGGGTGCGGATGCACGGCTATTCCAAGGATGTGTCGTACAACCGGTGCGCGCTCCCCTTTCCGCCGCCGTACTTCCCCACGACGGGGCGGTGGTCGAAGACGCAGTTCTTCGAGATCAATCCGGCGGGGTTCTCGCCGGCGGCCTGGTTCGCCGGCCGATAGGGCGGCGGCGGGGCGCAACGCCAACGGGGCGCGGCCGGGTGGCCGCGCCCCGTGGCGCGTGTGGCAGGCCCCCTCGTGGGGGCGGGAGACCAGGCAGGGACGTCTAGTCGGTCTCCGTTTCGCAGGCAGTGGCGTCGCCTTCGCGGAGGCGCTGGAGCCAGTCGGCCTCGCCGTCGGCATCGTGGATGGCCATGGACCCATACGCGGGGGTGCCGCCGGCGTGCAGGGTGAAAGTGACGGCGCGATCGGCGCCCTCGGGCCAATCGGCCATGGCCAGCCCCGCGGCGACGCGGCGCAGGGTGGGGCCGCAGCTCCCCCAGAGCGCCGTGGCGCGCAGCTCGAGGTCGGCCAGCGGGATGTCGAGATCGTGCGTGACCAGATCGCCAGTGTGGGCATCGCGCCACGCCGCATCCCCCACGGCGCCGCGGTTGGCCCAGATGCCGAAGTGGCGCACGGCATCGTGGGCGTCCCGCCCGAAGCGCGCGCCTTCGACGGAGGCGGCCAGCGCCAGCGCCAGTGCCTGCGGGTCGGCGTCGCCGTAGAGGGTGACCACTTCACGCCGCGCCCGGGGGGCGTGCGGCGCCCCCGGCACGGAGTTCACGTGCGCCATCACGGCGGGATCGCCTGGGGGATCTTCCAGGCGGACGAGAATGTCCATCAGGTACCTCCTGTGAGTGCAGCGGGACCACGAGCCGGCGAGGACCGCGACATCGCGGCGCCCCCCTCCTCGTGAGGAAGGACGGGGGGCTCCCCGCCGAGGCAACGCCGACTGGGCAGGATTGGTGCCACGGCCGGGTTCCGCCGCGCGCGTGGCGCGCGGGTCGTGCCGCGGCGCGGAGGCTAGCTGGTCGCCGAGGGGGTGTCCTGTGCCAGCCACGCCCCGCCCAGCAGTGCCACCGCCAGCGCCGCTCCGATGCTAACCGCGGCACCCGGGGTTCCCGTCACCGCAAAGCCGATCCGCAGCGGGACGGGGAGCAGGACGATGGCCATCCCGCTGTAGACGGCCGCGGCGGCCAGCGCGGCCGGGATGCGCCACACGCCCCGCCAGGGCAGCACGCCCAGCGCCAGCAGCGCCCCCCACGTCGTGGCGAGCAGGAGGTGATGCAGGTAGCCCAGCGCCACCGAGGTGAGGGGCGCGGCGCCGGAGGCCACCCCACCACGCTCCAGCAGCGCGCGCCCTGCCAGGCGGAACAGGCGCCCGGCTTCCCCCTCGCGCCACCCGAAACCCACCAGCGCGCCACCCGTGGCAATGGTCACCAAGGTCCCCGTGGCCAGCGCCGCATCCAGCAGGGCCGTCAGGCGGCCAGGCTGGTCGTCCCCTGCCGCATCACCCGCTTCGTCACCACGGGCCCCCGCGGACGCGTCTCCATGGTCCATGGCGGACAATACAATGGCGCCCCCCCCGTGGCTCAAGGGGGGCCGCCCATCGGCGGCGCGACCCGTCCGTCAGGCGCCCCCCCCTGCAGGGGCGCCGAGGCCTCCGCTTTATTGGGCGCATGGTCCTCCTGCGCAGGCGCGGTGTCGCTCCCGTGCGGCGGCACGCCAGACGCGTCGCCGCCGTCACCCTCCCGCTGGCCCTCCTGTCCGCCGGGGGGGGCGCCGTGGCGCAGACACCCGGGGCACCCGCGCGGCCGGTGCCTTCCGTCCCCCCCGTCGCCCCGCTCCCCCCCAACGAACTGGGGCGCATCCCCATCGTGGAGTGGCATCAGGTGGGGGACACCGATGGCAGCTACAAGGTCTCGCGGGCCCGCTTCCTGGCCGAGCTCACGGCGCTGCACGCGCGCGGCTACGTCCCGATTGCGCTGGACGACCTGCTGACCGGGCGCATCAACCTGCCGGCCGGCAGGTCCCCGGTGCTGTTCACCTTCGACGACAGCTCCCCCAGTCAGTTCCGGTACGTGCAGCGCAACGGCCGACTGGTGATCGACAGCACCAGCGCGCTGGGGATCCTGGAGGGGTTCCTGGCGCAGCACCCCGACTGGTCGCCACGCGCGCTGTTCTGCCTGCTCCCCGCCGCCGACGCGGGGCACGCCTTCTTCGGCGACAAGGGGATTGAGGGCCAGCAGACGGCGTGGCGGTTTCCCAAGCTGCGCCACCTGGTGGACCGCGGCTACGAGCTGTGCAACCACACGCTCTGGCATGCGCGCCTCGACAAGGCGTCCCCGGCGCTGGCGCGCGAGCAGCTGGCGCGCGGCGTGATGGCGATCGACTCGGCGGTGCCCGGGTATCGTGTGCGGGCGCTGGCGCTGCCGTACGGGCTCTGGCCCAAGGAGCGGGCGGTGGCGGTGGCGGGGGAATGGACGCCGCCGCCGCGTCGCGGGCGGGGAGGGACGGGGGCGGCCCCGGTGCCGGTCCGGTACCGGCACGACGCGGTGTTCCTGGTGGCGGGCGGTCCGGCGCGCAGTCCGCATGACCCGGCCTTCGATCCGCTGGCGCTGCCGCGGGTGCCGCTACAAGGGGGCACTTCGCTGACGCGCACCCTGGACGCGCTGGACCGCCCGGGCCCGATGAGCCGCTATGTCTCCGACGGAAATCCCGCCACGGTGGCGCGGCCGGCCGCCGCGACGGTTCAGAAACGGTAGGCGCGCAGCGTGGCGAGGGCGGTTTCCAGCGCCGCCCGCTGGTCGGGGGTGGGGGAGTGCGCCCAGAGGTGCTCGTAGCTCTCGATGGCCAGCTGGAGCGCCTCGCGGTCGTGCTCGGCGGCGGCCAGGGAGGCGGCGTTGTCGGCCAGCGCCGCGTAGGCCAGGAGGTCCTCGGGGAAGCGCTCGGTGACCTGGCGCCACCGCACCGTCCGGTCGCGCTGGTTGCCCTCCGTGAGCGCCCAGAGGTGCCAGGCGCCGCGGTTGGCGGGGTCGGCGGCCAGCGCGCGGGCGGCCAGCTCTCCCACCACCTCCGGGCCCCGCCCCGACAGCCAGTAGGCGTTGCCCAGGATGACGAGCGCCCGGGCGTTGCCGGGCTGGGCGTCCACCACGGCTTCGTACAACGGACCGGCCACCTCGGGGAGATGCAGCCACGGCTCGGTGGCGGCCACCAAGGCATCCGGGGTGGCCAAGGCGCGCAGCTGGTGCAGCCGCTCCATCAGGGCCCCCATGTTGCGGGAGGCATCGTAGGCGGCGACGGCGTCGGCCAGAGCGGCGGGAAGGTCGACAAGGGGCGCGATCATCCCGGGAACTTACCCTCCCCCCCCGCCACCGCACCAAGGGCGCGGGAGGCCCCCCGGGTTGCGCGGAGCGGCTCCCGTGGCGATTGTTCCGGTGTACCGGGGTAGATGCGAGGGTGCAAGGGAGTTGGAGCAGATGGCGGAGGGCGCCGAAGCAGGCCCCGCCAGGGATGCGCGAGTGTCAGGGCGCCTCCCCCGCAATGCCCGGGTTGACGTCGGCACCAGGTGCCGGCTCGCCGGTTGCCCCCTTTGCCTTCGGCAGGATACGCCCCCTGGCCGTTTGCCCGCGAGACGCGTTCCCGTCGCCTCGCTGCCCGCCGCAGTCGTTCCCCGTCGCTGTTGCTCGCCTCGTCCCGGCTGTCCGGGGCCGGCGCACCCGCCCCATCCGGTTCCCCGCGGGTGGTCGCGTCGGTGGTCGCGTCATCGTGCGTTGCCACGTGTCCGTCCTTCCGTCCCACTGTCGTTCCTTTGCCCCGGGGATTCCCCCCGGCGCCCCGTCCCGGTCCCGCCGGATGGGTCCCGTACCACATGTCCCGCAGTCCATGAGCGACGAACAAGCCCGCCCCCGTCGTGGCCGTCCCCGCAAGCGCCCCGCCGCGGGCGCTGGTGCCGATGAGACGCCCTATCTCGATGCGCCGGCCCCGCCGGTCCCCCCTGCCCCGTTGGCGTCCGAGCGGGCCGACGGCGGTGCCGTGGCCGAGGGGCGCCCCCGCCGGGGGCGTCGCCCGCGTCGCCCGATGGAAGGGGAGGCGTCGGGTGGCGGTGAGTCGCCATCCCCCGACCCCCGCTCCGGGGGAACCGAGGGGCGCGCACCAACCGAGGGTTCCGGTCTCGCCGAAGCGCGGCGGGAGGAGCGCGGGGACCGCCGGCCCGAGCCCCGTTCAGAGCCCGGGGCGGAATTGCCCTCGCTGTTTGAGGCGCCCGCGGGACGCGCCGATGGCGGGCGCCCCGATCAGGTGCGGGAAGAGCGCCCCATGAACCGGTACGATCGCGCGTTCAATGCCCTCCCCGATGGCAGCGCCGATCGGCCGCGGGAGCGCCAGGGCGATCGACCGGGGGAGCGGCCGACCTACGGCGGGGGCCGCCCCGAACGGGGCGACCGCGGGGATCGCGGGGGGCGTCACCGCGACCGCGACCGGGGGCGTGGCCGCCCGGAGCGCGGAGGACGCCCGGGGGGCGAGGGGGGCGGCAGCCCCATGGCGCGCCCCGAGGCGGAGGGCGACCGGGGCGGCTTCCGCCGCGGAGGGCGCCGCGGGCGCAACCGGTTCCGCCGCGGCGACGGCGGCGGAGCGCCGCACACCGCCGCCTACCCGTCGCAAGGAGCCCCGTATTCGCCCCATGAGGCGGCCGGGCTCGATCGCCTCCCCCCGACCACCCCGCTGGTGGTGGAGGGCACCCTGTCCGGGTGGTTCGATCCGTCGCGCGACAGCGGCTCGCTGCGGTTGGCCGCCAACAGCTATCTCCCCGACCCGGCCGATCCGTTCATCCCCCCCGCGCTGGTGCGCCTGCACCAGCTGCGGCGCGGCGACAAGCTGGACGTGACCTACGGGCGCGACCATCGCGGTCGGCAGGTGGTCATCGAGGTGCAGCAGCTCAACGACGGCTCGCCGGTGGTGCTGGAGAAGCGCCCCGAGTTCAACACCCTCACGGCCAGCTACCCCGACCGCAAGCTCACGCTGGAGACCGGTCGGCCGGCCAAGGCGGGGCCCGAGCTCACGCGGCGCGCCATCGACCTCATTGCCCCCATCGGCTACGGCCAGCGGGCGCTCATCGTGGCGCCGGCGCGCGCCGGCAAGACCACGCTGCTGCAGGCCATCGTGGAAGGGGTGGCCATCAACCACCCGCAGGCCGCGCTCCTCATCCTCCTGGTGGACGAACGCCCCGAGGAGGTGAGCGAGATGGTCATGTGGGGGTACGGCGAGGTGGTGGCCTCCTCCTTCGACATGCCCCCCAAGCGCCACGTCGAGGTGACGGAGATGACGCTGGAGCGGGCGCGCCGCCTGGTGGAGACCGGGAAGGACGTGGTGATCGTGCTCGACTCGATCACCCGCATGGCGCGGGCGCACAACGCCGTGGACCGCGGCACCGGGCGCACCATGTCGGGCGGGCTCGACGCCACCGCCATGCAGAAGCCCAAGGCGTTCTTCGGCTCGGCGCGCATGATCGCGCCGCAGCACGGCGGCGGCTCCCTCACCATCATCGCCACCGCCCTGGTCGAGACCGGCTCGCGGATGGACGACATCATCTTCGAGGAATTCAAGGGCACCGGCAACTGCGAGATCAAGCTGGACCGCAGCCTCGCCGACCGCCGCATCTTCCCCGCGTTCGACATCGCCGCCAGCGGCACCCGGCGCGAGGAGAAGCTCTACCGCCCCGACCAGCTGGAGAAGGTGCACCTGCTGCGCCGCGGCTTGCACCAGCTGCCGCCGCAAGCCGGGATGGAGTGGCTCATCAAGCGCATCGCCGGCACCAGCAACAACGACTCGCTGCTGGACGGACTCTGAGCCAACGCCACGGGGGGCCGGGACACCGGCCCCCCGTGTTGCCTCCCCCCCGCGCCTAGGCGGGGGGGGAGGCCGCCGTGTGCGCCGCCGTGTGCGCCGCCGTGTGCGCCGCCGCGTACTCGTCCAGCAGGGCGGCCGCCGCCCGCATCCCCCGCCGGTAGTTGTCCACGCTGATCCACTCGTCGGGCGCGTGCGCGTTCTCCCCCGGCAGCCCGAACCCCATGAGCAGCACCGGCGCCCCCAGCAGGCGCTCGAAATCCCCCACCACGGGAATGCTCCCCCCCTCGCCGGTGATCACCGGCTCGCGCCCGAACGCCGCCTGCAGCGCCCGACGCCCCGCGTCAATCACCGCCCCGCGCAGCTCGGCGCGCCACGGCTTCCCGCCGTGCAGCGCCGTCACCTCCACCGTCACGCCGGGGGGCGTCACGCGCGCCACCTGCGCCCGCAGCAGCGCCACGATGGCGTCGGGGTCCTGGTCGGGCACCAGCCGACAGCTCACCTTGGCCATCGCCGTGGCCGGCAACACCGTCTTGGCCCCCTCGCCGGTGTACCCCGCCAGCAGCCCGTTCACCTCGCAGGTGGGGCGCGTCCACAGCCGCTCCAGCGTGGTGTGCCCCGGCTCCCCCCCCAGCGCCGTCACCCCCACCTCGGCCATCAGCTGCGCGTCGGCGTGCGGCAGCGTGCGCATCTGCGCGCGCACCGCGTCGGGGAAGGGGCGCACCGCGTCGTAGAACCCCGGGATGGCCACGCGCCCCTCGGCGTCGTGGAACGTGGCCAGGATGCGCGCCAGCGCCATGGCCGGGTTCACCACCGCGCCGCCATACATCCCCGAGTGGAGGTCGCCCGCGGGGCCGCGGGCGTCCAGCTGCACGTAGGCCAGCCCGCGCAGCGAGGACAGCAGGCTGGGGAGGCCGGGCGCGAACATGGTGGAGTCGGAGATCACCACGGCGTCGCACGCCAGGCGCGCGCGCTCCCGCTCGATGAAGGGGGCCAGGTGCTCGCTCCCCACCTCCTCCTCCCCCTCGGCCAGCACGATCACGTTCACCGGCAGCGTGCCGCGCGCCGCCAGGTGCGCCGCCAGCGCGCGCAGGTGCAGATGCAGCTGCCCCTTGTCGTCCACGCTGCCGCGCGCGTACAGGCGACCATCGCGCACGGCGGGCTCGAAGGGGGGCGAGGTCCACAGCGCGAGCGGCTCGGCGGGCTGCACGTCGTAGTGCCCGTACACCAGCAGCGTGGGGGCGCCCGCGGGGGCCTGGCGCCACTCCCCCACCACAATGGGGTGCCCAGGGGTGGGCTCCACCGTAGTGGCAAACCCCAGCCGCTCCAGGCGGTCGGCCACGAAGCGCGCCGCCGCTGCGCAGTCCTCCGCATGTTCCTGCCGCGCCGACACCGACGGGATGCGCAGGAAGGCGTCCAGTTCGGCCAGCGCGGCGTCGTCGTGCGCGTCCAGCCACGCCGCCAGGTCGGCGGCCAGCGCGGGGGGGGCGATGTCAGCAGGCATGACAGGCAACGGGGAAGAAGTCAGGACACCAGCGGGTCACCAGGCGGATCACGACGCAGCGTCGGGCATGGCACACGGCATGGCACACGGCGCGGCAGACACCCGCGCCGTCATCGCAGCGCGGTCCAGGCGGCCGCCACGCCCGCCACCACGCTGGCCAGCACATACACCACGGCGCGTCCGGGGCGCCCCGCCTGCAGCAGCGTGACCACCTCCACGCTGAACGCGGAGAAGGTGGTGAAGCCGCCGCACAGCCCCACCGTGAGCGCGGCGCGCAGCGCCGGCCCCGCCGGCTCCAGCGCGAAGCGCCGCAGCAGCCACGCCAACAGCAGCGACCCCGCCACATTGATGCCCAGCGTGGCCACGGGGAAGTCTCCCGGGTGGGGGCGCGGCACCCACACGCCCACCAGGTAGCGCAGCACCGATCCGGCCGCCCCGCCGGCCGCCACGGCCAGCGCCACCGTCACCGACCACCCCGGGGCGGCACTCACGGCGGGGCGCCTGCGGAGGCACCGGCGCCCACGCCGGCGGGCGCCGCCGCGGCGGCCCCTGGCGCCGCGCCCGGTAACGCGCCCCGGCGATCGGTGTACAGCCACACGCGCCGCGTGGTGACCTCCCCCGCCTCGCGCCGCAGCGACACCGTGGCCACCGGCCGCGCGTCGCCAAAGGCCTCCCCCACGGCGCGGGCCAGCGAGTCCTCCCGCGCCGTGGCCTGGAACACGGCCACCAGTCCGTCGCCGACGCGCACCACCTGGTCGGCCCCCGGCCAGAGGTCGTACTGGTTGGGGCGGCTCTGCCGGTTGAGCGCCAGCACCGGCGGGCGGTCGGGAAGCAGGAACGCCAGCACGGCGGCCTCCTGGTAGCGGTTGGCAGCCACCGCCGGCCACGGCGCGCCCGCCGGGGCCGCCGTCCGGCGCGCCTCCTGCACGGCCTCGGCCAGCGTCGACCAGCCGTGCGCCCGGGCGATGGGGTCGCGCGGGGCGGCCAGCGGCAGCAGCGGGCGCCACGCCTGCCCCATGGCCACCAGCGTGAGCCCGGCCGCCAGCGCCACCCCGGCACGCCACCATCGCCCCGTGGCCCACGTCGCGGTGGTGGTGGCCAGCAGCGCCATCGCCGCCGGGTACAGCATGGCCGGCCAGTTGGCCTCGGGAGACCGGCGCCAGGCGCTCACGGCAAAGAACGCCAGCGGCACCACCGCCACCATGGCCAGCGCAAAGCGGCGCACCGCGGGCGCCGTGGGGGCGTCGGTATGGCGCGACCGCCATCCCGCGTGCAGGGCGCTCCCCACCGCCACCGCCAGCAGCCCGAACAGGATGGGCGAGGCCAAGCCGGCCTGACCGCCCAGCAGCTCCAGTTCGCGCCCCAGCGCCGTGCCGCGCGGCGTGCCGGAGAAGCCGTGCCCCAGCTGGAAGCGGAAGGACACCCAGTCGTGCGTGGCGTTCCACCACACCACCGGGGCGAACAGCGCCAGCGCCACCGCCGACGCCACCCACGGCCCCGGCTCGGCAAAGCGACGGCGCAGCGCCGGGTGCACCAGGCACGCCAGCACCAGCCCCGCCGGGAGGAGGACCGCCATGTACTTGGCCACAAAGGCGCCCCCCAGCGCCACCCCCGTGGCCCCCCACCACCCAAGCGCCCGCGCCGAGCGCGGCGGCGCCGCCAGCGCCCGTTCCACCCCCACCATGGCCAGCGCCGTGGCGGCAAAGAGCGGGGCATCGGGGGTGGCCAGCACCAACCCCAGCGTGGCCAGCGGCAACACGGCCACCAACACCGCCGCACGGCGGGCCGCGACGGCACCA
>JBILED010000158.1:0-6466 GCA_044352305.1 Gemmatimonas sp.
CGCCGCGGGTGTTCCTGGGGCGCCCCGACCCCAGCCTGGAGGGGTCGTACAACGCCACGGTGACGCTGTACAAGCGGTGGCGCCTGTACGCGCAGTTCGACTTCAAGGGGGGGAACACGACCCTCAACAACAACGACCGCGCGCGGTGCCAGGTGTTCGGGCAGTGCATGGAGAACCTGGAGCCGGAGAAGTACGACCCGGCGCTGGTGGCGCAGGTGCAGTCGCCCGGCGTGCTGCGGAACTTCGTGTACCAGAACGCCAGCTTCACGCGGCTGCGCGAGCTGTCGGTGGCGTACCAGCTGGGGCCGCGGATCGCCAACCTGGTGCGGGCGCGGTCGGGTTCCATCACGCTGTCGGGGCGCAACCTGGCGCTGTGGACCAACTACGGCGGGACCGACCCGGAGAACTTCTTCACGCTGCAGCAGTTCGTGCGGCTGGAGCAGGCGCAGGTGCCGCCGCTGGCGCAGCTGCTGCTCTCGGCGTCGCTGACCTACTGACCTCCCCTTCCACCGCGAGATGACTGTCATGAGACATATCGGACCGGGTCCCCGGGCGCGCGGCGTCCGGGCGGCCGCGCTGGCGCTGGCCGCCGGGGGGCTGGCCGCGTGCGGCACGCTCCTCGAGGTCGAGGCGCCCAGCCGCATCCTGGAGCAGACGCTGCTGCAGCCCTCCAACGCCAGCGTGCTGGTGGCGGGGGCGGTGGCGGACTTCGAGTGCGCCCTGGGGAACTTCATCCTCACGGGCGGGACGCTGGCCGACGAGTTCGCCGACGCGCAGGCGAACGCGGCCACGTGGGACATCGACCGGCGGACGAACTTCCCGGCGACGGCGCTGTACGCCACGGGCGGGTGCGGCGGGTTCGGGGTGTACACCCCGCTCTCGATCGCGCGGTTCCAGGCGGACCAGGCGCTGCAGCTGCTGGGGAAGTGGACCGACGCGGAGGTGCCCGGTCGGGCGGCGCTGCAGGCGCAGGCGGCGGCGTTCGCCGGCTACAGCTACCTGCTGATGGGGGAGATGTTCTGCTCCTGCGCCTTCGACCTGGGGGCGGAGCAGACGCCGGCGGCGGTGTTCGCGCTGGCCGAGGAGCGGTTCTCGCGGGTGATCTCGGCCACGGGGGCGCCGGCCGACCTGCGCAACCTGGCGCTGGTGGGGCGCGCGCGCGCGCGGATCAACCAGGGGAAGCGCACCGAGGCGGCGGCCGACGCGGCGCTGGTGCCGGCCGGCTTCGTGTACACCGCCAGGACCACGGCGGCGGCGGGGCGGGCGGAGAACCGGATCTTCCGGTTCAACAACACCAACGGCACGGTGACGGTGGACACGCAGTTCCGCGCGCAGACGGTGGGCGGGGTGGCTGACGCGCGGGTGAACGTGACCGACGCCGGGCGCGGGGGCTCGCTGCCCACGGTGCGGCTGTTCGTGCAGAACAAGTACAAGTCGCTGGCCGACCCGATCCCGATGGCCACCTGGCGCGAGGCCACGCTGATCCGCGCGGAGGTGGCGGGCGGGGCCACGGCGGTGCAGCTGATCAACCAGCTGCGCACCGCGGCCAACCTGCCGGCGTTCGCCAGCACGGTGGAGACGGAGATCCAGGCGCAGGTGCGGGAGGAGCGCCGCCGGGAGCTGTTCCTGGAGGGGCACCGCCTGTACGACACGATCCGCTTCGCTCTCCCCCTGGTGCCGGCGGCGGGGGCGCTGTTCCCCAATGGCGGCGGCACCTACGGCAGCAACAAGTGCCTGCCGCTCCCCGACGTGGAGCGGCTGAACAACCCCAGCATCACCGGGTAACTGGTGGCGGGGCGCCGGTCGCGTGGGGTGCCACGCGGCCGGCGCACTCCGGGCCCTTTCTCTCGTGTTCCCATGACGCTCTTGTCCAAAGTTCCCCGCGTGGCGCCCCGCCGTCCCGCGGCGCCGGCCCGTGCGCTGGTCCCCGTGCTGGCCCCGGCGTTGTTGGCCGGACTGGCTGTCGGGGCGATGCCGGCCGCCGCGCAGCCGGCCCCCCCGCGCCGCATCGCCGAGGTGATGGCGCGCCCCGAGTTCGCCCACGCGTCGTGGGGGATGGAGTTCGTCGACCTGCAGACGGGGCGCACGGTGTTCGCGCACAACCGGCAGCAGCTGTTCGTGCCGGGGTCGACCACCAAGGTGGTCACCATGGCCACGGCGCTGGAGGTGCTGGGCCCCGACCACCGCTTCCGCACCCGGATGTACCGCACCGGTCCCGTGGTGGGCGGGATCGTGCAGGGGGACCTGGTGCTGGTGGCCAGCGGCGATCCCAACCTGTCGGGGCGGGCGCGTCCCGATGGCCGCTACGCGTTCATCGACCAGGATCACTCGTACGGCGGGCAGCCGCTCCCCGACGACCCGCTGCTGGTGATCAAGGCGCTGGCCGCGCAGGTGGCGGGGCGTGGGATCCGCGGGGCCACGGGTCAGGTGATCGTGGACGCCTCGCTCTTTGCCGAGGGCGCGCGCGAGCTGGGGACGCGGGTGACGCTGTCCCCGCTGGTGATCAATGACAACGTGATCGACCTGGTGGTGACGCCCGGGGCGACCGCCGGGGCGCCGGCCACGGTGCGGGTGTGGCCCGAGACGCCGTACCTCACGGTGCAGGCCACGCTGACCACGGCCGACAGCGGCACCGCGCCGGTGGTGCGGATGGTGGAGGACAGCACCAACCACGACCACCGCGTGCTGGTGATCACCGGGCGGGTGCCGCGCGGTGCGCCGTCGAACCCGCGGTGGGTGATCCCGTCGCCCAGCCGCTTTGGCGAGCTCGTGCTGGCCGAGGCGCTGCGGGGGGCGGGGGTGTCGACCTTGCCGCGGCTGGCGTCGCGCGCGGTGGATCCGGCGGCGCTGCGCCCGTCCTACACCGATTCGCTGCTGGTGGCCGAGCATGTGTCGCTGCCGCTGCTGGCGGAGGCGACGGTGCTGCTCAAGACCAGCCAGAACCTGCACGCCAGCAACCTGCCGCTGACGCTGGCGGCACTGGAGGGGTCGGCCGGGGCGCGGGACGGGTCGCGCACGGGCTTTGATATCGCGCGCGAGCTGATGGTGAGGAACGGGCTGGACCTGGAGGGGGCGGTGCAGGGGGACGGCGCCGGGGGCGACGCGTACTTCTCGCCGGCGTTCATGACGCGCTTCCTGGCGATGATGTGGCAGCGGCCGTATGCGGCGGGGTTCAAGGCGGCGATGCCCACGCTGGGGGTGGACGGCACGCTGGCGGCGATCCAGAAGGGGAGCCCGGGGGCGGGGAAGGTGTTTGCCAAGACCGGCACCTACGGCAGCTACGACCCGCTCAACCGCCGGCAGATCATCCATGGCAAGGGGCTGGCCGGATACTTCACCACGCGCAGCGGGCGGGAGATCGCCTTTGCGGTGTACGTGAACAACGTGGCAGCCAAGGTTCCCGACCCGGCGGTGCTGGCCGGGCAGGCGCTGGGGGAGATCGCGTCGATTGCGTGGGAGACGATCCGCTGAGCCCCGGGGCTGTGGGCACCGTGGCGCCCGCCATCGTGGACCCGTCCACGGTGACGATCCGGGCGCTGGCCACGCTGGAGGACCGCGAGCAGGCGGTGGCGCTGCAGGAGGCCACGTGGGGCGTGGGGTTCCGCGAGAAGATCCCGTCGGCGATGCTGCTGATTGCCGAGAAGACCGGCGGGGTGGCCGGGGGGGCATTCACTCCGGATGGCCGGATCCTGGGGTTCGTCTTCGGGCTGGTGGGGGTGCGCGACGGCGCGCTGTTCCACTGGTCGGACATGCTGGCGGTGGCGCCCGAGGCGCGGGGCATGGGGTTGGCCGAGCGCCTCAAGCACTGGCAGGCCGATCGCTGCCGTGCGCAGGGGATCCGCGAGATGGTCTGGACCTTCGACCCGCTGGTGGCGCGCAACGCGTGGTTCAACCTGCGCCGGCTCAAGGCGGAGATCGCAGAGTACGTGGAGAACATCTACGGCATCACCGACTCCCCGCTGATGGGGCCCATCCCGACGGACCGGTTCGTGGCGCGGTGGCGGCTGGACGGCCCCACTGTCCCGAGGACCGAGGCCCCCTGGTCCATCCCGCTCCCCGACGACTTCGAGGCGCTGGTGCGCACCGACCCGGCCGCCGCGGCCACCGCCCGGTTTGCGCTGCGCGAGGCCGTGCAGCAGCATGCGGCGGCCGGCCGCCGCGTGGTGGGGATCACGCGGGGCCCCGAGGGGACCGCCTACCTGCTGGACACGCGCTGACCGCCGTCGCCCAACCTGTCTTCCGATCCGCTCCCACCGGCCCCTGCCATGCGCCTTGACCGCCTCATCCTCCGCGAGATCCACCTGCCGCTGCGCGAACCGTTCCGCATCTCCTCCGGGGAGATCCACGAGCGGAAGATCCTCCTCTGCGAGCTCACCGACGCCGATGGCGCCACGGTGATGAGCGAGTGCGTTGCCGGGGAGACCCCCAACTACACGCCGGAGACGCTGGAGACCGCGTGGCTGGCCCTCACCACCTGGATCGCGCCGCGGCTGCTGGGGGTGGAGGTGGCGCACCCGCGCGACGTGCATGCGCTGCTGGAGAAGGACTTCCGCGGGCACAACATGGCCAAGGCGGCGGCGGAGATGGGGATGTGGGGGCTGGAGTCGGTGCGGCGCGGGATGCCGCTGGCCGATTTCGTGGGGGGCACGCGCGCGCGGGTGCCGGTGGGGATCTCGCTGGGGATCCAGCGCACCCCCGAGGCGCTGGTGGCCAAGGCCGAGGCGGCGGTGGCGCAGGGGTACCGGAAGGTGAAGATCAAGGTGGAGCCCGGGCGCGACGTGGCGTTCGTGGAGGCGGCGCGGCGCGCGCTCCCCGACGCGCACCTGATGGCCGACGCCAACAACGCGTACACCCTGGACGACCTCGAGGTGCTCAAGGCGCTGGACGGGCTGGGGCTGATGATGATCGAGCAGCCGCTGGCGTGGGACGACCTGGTGCGGCACGCGGTGCTGCAGCGCGAGCTGCAGACGCCGGTGTGCCTGGACGAGTCCATCACGTCGCTGGAGCGGGCCGAGGACATGGTGGCGCTGGGGTCGGGGCGCATCGTGAACATCAAGCCCGGGCGGGTGGGGGGATTCACCGCGTCCATCGCCATCCACGACTTCTGCCAGGCGCAGGGGATCCCGGTGTGGTGCGGCGGGATGTTCGAGAGCGGCGTGGGGCGCGCGTACAACGTGGCGCTGGCCTCGCTCCCCAACTTCTCGATGCCCGGGGACCTCTCCCCGTCCAGCCGCTACTGGACGCAGGACGTGGTGGACCCCGAGTGGACGATGACCCCCGAGGGGGAAGTAATCGTCCCCCGGAGCGCCCCCGGGATCGGGGTGGCGCCGGACATGGAGCGGATCGCGGCGCTGTCGGTGCGCACCACCGAGCTGCGGGCGTAGCGGTCCGGGTGCGCCGTGCTTGCCCCCGCCTGTCGGCGGGGGCAAGTTAGGCATCCCGCCCCCCGCCGGCCCTGCCGGCGCCTTCCATCCGTCCCGCCGCCCTTCCCCTGGTCGCGCATGCGGACGCTCCTCCTGCTTCCCCTGTTGGCCGGGGCCGCCCTGACCGTCCCGGGCGACCCGGCCCCTCCCCGCCGCACCGCGCCCCCGCCGCCCCCCTCGGCGGCGGTGCGCCCGGCCGTCCATCCGGTGCTGCGCCCGATAAGCCGCGTCGCGACCCGCGTCGCATCGCGTCCGCTGGTGCGCCCGCCCGCCGCCCGCGCGCCGCTGGCCCCCGCCGCGATGGGCCCGGTGCTCACGCAGTACTGCGGCAAGTGCCACAACAACACGTCGCGGCGCGGCAACCTCTCGCTGGCGGGGTACGACGCCCTGCGGGCCCCCGACGCGGCGGAGGTCTCGGAGAAGATCGTCACCAAGCTGCGGCTGGGGATGATGCCCCCCGCCGGCTCGGCGCGCCCCAAGGGGGACACGCTGGACGCCATCGCCGCGCTGCTGGAGCAGCAGCTGGACTCGGCGGCGGCGGCGCGCCCCGACCCCGGGTATCGCACCTTCCAGCGCCTCAACCGCGCGGAGTACCGCGCGTCGGTGCTGGCGCTGCTGGGGCTGGAGGTGGATGCGGCCAACTACCTGCCCCCCGACACCAAGAGCGACGGCTTCGACAACATCGCCGACGCGCAGGCACTCTCGCCCATGCTGCTGGACGCGTACCTGCGCGCCGCCAGCGACCTCAGCTGGCTGGCGGTGGGGAACCGCGCGGCGGCGGCGGCCTCGGTGACCTGGACCGTCCCCAAGCTCACCTCGCAGATGGAGCATGTGCCGGGGACGCCGTACGGCACGCGCGGCGGGATCGCGGTGACGCACACCTTCCCGGCCGACGGCGACTACCGGTTGGACGCCAACTTCTTCCACGAGACCACCGGCGCCTTCGCCGGCGGGCTGGCGCGCGGCGAGCGGCTGGAGCTGTCGGTGGACGGGGAGCGGGTGGCGCTGCTGGAGGTGGACCGCTTCATGACCGCCGCCGACCC
>JBILED010000159.1:0-6434 GCA_044352305.1 Gemmatimonas sp.
CGTGATACAGGAGCACGTTGCGCAGGGCGGCCTTGTCCTTGCCCAGCGCCTCGAGGGTGGCGGCGGGGACCTTGGCGAACGCCTCGTCGGTGGGGGCGAAGACGGTGAACGGGCCGGGGCCCTTGAGCGTCTCCACCAGCCCGGCGTCGCCGAGGAGCTTGGCGAGCGTCTTGAACGAGCCCGCGGCGACCGCGGTCTCGACGATGTCCTTGTCCTGGGCCTGGGCGGGGGCCGCGACGGCCATCAGGGCCACGGCGGCAACGAGCGTGGACAGCTTGCGCATGACAACCACTCCGGAAAGTTCGAGGTCGGGGGATATGGACCAGTCGGTCCTATCCTGCCTCATATACTCCCCAAAGCCGACCATTGTTCCCGGAATTGCCGCCGGGGGGGCGCTGTCCGGCGGGGCGTGACGGGGTCGTGACGCGCGGTGGGGGCTGGGCCGGTGCCGGCGCGGGCTACAGCAGCCCGCGCAGCAGCACGCTCTCCAGCAGCCCCAGCCCGAAGTAGGCCACCAGCACCGTCAGGTCGAAGGGGCCCAGCGTGGGGAGAATCTGCCGGAGGGGGGCCAGGAACCACTCGGTGGCCTGGAACGACCAGCGCCACCAGCGGGAGTAGGGGGAGCCCCCCACCCAGCTGGCGATGACCCGGGCCAGCAGCGCCACCCGCAGCACGCTGAAGGTCCAGCGCAGCAGCAGCGCCAGCAGCGAGGCGCCCGCGCCCGAGGCGATGGCCAGCCGCAGCAGCTCGTCGCGCACCATCTCCAGCAGCGAGAGGAGCAGCAGGCCGCCCAGCACCACCACGGCCAGCATCCACCAGGGGGCCGCGGCGGGGGTGCCGCCGGCGCGCACCAGGCGTCGCTCCATGGGGGTGATGAGCCACGGGTCCACCCGTTGGCGCATGAGGCGGGCCAAGGGGGAGAAGGGGGAGAGACGCCGGGTGCGGGCGCCCCAGGAGACGGCGGCGGCCACCGCCGCGAACACGCCGGCCCCGAACACCACGGGGCGCAGCAGGCTTAGCAGGAGTTCGAAGCCGCCGATGAGGGAGTCAACCATGCCGAAAGATACCCCGACGCGAGGCCCACGCTCCCACCCCGCTCCACGCCGCCAGCTGCATCAGCTCCGCTGCCGAGGGGCCCGCGCTGGCCAGGAGCGGCACCGGGAGGGCGACCGCCCCCCACAGGGCCACGGCGAGCGCCACGGCGTGCCCCCACGCGGGTCGTCGCGCCCCCGCGCCCTGCGCCCCCCACCACCCCACCGGCACGGCCAGCAGCGCCAGCCACAGCGTGGCCACCAGCGGCGCCCACGTCCCGTCGGTGCGCACTTCCGCCTGCAGCAGCGCCCACCCCAGCAGGGGGGTGAGCGGGAGCGTCCGTGCGTCGGCCCACGGGCCGGCGCGTCCCGCCACGGTCATCGCCTGCGGGGTGGTGGTCACGGTCAGGCGCAGCGGTGCCTCGGGCGCGCGCGGCGCGAAGGCCCCCGGCACCGACAGCACCGGCATGGCCAGCCCCCAGGCGCCCCCCGCCCGCGTGAGCGTCACCTGGACGGCCGTCCCGTGCTGCGCCACGGCCAGCCAGGGGCGCCAGGCGCCGGCGTCGTGCAGGACCAGCAGCGGGACCGGCGCGGGGGTGGGGTCGCGCCCGCGCACGTGCAGCGTGGCGCGCGTGGCCGCGGGGGACGGGCGGGTGGCCAGGATCACCGGGCCGGTGTAGCCGCGCCGCACGCGCACCCCGTCCACCTCCACGGAGTCGGTGGTCCCCTCGAACCACCCCGACCCGGGGACATGCGTCACCGGGCTCACCATCGGCCGGCTGTCGTCGCGGGCCGTGCCGGACGGACGCAGCGCCAGCGCGGTCCCCACGGCCACCGCCGCCACCCCTGTCACCCAGGCGTACGCCAGCGCGAGCGCTCCCCCGGGGGTGGGCGGGCGACGCCACCCGCGCAGGCGCCACAGCGCCGCCCCCAGCAGGGCGCCCGCCGCGTTGGCCACCAGGTCGCCGCGGCGGGCCAGCCGCCCCGGGGGGATGCCCACCCACTGCAGCGTCTCCACCAGCCCCGTCACCGCGCAGCCCGCGGCCACCACCGCGGGCACGCGCCAGCCGCGCGCCGCCAGCGCCACCCCCAGCGGCAGGAACAGCAGCACGTTGCTGGCGCCGTCGGCCAGCCACAGCGCCCCGCACTGCCAGCACCAGTGCGCCAGCCGCGAGATGCCGCGGCCGTCCTGCGGGGTGAGGGTGGCCGCGGCGATGAGGGCCAGCGCCCCCACGAGCCCGGCCGTGCGCGCCCCGCCGGCCGGGAGGCGCATGCTACCGGAGGACGCCCTTGGCGATCGTCTGCAGCTGCATGTTGCTGGTCCCCTCATAGATCGTGCCGATCTTCGCGTCGCGGTAGAACTTCTCCACCGGGTACTCGCGCGTGTAGCCGTAGCCGCCGAACAGCTCCACGCACAGCGAGGTGACGCGCTCGCACACCTGCGAGCTGAACAGCTTGGCCATGGCCCCCGACAGCGCGATGTCCTCGCCGGCGTCCTTCTGGCGCGCGGCGTTGTACACCATGAGCCGCGCCGCCTGCAGCTCGGTGGCTGCCTGCGCCACCTGGAACTGGATCCCCTGGAAGTCGGCCAGCGGGCGCCCGAACTGCCGGCGCTCCTTGAGGTGCGCCACGGCCGCGTCCAGCGCGCCCTGCGCCACGCCGATCATCTGCGCGCCGATGCCGATGCGTCCGCCGTTGAGCGTGTCGATGGCGATCCTGTAGCCGGTGCCCACGCTCCCCAGCACCTGGTCGTCGGGGACCACGCAGCCGTCGAAGTGCAGCGCGGTGGTGCTGGAGGCGCGGATCCCCAGCTTGTCCTCCTTCTTCCCCACGGTGAAGCCGGGGGTGCCCCGCTCCACCAGGAAGGCGGTGATCCCCTTGTACCCTGCGTCGGGGTTGGCGTTGGCAAACACCACGAAGATGTCCGCCTCGCCGCCGTTGGTGATCCACGCCTTGGAGCCGGTGATCGCCCACCCCCCTTCCACCCGCTCGGCGCGCGTGGCCAGCGCAAACGCGTCCGACCCGGAGCCGGCCTCGGAGAGCGCGTACGCCCCCACGGTGTCCCGGGTGAGGCGGGCCAGGAAGCGCGCGTGCTGCGCGGGGGTGCCGTAGCGGTGGATGGGGTAGTTGACCAGGGTGTTCTGCACGTCCACCTGGATGGCGGCCGAGGCGTCCACGCGGCTCAGCGCCTCCACGGCGAGCGTCACCAGCATCAGCGAGCCGTCGGCGCCCCCCACCGCCTCGGGGATCTCGATTCCCATGAGCCCCATGGCGAAGAACTGCGCGGTGAGCGCGGGGTCCACCTTGCCGGCCTCCTCCATCGCCCGCACGCGCGGCGCCACCTCGGCGGCGGCCAGCTCGGCGACGGCGTCGCGAAAGAGCGTCTCCTCTTCGGAAAGCAGCGTGAGGGGCGGGCGGGCGCTGAGGGCGGGGGAGGCCATGGGACGGCGGCGGGTGAAGGGACGGGAACGGCGGTGGATCGTCTTTGGGGAGTGGCACAGCGCTCCGCGGGCGGTAGCCGCCGCAGGGACCGTGTTGCGCGTAATCTCGGAGTCGGACCGCACCGGGACCAGCGGGGGCGTCAGGGGCAACTCCCTCGCGCCGCCGGCCCCATTCCCCTCACGCCATGTCCCTCGCACTGCCCGTCGCCCCCGCCCAAGCCCCCGCCCCGGTGTCCGCCGTTGCGGGAGACGCCTGTTCCGCCCCCCGTCCGGCGCTCGACTGGCTGGTCCGGCATCCCGCCGCCGACCTCGCGCGCTTCGGGCGCCGGCAGGATGGCGGCTACGTGGTGCCGCGCCGCGCGCTGGACGCGGCCGCGTGCCTGGTGGGGCTGGGGATCAACGACGAATGGTCGTTCGAAACCGACGTGCTGGCGCACACGGGTGTGCGGCGGCTGGTGGCGGTGGACGGCTCGGTGGGGTTGCGCCGGTTCCTGCGGCTGGCCTTCCACGAAGGACGGATGGCGCTGGGAGCGGTGCTCACGGGGCGGTGGCCGGTCGCGCGGTTCCATGGCGGGCGCACCCGCCACTGGCTGCGCACGGCGTGGGGCTTCCGCACCCTGCTGGCGCCGGCGGGGCGCACCTTCGTGCCGCGCATGCTGCGCGGAGCCCCCGGGGGAGACGGAGTGACGTGGCGCGCGCTGGTGGCGGCCCACGCCGCCGACGGCGCCCCGATGTTCGTGAAGATGGACATCGAGGGGGCCGAATACGATGTGCTCCCGGCGCTGCTGACGGACGCCGACCGGATCACCGGCCTGGCGGTGGAGTTCCATGACGTGGGGCGCGAGTGGACGCGCTTCCGGGCGCTGCTGGAGGCGCTCACGGTCCCCTTCGCCGTGGTGCATGTGCACGGGAACAACTGGGGGCCGCTGGTGCCGGGCACGGCCGTCCCCGAGGTGCTGGAGGTCACGCTCCTGCATCGCGGGCTGATGACGGCCGAGGAGCAGGCGGCCGAGGCCGCCGATCCGCTGCCGGTACCGGGGCTGGACTGGCCCAACCGGCCGGGGACGGAGGACTACCAGGTGCTGGTGGGGAGCTGACGGGAGAGCGTCGGCCCTCCCGTCACCCCACGCCCTTGCCTCGCCCTACCCCGCGAACACCTCGAGCGCCAGCTCGATCCGCCCGAAGGGCGCGCTCACCTGCACCCCCTGCACGGCGCCGCGCACACGCGCCAGCATCTCCCGCGCGATGGCGATGCCTTCGGCCACGGCGTGCTCCTTCCCCTTGTCGCTGGCGCGCCGCATCCGCTCCAGCACCTCGCGCGGCACCGTGACGCCGGGGACCTCGTTGGCCAGGAACTCCGCGTTGCGCGCCGACACCAGCGGCCAGATGCCGGCCACCACCGGGATGCGCGTGTCCTCGATGGATGCCAGGAAGGTCTCCAGCTGCGCCGGGTCGAACACGGGCTGGGTGATGGCGTACTCCGCCCCGGCCTCAACCTTCCACGCGAAGCGGCGCCGCTCGTGCGCCGGGTCGATGGCCGCGGGGTTCACCCCCACGCCGATGGCGAACGCCGTGGGGGCCCCGATGGGGTTCCCCCCGGGGTCCAGCCCGCGGTTGAGCTGTCGCACCAGGTTGGTGAGCCCGATGGCGTCGATGTCGAACACCGCCGTGGCGTCGGGGTAGGGGCCCATCTTGGGCGGGTCGCCGGTGATGAGCAGCAGGTTGCGCAGCCCCAGCGCCGAGGCGCCGAGCAGGTCGCTGAGCATCCCCAGCAGGTTGCGGTCGCGGCAGCAGTAGTGCGTGACCGCCTCGATGCCGTGGCGCTCGATGATGAGGCTGGTGGCGATGGCCCCCATGCGGCTCTGGGCGCGCGGGCCGTCGGGGACGTTGATGGCGTCCACCCCGGCCCTGGCCAGCGCCTGCGCATCCTGCGCCAGGCGCGTGGTGTCCACGCCGCGCGGCGGGACGATTTCCACCGACGTGACGAACTGCCCCGCCGCCAGCTTGGCCCCCAACCGTGAGCGCTGGGCCAGCGGCACCGGCTCCACGCCGGCCGCCGCCGGGGTGGACGAGGGGGCCGTGGCGGGTTCGCTCACCACCACCGTGCGCGGCGCCAGCGGACGGATCCCCTCGGCCATGGCGCGGGTGTGCTCCGGCGTGGTGCCGCAGCACCCCCCCACCAGCTTGGCCCCCCCCTGCACCAGGTGCCGGGCATAGGTGGCCATGTACTCCGGGCTGGCCATGTACATCGACCGCCCCCCCACCTCGCGCGGCATCCCGGCGTTGGGCTGCGCCGCCAGCTTGCGCGTGGTCACCGCCGCCATCCGCTCGATCGCCTCCAGGATGGTCTGCGGCCCCACCGAGCAGTTGAGCCCGATGACATCGGCCCCCCACTTGTCCAGCGCGCGGGCGATGTCCTCGGGGGCGGCCCCGTAGGCGGTGCGCAGGTCGGGCCCCACGGTGGCCTGCGCGATCACCGGCATGCCGGGGTCCACGTCGCGCGCCGCCAGGATGGCCTGCTCCAGCTCCTCCAGGTCGGCAAAGGTCTCCAGCAGGAAGCAGTCGGCGCCGCCGGCCCGGAGGGCGGCCATCTGCTCGCGGAAGGCGTCACGGGCCTCGTCGCGGGAGGTGGGGCCGTACGGCTCCAGCCGCACCCCCAGCGGCCCCACCGCGCCGGCCACCAGCCGCCGCTCCCCCGCCGCCTCGCGCGCCAGCTCCGCGGCGCGGCGGTTGATCGCCACCACCTGCGGGTCCAGCCCGTAGGGCGCCAGCTTGACCCGGTTGGCGCCAAAGGTGTTGGTCTCCAGCAGCTCCGCCCCGGCCCGCACGTACTCCGCGTGGATCTCGCGCACCAGGTCGGGGGCGCGCAGCACCAGCTCGTCGTAGCACTGGTTGATGAACACCCCGCGGGCATACAGCATGGTCCCCATGGCGCCGTCGGCGAGCACGACCTGGGTGGGGT
>JBILED010000161.1:0-6393 GCA_044352305.1 Gemmatimonas sp.
CGAGGCATCGTAGTCGGCGCGCTCCCAGAAGTCGAAGAACCACCCCTCGTACTGCGACGACACCGCCAGCGGATTGACGCCGCGTCGCCATGCGGTGACGTCGTACCACTGCTCGGCCTTCTCGCGCGTGAGGAGCGCCTTCACGTCATCGGTACGCGCATCGGCCAGCAGCTGGCTCCACGCCCAGGTGAGCTGCCGCCCGAACTCGTAGGTGCCCCGGTAGCGCACGCCGTGGTCCCAGCCGTTCTTGAGCCCGCCCATGTTGAGGAGCAGGGCCTTGAGCGCGGGCGGGTTGCACTGCGCGGCGCCCGCCTGCATGTGCGCGGAGAACGACGTGCCCCACATCCCGACGCGCCCGTTGGCATAGGGCTGGCGCGCCAGCCACTCGATGGTGTCGCACCCGTCGGTGGCATCCTGGGGCTGCACCTTGGAGAAGGCCCCCTCCGACTTGTAGCGCCCCCGCGCGTCCTGCAGCGCCACCACGTAGCCGCGCTCGGCGTAGAACACCGCCTGCTCGGCCAGCGACTGCTTGTTGTAGGGGGTGCGATTGAGGAGCACGGGGAAGCGCCCCTCCACCGGCACGCCCCCGCGGGCGGGGCGGTAGAGGTCGGTGGCCATGCGGGCGCCGTCGCGCGTGGGGACCATCACGTCGCGCTGCCAGAGGAGCGCCTCGTAGCGGGCCGGGGAGTGCTTCCACCCCGGCGGCGGCATGCGGGAGGGCTCGGCGGCCGGGGGACGCGCCTGCGCCGCGGCGGCGGGCGGCGTGACGGCGAGGGCCGACAGGGCGGCCAGCAGGAGGCGGGGGTGGCGAAGCGGGCGGAGGCGTCGGCGCATGGTCGGGAAGTTGCGGGACGGTCCCCCGGCTGGCGAGTGCCGCGCACACCGGGTGATCTTCCGTCAGGCCTTGCCCCCCCTGTCCCTCGCTTGGTGCCCCTCCCTCCCCCCCCCGTTCGTCGACTTCGGGCACGCCCGTGGCCGGCCGCCGTCGCGGTGACCGCAGCGCTGGCCATGGCCGTCCCGTGGACGGGTGAGGCCCAGGGAGCGGTGCGGCGCGAGCTGGCCGGGGTCGTGCGGGACCCGGTGGGGAACCTGCTGGAGGGGGTGACCGTAGAGGCCGGGGCGCTGACCACGCGCACCAACGCGCGGGGCGCCTTCACGCTGAGCCCCCCGGCCGAGGACAGCCTGACCCTGGTCGTGCGGCTGGTGGGGTACGTGCCGGTGACGGTGCGGCTGGCGCTGCAGGGCCGGACGTGGGACACGCTGCTGGTGCACCTGGCGCGCGCCCCGCAGGCGCTGGACCCGGTGGACGTGACGGCGCCGCGCTACACGCGCGCGGGGACCAAGGGGTTTGAGGAGCGACGCGCGCGGGGCACGGGCATCTTCGTCACGCGCGAGGAGATCCTGGCGCGCAACACGGCGCGCGTGAGCGACGTGCTGCGGCTCAAGCGCGGCGTGAACGTGGTGCGCGGGCGGGTGCGGTTCGTGTCGTACACCGGTTCGCGCGGGACGGTGTGCCAGCCCAATCTGTGGGTGGACGGAGCGCGGATGTCCGGCGGGGAGGCGGACGACATCCCGGCGCTGGACATCGAGGGGATCGAGCTGTACGCCAGCTTCTCCACCGTGCCGTCGGAGTTCACGCCGCTCCCCTCGGCGGGGCCGCCCTGCGGCACCATCGTGATCTGGACGCGGACGCCAGCGTCGGGGCGGCGCTAGCGGGTCGCGCGGGCGCCCGCCACCGCCCCCCGCACCCCTACCGCGCGCGCCGCACCACCACCGCGCGCTGCCCCGAGGCCAGCGGCACGCGTTGCTCGCCACCGCCGGGCCAGCGCACCCACAGCGCCACGGGGGGCGCGGCGGCCCCCAGCACCGTCACGGCGCCGTGCTGCGAGAGGGAGCCGCTCCCCGCCTGGATCTCGCGCACGGGGCCCATGCGCTCGCCGCCTGCGGCCGCGGGGGCGTACACCAGGCGCAGCTGCGCGCCCACGCCGGTGGGATTCGCCGGGCCGGCGTCCACGCGCACGCGGATCCCCGGCTGCGCCCCGCGGTTGCGAAAGAAGCGGGTGTCCGCGCCGTTCTGCGACACCACCAGATCCAGCCGGCCGTCGCCATCGGGATCGGCGTAGGCCACGCCCCGCTGATCCCCCAACACCTCGATGCCCGACTGCGCCGCAGTGAGCGGCGCAAAAGCTCCGCCGCCGGTGCCGCGCAGCAGCAGGCCGCGGCCGGCATCGTAGCGGGGGACGCCCACCACCGTGGGGGAGAAGTTCTGCCCCAGGAACAGGTCTTCGGTGCCGTCCCCGTCGTAGTCAGCCACGGCGGCGGCGAAGGCCGGGGCCCACTGCGCCTCCGCCGGGAGCGGCGCCGCCTCCAGGCGGGTGCCGCGGTTGAGGAACAGCCGATGGTCCAGCGACGGCACCGCCTGCTGGCGCGCCGAGGCCATGGCGCTCCCCAGCAGCTGCGGCACGGTGGCGTCGGCGTAGGCGCCAAAGGTGGCGGCCCGGCTCACCAGGTCGGCGATGGCCAGCCGCGCGCGCGGATAGCTGGTGAAGGGCACCAGCCCGCCCACCCGCGCGTCGTGGCGGGCGGGGAGCATCTCCATCTCGCCGCGCGAGCCAAAGGGGCCGGAGACCAGCACCAGGGGCGCGGCGCTGTCGGCGGGCATGGCGGTGTTGCGCCCCCAGCTGGTGGCCACCACGTCCAGGCGCCCGTCGCCATCGAGGTCCCCCACCCCCAGCGCGGTCCAGCGGCCGGGGACGGCGTCCCACCCCCACGCGCGCGTGGCGTCGTGCAGCCGGCCGCGCCCGTCGTTGAGCAGCAGCACCGGCGTGTCCCAGTCGCGCGCCAGCAGCAGGTCGGGGTGCCCGTCGCCGCTCACGTCGGCGAAGGCGGCGGCGGTCACCAGCCCGATCTCGCGCAGGCGGCTGCTGTTCTCCGGGTCCAGTTCGAAGCGCCCGTCCACCTGCCGGAAGAGCCCCGACGACACCGGCGCCGGATAGCGCATCGGCTCGGCGCGCGAGCCCACGAACAGGTCCAGGTCGCCGTCGCCGTCCACGTCGGCCATGGCCAGCGGCACCGTGGCCGCCTGGTGCGAGCCCACGGCGCCGGTGGCCACCGCCGCCAGCCGCGCGCCGGTGGCGTCGATGGCCATCACGGCGGGCTGCGCCATGCGCAGCGCCTCGTCGCGCAGCTGCCAGGTGGAGGCCCCGGCCAGCACCGTGGAGCGCCCGCCCACGCGTGCGCCCAGGAGCGCGGTGAAGTCGACCGGCGCCACGGGCCCCTGCGCCGGCTGCGGCACCAGGCGCCCCCCCTGCCAGCGAAAGAGCGCGATGCGCCCGCCCACGCCGCTCCCCACCAACAGCTCTTCCGTGCCGTCGCCGTCCAGGTCGGTCCAGGCCACGCCGGGGCCCGGCTGCGAGAGCGCCTCAGGGAGGAGGTACTGCCGGTCCCAGTCGTCGAACGCGTCCTCCAGATGGCGATGGCCTTCCAACTCATCCGTGGCGTCGGCGAACAGTGGTGGCGGCGTCGCCGTGTCGGTGCGCGGGCGCGGAACGGCCCCCGTGGCGCGCACCTCGTAGTGTCGGTTGGCGCGCACGCCGGCAATGGTGGTGCGGCGCCCGTCGCGCCACTCCACCACCAGCGTGGCGCTGTCGGCTGCGCCCATGGCAAAGCTGGCCACCGGATCGCTGTGCGCGAGGTACACGCCCCCCGCCGTCACCTCCCGTCGCTGCTCGGGGACGGCGCCGCCCAGCAGGCGGATCACCGCGCCCACCGCCTGCGTGTTGGGGGCCGCGCCCAGCACGCGCACCGACACGCGGGGCGCCGGCGCGTCGTTGCGCAGCAGTTGCACCGGCTCCCCCAGGCGCGTGACCACCACATCCAGGTCGCCGTCGCCGTCCAGGTCGCCGGTGGCGATGGCGTGCGAGACGTCGGGGGCGGTGCCAAAGCGCCACGCGGCGGAGGCGTCGGCAAAGGTGCGGTCGCCGCGATTGCGGAAGGCCACGTTGGCGAGGGGCAGCCGCGGGAACTCCCAGCGGATGCGGCGCCAGGGCACCTCGGTGAAGCGATTCTGCAACCGCTCCTGCACGTCGGCATCCATGATGTCCCACGGGTGGCCGTTGGCCACCAGCAGGTCCTGCCAGCCGTCCAGGTCCACGTCGAGGAAGTGCGTGCCCCACGACCACCCCGTGGCGGTCACGCCGGCGGCCATCCCCACCTCGGTGAAGGTGCCCTGCCCGGCGTTGAGGAAGAGGGTGTTGCGCTGCTGCTGGAGCTGCAGCTCCAGCGCGCCGGGGCGCTTGGGGAGGGCGGCGTGCGTGGGGATCTGCGTGACGCGCTGCCGCCCGGTGCCCAGCATGTCGGTGACGAAGAGGTCGGGGCGTGCATCGCCGTCGATGTCGGCGATGTCCACGCCCATGGCGGAGTGGCTCAGCTGCCGCTGCGCGCGCGCGCCCCCCAGGCGGAAGCGGCCGGTGCCGTCGTTCAGCCACAGCTGGTCGGGGTCCTCGTAGTCGTTGGCGACGTACAGCTCGGGGGCGCCGTCGCCGGTGAGGTCGGCAAAGCGCGCGCCCAGCGCAAACGACTCGGGGGGCTCGGCCACGGGGCGGCCGGCGGCGTCGCGAAAGCGCCCGGCGGTGAGCGCCTCGCGGGTGAAGCGGCCGTCCGGCCCCAGGGTGAAGAAGGCATCGGGGACGGCGCGCTGCGTGATCCGGACGCCGCCCATGTCGGGGCGGTTGACGACCTTGTAGTCGGCGACGAAGGGCTCGCGCACCTCCACCTGGCCGCCGGCGCGCTGGCGCATCAGCTGGTTGACGGCGCGCTGCTGCGGCGGGACCACGTCGTCCACGAGGTACGGCTTGTAGTTGGCCACGTAGAGCGCGAGGCGGCCGCTGCCGTCCACGTCGGCCATGGCCATGGTGGTGCCGCTCACGCCGGCGGCGGCCAGCGCCGAGTCGGCCACCGGGGCAAAGCGCCCGCGGCCGTCGTTGCGATAGAGGGCGGGGGGCGCCTCCACGGCCGTCATCAGCAGGTCCAGGTCGCTGTCGGCGTCCACGTCGGCCAGCAGCAGTCCGGTGGTGTGGCGGCCGCAGGCGCCCACCCCGGCACTGTCGGTGACGTCGGCAAAGCGCCAGGCGCCCAGGTTGCGGTAGAGGGCGTTGCAGCCGTCGGTGCGGGCGAGGACCAGGTCGGGGCGGCCGTCGCCGTCCACGTCGCCAATGGCCACGCCGGCGCCGTGGGCGAAGACGCGACTGCGCTCGAGGAGGGAGTCGGCAACGGTGTTGGTGAAGCGGACGCCGGTGCGGGCGGGGTCCATGGCGTCAAAGCCGGGGGCGCGCCCGGACACCTGCAGGGGGTGCCAGCGGTGGTCCTGGGCGTCCACCCAGGTGGGGGGCGGCGGGGTGCGGGTGGTGCAGGCGGCGATGGCGAGCAGCGCCGGGAGTAGGCGGCCGTGCATGATACGACTATGATGGCGCATTGGCGTCTGTTTTTTGTCCGTATGATGCCGTTTTATAGACGCTATGGTGTCTTTTTACTGGCGAATTGCGCTGCAACGGCCGCCCCCACGCAACGCCCCAGCGCCCGCCCCGCCTGGTCCCCCGCCGGGAAGTGCACCCCCGCCAGCACCCGCGACCACCCCGCCTCATCCGCCGCCGCCTGAAAGCTGGCAAAGCGCCGCGGCGCGTGCCCGATGGCCACGCTGGTGCGGTCCTCGAATGCCAGCGCCCCCAGCATCCCCGTGAGCGCCGCCGCGGCCGCCGCCGACTGCGTGGAGTGCCCCGCCGGATACTCGGGGAACGGCGGCGTGGGGATCAGCGGCTCCCACGACGGATCCAGCACGCGTCGGATATAGGTGCGCGGCCGAATCAGGCTGAACTGATACTTGTACCCCCAGGCCGCGATGAACGCGTCGGCCTGCGCCAGCGCGGTGGCCAGCGCCACGCGCGCCGCCACCGGGGCCGGCAGCGCACGGTCGCGGATGAGCTGCGCCACGATCGCCATCCAGTGCCCCACCGGGGTGCCGGTCTCCCCCGCGTTGTCGGCCCAGTAGTAGGCCACCGAGTCGCGCGCCGGCGTGCGCTGCCGCGCGGCCTCCCACACGGCGCGCGCCTCGGCGTACAGCGGGGCCCCGGGGGTGGTGCCGTACGCGGGGGGCGGCACGAGGGGGCAGGCGTCCCACGCGGCCAGCACGAAGGGGCGCTGCGCGCGCCAGTAGGGTTCGGTGGCCCCCGCCATGTTCACCGGCGGCAGCGTCCCTCCCGGGGCATCCTTGGGGCGGTTCAGGACCAGCCCGCGGTCGTCGCCGTTGTCACCGCGCAGCCGGTTGGCCGGGTTGTCGGGGCGCACCAGCTCGCTCACCGCCGACAGGCTGTGCGTGGCGTACTCGGTGATCGGGGC
>JBILED010000298.1:0-3069 GCA_044352305.1 Gemmatimonas sp.
CACAGCACCACCGCCTCGATGAGGAACTGCAGGAGGATGTTCCGCCGGGTGGCTCCCATGGCCTTCCGCACCCCGATTTCCCGCGTGCGCTCGGTCACCGACACCAGCATGATGTTCATGATCCCGATCCCCCCCACCACCAGCGACACGGCGGCGATCCCCGCCAGCAGCGAGCCGAACACCTGGCTGGTCTCGGCAAAGGTGGTGAGGAAGTCGGCCTGGTTGCGGATGGTGAAGTCGTCCTCCCGCTCGCGCGGGAGCCGGTGCGCGCGCCGCAGCACCTTCTGGATCTCGGCCATCGCCGCGGGGATCTCCCCCTCCGTCCGGGCCAGCACCGAGATGGAGCGCACCCGGTCGGTCCCCAGCACCCGGAAGCGCGCGGTGCTGAGGGGGATGAGCACCTGGTCGTCGGGGTTCTGGAACGGGGAGGCCTGCCCCTTGGAGGTGAGCACCCCGATGACGGTGAACTGCAGCCCCCGGATGCGGATCACCTCGCCCACCAGCCCCTCGGCCGAGGCGAGCCCCAGGTTCTGCACCACCGCGGGCCCCAGCACCGCCAGCCGCTGCTTCCCCGCATCCTCCTGCGAGGTGAACATGCGCCCCGCGGCGAGGGCGTACTTGCGCACCTCCAGGAAGTTGGCGGTGGTGCCCACCACCTGCGTGCTGGTGTTCGCGCCCTGATACTGCAGCTGCAGCTGGCGCGACATCTCCGGCTGCACCGCGGCCAGCAGGGTGCCCTGCTCCTCCAGCGCCGCGGCATCGTCCATGGTCAGGCGGGCGCGGTCGGCCTCGGCCGCCACGCCGCCCACCCCGCGCAGCTGCCCGGGGGTAACGGTCAGCAAGGTGGTGCCCAGCGCGGTGATGCGGTCGCGGATGGCCACCTGCGCGCCGCGCCCGATGCCGTCCATGGCGATGACGGCCCCCACGCCGATGACAATCCCCAGCATGGTGAGCACCGACCGCAGCGGGTTGGCCCGCAGGGCGGTGAGCGCCAGCCGCATCACCTCCCCCCAGGGCATGTCAGCGCCCCGACGGGCGCGCCCCGCCCCCGGCGCCCCCGGTCGCTCCGCCGGACGGCGCCGTCATGCCGGGCACTCCGCCTCCGGTGGACGCACGGAACCGCGCGTTCTGCTGGTCCCGCCGCGCCTGCAGCAGCGCCACGTTGAGCAGCGCCACCGTGTCCCCCTCCGCCAACCCCGCCAGCACCTCGGCGTCGTCGTAGTTGGTGGCCCCCAACCGCACGAGACGCGGCGCGTACCCGCCGCCGGCGGTGCGCACGAACACCACCGCAGTGCGCGCGCGGATCCCGCCGGGCTGGGGGGCGGTCGCGGTCCCCGCGCCACCGGGCGCACGCGGCGCGCGTCCCGCCGTGCGGCCGGCGGCGCCCCCGGGCGCGGCCGCCGCGCCCTGTGGCATTGCCTGCTGCGCCCGCAGCTGCGCCGCCACACTGTCCGCGTTGAGCCCCAGCAGCGGGGCGGCGGTGGCCGCCTCGCGCACGGTGCGCACGGCGTCGTTGCTGACCGCCAGCACCGCCGTGCGCCGCTCCACCAGCACCGACACCTCGCCGTTCATCCCCGGCTTGAGGAGCCCCTCGCGGTTCTCCAGCGCCACGATGACCGGGAACATCGTCACGCTCTGCTGCACCACCGCCTGCGGCTCCACCTTCTCCACCCGCCCGTCGAAGGGGCGGTCGGGGTAGGCGTCCACGGTGACGCGCGCCTCCTGCCCGGCGCGGATGCTGCCGATGTCCGTCTCGTTGACCAGTGCGCGCACGCGCACCCGGGAGAGGTCGGCCATGCGCAGCAGGGTGGTGCCGCCCGTCACCGACCCGGTGGCCGAGGCGATCACCTGCCCCTCGGCGACGGGCTTGTCGATGATGGTGCCCGAGACCGGGGCCACCACGGTGGCGTCCTCCAGCCGCTGCTGGGCGAGGTCCATGTTGGTGGTGGCCCGCACGATCTGCCCCTGCGCCTGCGTGAGCGCCAGCTGGGCGGCCTCGAATTCCTGGGTGGTGATGATGCGGGCGGCGTGGAGCCCCTCGGCGCGCTGGTGCTGCGCGGTGGCCACCGTCAGGGCGGCCTGTGCGCTGCGGAGGTCGGCGGCGGCCTGCTCCACCTGGTTCTTCACGTCGCGCGTGTCCACCTGGACCAGCAGGGCGCCGGCGCGCACCACGCTGCCGGTCTCCACCGGAAGGCGAACGATCATCCCCGAGGCCTTGGACTTGACCTCGATGATGTTGATCGGCTCGACCACCCCGGTGGCCTGCGCGTCCACCACGATGGTGCGGCGCGTGACGACCTCGACGGGGATCGGGGCGGCAGTCGGCGCGGACCTGCCGCAGGCGGCGGCGCCCAGGGCGGCCACACCCACGGCGGCCGCGCCGGCCGCCGCCGCCACCGCGCTGGCGAGCCCGACGGGGCGTCGCCGCACGCGCCCCCCCCGCCGGGGCCGAAGCTCCCGGGGGGCGGGGCGCGGGGACATCAGAGCTCGCGCCCCACGAGCGCGGAGAGCTGCGCCCGGGCGATGCGGCCGTCGAGGCGCGCCTGGATGAGCGCCTGCCGCGCCTGGTTGAGCTGCGCCTGCGACGTGAGCAGGTCGAGCAGCGTGGACACGCCCAGCGCGTAGCGCTGCTGCTGCACGCGGAGGTCCTCCTCGGCGGCCGCGATGGAGGCCTGCTGCACTCGCGCCCGCGCCTGCGCCCCCTGGAGCGCGCGCAGCTGCGCCACCAGCGCTTGCCGCGCCCCCAGGCGCGCGTCGCGCAGCTGCGCCTCCGCCGTGCGCAGCGCCACGTCCACCTGCACCGCCTGCTGCTCCCGCTGGAACCCGTTGAAGGCGGGGTAGCTGAAGTTGAAGGTCATGTTCTGGCGGTTGGGGTTGTTCCCCCCGAGGAGCCAGAGGTCGGCGCTGGTGAATTTCCGGCTCCCCTGCGTGTACGTGTAGTTGTAGTTGAGGGTGAGCGTGGGGAGGAACTGCGAGCGTTGGGCGCGCCGGCTGGCGCTCGCGGAGGCCACGGCGGCCTCGGCGAGGAGCACGTCCGGCCCCTTGGGGAGCATCGCCTCCAGCTCCGCC
>JBILED010000288.1:0-3227 GCA_044352305.1 Gemmatimonas sp.
GTGAGGAGCGCCAGCTGGGCGTTCCCCACCTGGATCACCGAGCGGAGCGAGTCGGACTTGGTGGCCACGCCGGCGGCCACGCGCGCCGTGGACGCCTTGAGCTGCTGCTCGGCCTGCTCCAGCTGGGCGCGCGCGGCCCCCTCCGACTCACGGGCGGCGAGGGCGGCGTAGTACTGCTGCTTGGCCTGCAGGGCGGCGTCGAAGCGGGCCTGCACGCCCTGCGCGTCGGCCTGCTCGGCGAGGGCGCGCGTGCGCCCCAGCTCCTGCCACCGGCGCCCCCCGTCGAACAGCTCGAGCGAGGTGCCCAGCCCGTTGTTGTAGTTCCACGGGTTCCCGGTGATGGGGATGAGCTGTCCCTGGAAGAACTGCACGCCCAGCGTGCGCCCGCTGGAGGCGTTGAGGTTGAGCGTGGGGAGGTAGGCGCCCACGGCGGTGCGGCGGGCGGCGGCGGCGGTGCGCTCGCTGCCGCGGGCCTGCACCACCCCGGGGGCGTTGCGCTGGGCCAGCTGCACGGCCTCGGCCAGGGAGATTGCGCGGGGCTCGTCTCCCCCGCCGCCAGCGGCCTGTGCGCGTGCCGTGGCGGCCACGGTGGGCGCCCCCAGCGCCAGGACGACCCCGAGGGCGATCCCCACACGGCGGCGCGGGGCGGGGGGGACGGACCAGGGGATCACCGGGGCTCCCCGCGGGCGCGCGCGGCGCTGTCGGCGGCGCGCTGGTTGCGGTCGATCAGGCGGCGGAGCGCCGCCTGCTGGGTGGAGTCGAGCGAGGCCATGAGCAGCACGCGCGCACTGTCGCGCACCGCATCCAGCGACGGGCGCACGTCGCGCATCAGCTCGCGCGAGCGGGCGCGGCGCCAGTCGAAAACGGTGTCGAAGCGCGCCCGCTGGGCCGGGGAGAGCCCCAGTTCACGGGCCAGCTCCTCGCGCATCCCCCGTTCGGAGGGGGCCGCCGGGGGAACGGGTTGGGGCGGGGTCATGGTCCCCACGGCGTACCCCACCCCGCCGCCCACGAGGAAAGCGGCGAGCAGGAACAGCAGGGCCTGCGCCTTGGGGCGCGGCGCGGCGGGCAGGGGGGTGGGCACGGCTAGTAGTCGAGCGGGTTGAGGTACCGCTCCGGCGCGTCGGGGGCCAGGTGGATGCGGGCCTCGGTGAGCGTGGCGTCGTCCATGGGGAGCGGCAGCGTGGCCTCGACCGCCGCGCGCGCCGCCCGCTCGCGCGCGGCCGCGGCCAGCGCCTGCGTGCGGGCCTGCTGGCGCATCACCGCCGCACCCGCCAGCAGCAGCGCCAGCGTGGCGGCCACCATCCCGAACGAGGCCAGGTCGCGTCGCCGGAGGTCGGCAAAGCCCGCCCACCAGCCGGGGCGCAGCGCAGGTGCCGCCGCGGACAGCTGACGCAGGATCCGCGCCTCCAGTCCGTCCCAATAGGCCGCGTCCGCCGGCGGGGCATACTGCGCCCGCAGCGCCGCGGTGACGGCAGGATCGGGGGACGACGGCACCTCGCGGGCGCCAAGGGCGGGACGCCGAGGGTGGCTCATGGGGCTAACCTGAGGTTGGAAAGGTGGCGCCGCAACTGGGTGCGGGCGTGATGCAGGTCCGACCGGGCGGTCCCCTCGGGAATCCCGAGCAGCGCCCCGATTTCCGCGTGCTTGTACCCCTCCACGTCGTGGAGGACGATCACGGCCCGCTGCCTGGCACCCAATTGCGCCAGCGCGCGCTGGAGCCGGCCGCGCAGCTCGTCCGCCTCGGCCGGATCGCGGTGGGGGGAGGCCAGCGACTCCGTCAGCTCGTCGGCGTCGCGCACCTTGCGCCGCCGCGCGATGTCCAGCGCCGCATTGGCCACGATGCGGTGCAGCCACGCCCCGAACGCCTGCTCGGGACGGAACCGGTCCAGCGCCCGGTAGGCGTGGAGGAACCCGTCCTGCACCGCGTCCTCGGCGTCGTCGTGCGACAGCACGATGGCCCGGGCCACGGCATATGCCCGCCGCTGATGGCGCCGCACCAGGCCGGCAAAGGCGGTGGCGTCCCCCGCCTGCGCCGCCCGCACCAACGCCTGCTCGGCGGCCGCATCATCCGGCAGCAACACCAGCGGGCCTCCGGAGCGCGGGGGAGAGGCGGACGAACGCGGGAGCGGGAAGGCAGTCATTGCGGGCGAGGGGGTTGCCCACGCTACGCACCGGCGCCCGGAGACGTTGACCCCCCGGGGGTCCCCGCCAGCCCAAGCGCCTCGGCCGCCGCCTGCATGGCGGCCAGCACCACCCCCAGGTGCTCGTCCAGCGGCACCCCCAGCGCGGCGGCGCCCTGCACGATGTCGTCCCGGTTGACCCCGCGGGCGAATGCCTTGTCCTTCATCTTCTTCCGGATCCCCGCCACGTCCACGTCGTGCACCGAGCGGCTGGGCTTGACCAGCGCCGACGCCGTGATGAGCCCGGTCAGCTCGTCCACCGCGAAGAGCGCCTGCGCCATGCGGGTCACGCGGGGCACCCCGGTGTAGGGGGCGTGCCCCAGCACCGCCTCGCAGATGTCCTCGGGCCACCCCAGCGCCCGCAGCTGCCGCACCCCTTCGGCGGGGTGCTCCGCATCGGCGGCCTGCGCCGCGTTCGGGTAGCGCTCGTAGTCGAAGTCGTGCACCAGCCCGGCCAGCCCCCACCGCTCCACCTCCTCCCCCAGCCGCGCGGCGTAGTGCCGCATGGCACACTCCACCGCCAGCATGTGGGTGCGCAGCGAGGGCGACTGTGTCCAGGCGTGGACCAGGGCGAGGGCGTCAGCGCGGGAGGGGAGGGGGGCGGCGTGGGACATGGGCGGGCGGAGGGCTGGCGGGCGGGGGGCGTGCAGGGGAGATCCCCCAACGGGAACCCCCCCGGCGCCCTGGGGCGACGGGGGGGCGTCCGGGAGGCGACGAACGACGGCCGGGCGGTTATCCCACCCGCACCGGTGCGGCCTGCACCGCCGCCGCCGGCTTGGCCTCGGCCTTGTGGCCGGCGAAGATGCTGTTGGTCCACAGGACGATGCCGTAGAGGACCAGGCCGATGACGATGGCGCCGCCGATCAGCCCGGTGAAGGCCGCGCCCATGTCGCTGCCGCCGTGGCTCGCGCCCGGCGTGTGGTGTTCACCCATCTGGCGTTGCTCCGGAAAGAAGGTCGGTCGAACTACCGGTCAGTCGACGTCGGCCACGCGCACCGACGTCATCGTGTCGCCCTGCACCATGGTGGGGAGGAGCTCCAGCCCCTG
>JBILED010000162.1:0-6303 GCA_044352305.1 Gemmatimonas sp.
GCCGCCGCTCGTCGCCATCGGCTCCAGCACCAGCCGCAGCTCCTCGTGCCCGTAGCCGAACGCCAGCTGCTGCGGGCGCAGCTGGTCGCTGGCGCGCACCAGCGGCTCGGTGCCGTCGCTGGGGGGGAGCGTGGCCATCTGCTGCGCGATCCACTTGCCGTAGGGACGGCGCGCCGCCACCTCGCGCTTGGCGGCCAGGTTGCGCACGATGCGCCGCCCGGCGGTGTCCACCAGGAACACCCCGCCCGGCCCCACCTTGCCGGTCTCCACCACGTCGCGCGGGTCGAAGTCCACGATTCCCACCTCCGACCCCGCCACCACCATCCCGTCGGCGCGGATGGTGTAGCGGCACGGGCGCAGCCCGTTGCGGTCCAGCGAGACCGCCACCTGCACGCCGTCGCTGTACGCCAGCGCCGCCGGGCCGTCCCACGGCTCCACCAGGCACTGGTGATACTCGTAGAACGCCTTGATCGACGGGTCCACGTCGGGGTAGCGCTCCCACGCCTGCGGCACCAGCATGAGCGCCGCGTGCACCGGCGCGCGCCCCGCGCGCGCCAGCAGCTCCATGGCGTTGTCCAGGCTGGCCGAGTCGCTCCCGCGGGGACGGATCGGCTCGCGCACGCGGTCGGCCAGCGCGCCGAACACCGGCGCCGCCAGCAGCCCGTCGCGCATCGCCATGCCGTTGCGGTTCCCCCACAGCGTGTTGATCTCGCCGTTGTGCGCCAGCAGGCGGAACGGCTGCGCCAGCTCCCAGCGCGGCAGCGTGTTGGTGGCGTAGCGCTCGTGGAACACGGCAATCGCGCTCTCGAACGCCGGGTCGCGCAGGTCGGGGTAGAAGTCCCCCAGCTGCCCGCCGGTGAGCAGCCCCTTGTACACCACCGTGCGGCACGACAGGGAGCAGACGTACAGCGCCTCCAGCCCGCGCGCGGCCGCGCGGTGCTCCAGCTCCCGGCGCGCCAGGTACAGCTGCCGCTCCCACGTGTCGTCATCGGCGCCGGCGGGGCGCCCCACCAGCACCTGCCGGATCACCGGCATCGCGGCGCGCGCGCTGGCCCCCAGCACCTCGGGGCGCACCGGCACCTCGCGCCACCCCAGCAGCGGGATCCCGTCCCCCAGCAGCACTTCGGTCACCAGCGCCACCGCCTGGGCCTGCGCCTGCGGCTCGGCGGGGAGGAACAGCATCCCCACGCCGATGCTCGCGTCCGCCGGGAGCGGAATCCCCAGCCGCGACGCCGCCAGGATGCAGAGGCGCCGCGGGATCTGCGTGAGCACGCCGGCGCCGTCGGCCGACAGGTCGGTGGAGGCCGCGCCGCGGTGCGCCAGCCGCGCCGAGGCTTCCAGCGCCAGCGCCACCACCTCGTGGGTGCGCGCCCCGTCCTGCCGGGCGATGAACCCCACGCCGCACGCGTCGCGCGGGGCGAAGGGGGAGCCGGGGTCCTCCGTACGGAGGTCCCCGCGCAGGGCATGGCGGGCGTCGAGGCGGGACATGGCGGGGGGGCGGGCGTGAATCCCATCAACACCGCGCGCCCATCCGGCTGTTCCGGGGGACGGCGACCGCCCGCGCGCCCCCCGCGCCCCGCCCCGTCAGTACGTGATCACCCGGTCGTGCTCGAGGGCCAGCTTCACCAGCTGCGGCGGGCCGCCGAACTCGGCCGGCTTCCCCGCCAGGTCCGCCTCGGTGACCCCGCGCGCCTTGGCCGAGCCCCCCGAGACCACCAGACGCCCCCCCTTGGCCACGAAGCCGTCGTACAGCTCCTTGAGGGTCCCGGTCCCCAGCCCCACCAGCGACGCCAGCACCCCGTCCCGGAGCAGCTGCACGCCGTCACCCGCGAGGAAGATGGTCACGCGGTGCCCCTCGTCGACGGCCGCCTTGGCCACGTTGAAGCCCAGGGCGGCGCGGGTGGGATCGTTGGGGCCCGCGGTGATGTGAATGAGGAGGCTGCGTGGCGACATGGCGGCGGGGGCGGCGGGAGCGGTGGGGGCGGAACGCTGCGCGTGGGCGGCAGCCCCGGGCGCCAACGCAACGGCAACGAGCGTCAGGGCGACCAGCGCCCGGGACGGCGGGGCGCGCATGTCAGGCCAGCTCCGCCATGGAGAGGATCTGGGCGGGCGTGAGCTCCAGGTTGTGGACCGACTTGGCATGGGCCTGCACCTCGGCAATCAGCTGGGGGTCGGTGCTCCCCCGGATCACGGTCCCGCAGTCACAGCACACCTTCTTGCCCTCGCTCATGCGCGCGGCCTCCGGCTGGGGTGGAAGTGGGCGGGGGATGTCCCCCGCGGGCTATGTTAGGCGCCAACCTTGGCAAGAGCTTGGTTTCTTCTTGGAGGGAAGCGTGATGACAGCTCCGGGACCGGGAGCGGCGACGGCCGCCGCCCTCCCCGCCGTGCGCGTCTACCTCGCGGGGCACGTGGCCGTGGAAAGCGCGGCGGGGTGGATCACCACCGGCGACTTCCCCAGCCAGCAGGCGCGGCTGGTGTTCGCCGCCCTCCTGCTGGAGCGCGGACGCCCGCTCTCCCGGAGCGAGCTGGGCCAGATCCTCTGGCCGCGCGAGTCCCCCCGCGCGTCCGACAGCGCCCTCAATGCGCTGGCCTCGCGCCTGCGCCCCCTGCTGGCGCGGCTGGGCCCCGGCTGGGCCCACGCGTTGGTGGGCGCGCGCGGCACCTACGAACTGCGCCCCCCGGTGCCGGTGTGGGTGGACCTGGAGGCGGCCGCCGAGGCGGTGCATGAGGCCGAGGCGGCCGTCCGGCACGGGCGCATCCCCGTGGCCTACGGCCCCAGCGCCGTGGCGCATCACATCGCCCGGCGCCCCTTCTTTCCCGGGGAGGAGGGGGCCTGGGTGGACGGGTGGCGCGTCCGCCTCCGCGAGATCCGCCTGCGCGCCCTGGAGGTGCGGGGCGCCGTGTACCTGGCCAACGACGAACCCGCGCTGGCGCTGCAGAACGGCCACGAGATGCTGGCCATCCAACCCTTCCGCGAGGCCGGCCACCGCCTCGTGATGCGCGCGCTGGCGGCCATGGGGAACAGCGCCGAGGCGCTCCTGGCCTACGAGGCCTGCCGGCGGCTCATCGCCGAGGAGCTGGGGGTGGATCCGTCGCCCGAGACCAAGGCGGCGCACGAAGCGGTGCTGCGGCGGGTGTGAGGGGGAGGGCGCCACGCCCCCGGACTCTGGAGCAGACGCCCCCCACCCGCCACGCGCATCGCTAGGCGCCGGCCATGTGGACGGGGGCCGAAGCCGCCACCCTCGGCGCCAGCTTCAGGTACAGCACCGGCGTCACCAGCCGCGCAATCAGCGTGCTCGACACCAGCCCGCCGATGATCACCCACGCCAGCGGCGAGTACAGCCCCGACCCCTGCAGCGCCAGCGGCAGCAGCCCGCCGATGGCCGTGCAGGTGGTGAGCACGATGGGGAGGAAGCGCACCGCCCCCGCCCGCTCCACCGCCTCCCGCAGCTCCACCCCCTCCGCGCGCAGCTGGTCGGTGAAGTCCACCAGCAGGATGCTGGTCTTGATCTCGATCCCCACCAGCGCCACGAAGCCGATGAGCGCGGTGAACGACAGCGTGTACCCCGAGAGGAACAGCGCCAGCACCCCCCCCACCACCCCCAGCGGGATCACCGACGCCACCACCAGCGTGGTGCGGAAGTCGCGGAACTCCAGCACCAGGATCATGAGGATCGCGAACACCGCCACCAGCACCGCGCCCCCCACGCCGCCAAAGCTCTCCTCGCGGCTCTCGATCTCCCCCGCCGGCACCAGCGCGTACCCGGGGGGCAGCGCCAGGGAGTCCAGCGCCGCCAGCACCCCCTGCGTCACGGCGTTGGTGTTGTACCCGGGGAGCACCCCGCTGGTCACCGTCACCGAGCGCTGCCGGTCGGTGTGGCGGATCTCCGCCGCCGACGCCACCAGGCGTGTGCCCACCAGCTGCGGCAGCGGGACCATCGCCCCGGTCACGCTCGCCACCTGGATGCGCGCCAGCGCCTCCGGCCCCGGGCGCCCGCCGTGCGCAGTGCGCACCACCAGCGGGCGTTCCTCGCCGTCCCCGGCCTGCACCTTCCCCGCCTCCAGCCCCGCAATCCCCAGCCGCAGCGTCCGCTCCACCTCCGCCGAGGGGACCCCCAGGAGCCCCGCCTTGCCGCGGTCCACCACCACGCGCAGGTCGGTGCGCGAGAGCCGCAGCGGGTCGCGCACCAGCCGCGTCCCGGGAACCGCCCGCATCGCCCGCGCCGTGCGCGCCGCCAGCGCGCGCAGCGTGTCCAGGTCGGGGCCCTCCAGCCGCATGGCGATGGGCGCGTCGATGGGCGGCCCGTTCACGAACGCCTCCAGCGCCACCTCCGCCCCCGCGTACCCCGCCAGCACCGTGCGCAGCGAGTCCTGCAGCCGCGCCTGCGCCGGCCCGGCGATCGGGTGCAGCCGCACCAGCAGCTGCCCGTGCACGGGCGACTCGGGGCGCTCATACACGTTGTAGTACACCGACGGGTTGTCGCGCCCGCTGTTGGCGAACACCCCCGCCACCGCCGGGTGCGCGCGCAGCACCCCCTCGGCAAACCGCACCGCGCGGTCGGTCTCCGCCAGGGTGCTCCCCTCGGGCGTGGTCACGTTCACGTAGAACTGCGGCGTCCCCGCCGGGGGGAACAGCGAGAAGCCCACCACGGGGACCAGCGCCACCGCCCCCGCCACCAGCGCCGCCGACAGCGCCAGCGTGCGCCCGGGATGCGCCATCGCGCCGCGCAGCAGCGGCGCGTAGCCGCGGGTGATGACCCCCTCCACCCACTGCAGCGCGCGGTTGCCGTGCGCCTCCGCCGTGCGCGGCAGCAACCGGCTGGCCAGCCACGGCACGATGGTCACCGACACCAGCAGCGACGCCGCCACCGCCGTCACCACCCCCATGGGGAGCGAGCGGATGTAGCGCCCCGAGAGCCCCGGCAGGAACAGCAGCGGCACGAAGGCGAACACCAGCGTCCCCGTGGCCCCCAGCACCGCCACGCCGATCTGCCGCGTCCCCTCGATCGCCGCGCGGCGCCGGTCCATCCCCCCGCGCTGCAGCCGCGCGATGTTCTCCACCACCACGATGGAGTCGTCCACCAGCAGCCCCAGCGCGATCACGAACCCCACGATGGACAGCTGGTTGATCGTGAAGCCGGTCGCGTGCAGCATGGCCACCGCCAGCGCCAGCGACAGCGGAATGGACACCATCACCACCAGCGACGCGCGGGTCCCCAGCGGCAGCAGGGTGAGGAGCACCAGCCCGATGGCGATGGCGAAGTCCCACCCCAGCCGCGACAGTCGCGCCTCCACGTTGCGCGCCTGGTCGAAGCCGCGCGCCAGCGTGATCCCCGCCGGCAGCTCCGGCTCCAGCCGGTCCAGCACGCGCCACACCGCGTCGCGCACCGCCGACACGTTGCGCCCCGACTGCACGGTGACGGTGATCCACTGGGCGCGCTGGCCGTTGTAGCGCGCCAGGTGCACCGCCTCCCCGTCCCCCCACGCCACGTCGGCCAGGTCGCGCACGCGCACCACGCCGCCGGGCCCCCCCGCCACCACCGTTCCCCCCACCGCCTCGGGGGTGCGGTAGCGTCCCGCCGTGCCCACGGTGTAGCGCCGCGTCCCCGCGTCCACGCTCCCCGCGGGGATCTCCGTGTTGTCGCTCCCCAGCGCCTGCAGCAGTTGCCCGGGGGTGACGCCCAGCGCGGCCAGCCGCCCCAGCGACAGCGTCACCTGCAGCTCGCGCGGGGGCGCCCCGTGCCGCTTCACCCCCTTCACCCCGGACACCCGCTCCAGCGCCTCCGCCACGCGCCGCCCCACGGAGTCCACCGCGGGCCATGGCGACGTGGGCGCCACCAGCGCCAGCTGGAACATCACGATGTCCGAGTTCTCGTTCCGCTGCACCTCCACCGAGGTGACCCCGGCGGGGAGCCCCGGGCGGGCCGCGTTCACCTCGCGCACCACCTGCTCATAGGTGCGCTCGGCGTCCACGGCCACGTCGAACTCCACCGTCACCACCCCCACGCCGTCCCGGCTGATGCTGCGCAGCTGCTTCACCTGCGCCAGCGTGCGCAGCCGCCGCTCCAGCGGGTCCACCACCAGCTGCTCCACGTCCCCCGGGGTGGCGCCCGGGTACACCGCCACGGTGGTGAAGACGGGCACCGGAAAGTCGGGGTCCTCCGCGCGCGGGATGGCGAGCCAGCTGGTCACCCCGAGCCCCAGGCTGAGCAGGAAGAGCAGCACGGTCACCTGCCACCGCTCGACGGCAAAGCGGGTCACCTCCCCCAGCCACCTCACGGGCGGGGCTCCGGGCGCGCGACC
>JBILED010000163.1:0-6297 GCA_044352305.1 Gemmatimonas sp.
GGCGACGGGTGCGGCTCGGAGGCGGCGATGGCGAGGCTGCTGGCGCAGCAGGGGATGACGGCGCGCGTGGTCAACCCGACGCCGTGGCCGGCGCCGTTTGCCTTCCTGCTGGGGGACGACGTGACGGACGCCAGCGCGCAGGGGGCGGCGGCGCTGGACGGCATCGACGCGCTGCTGGTGCTGGACATCAACGACCTGCGACGGCTGGGGGGGCTCGCCGACCGCGTCCGGGCGCTTACTGTGCCGGTGCTGGTGATCGACCACCACGTGCCCGGCGACGACCCCGCCGGCGCGGTGGTGGTGGCGGACACCGCCGCCTGCGCCACGGGAGAGCTGGTGTACGACTACGCACGGGCGCAGGGGCTGGCGCTCACGCCGGCGGTGGCCCGCGCGCTGTACACGGCGATGCTGACCGACACGGGGGGGTTCCGCTTCAGCAACACGTCCCCGCGGGCGCACGCCATTGCCGCCGCCCTGCTGGCGGCGGGGGTGGACCCGGAGGAGATGTACCGGCGCATCTATGCGCAGGTGAGCGTGGGGCGGCTGCGCCTGTTGCAGGAGGCGCTGGCGTCGCTGGAGGTGGACGCGGCGGCGGGGCTGAGTTGGGTGTCGCTGGCGGCAGGGGCCATGGAGCGCCACGGGGTGACCGGCGAGGAGCTGGACGGCATCGTGGAACATCCGCGCTCCATTGCCGGCACGCGGCTGGCGCTGTTCTTCCGCGACCTGGGGCACGGGAAGGTGAAGGTGAGCTTTCGCAGCACGGGCGAGGTGGACGTGAACCGGTTGGCGCGGGGGTACGGGGGGGGCGGGCACGCCAAGGCCGCCGGCGCGTTGCTGCCGGGGGGCCTGGAGGCGGTGCGGGCGCAGGTGGTGGCGGAGGCGCGTGGCTACCTGCGCGACGGGCGCGTCCCGGGCGAGGGCGCTTCCGGGGGGGGCTAGATTCCCGGCAATCGCACTCCCGTTTCCGACGCGTTTTCCGCCCCTGCCATGGCTGCCCTCCAGGAACAGATCGCTGCCGTCCTTTCCGGCATTCGTCATCCGCGCACCGGCCAGGATCTCCTGGCGGGGGAGCATGTGCGCGACATCGCCACCACCGTGGAGGGGCGGGTGCGCCTCACCCTGCTGCTGGCGCCGGGGGATGATGCCGCCTTGGTTCGCACGGTGCGGCAGGCCCTCGAGGCGCTCCCCGGGGTGACCGACGTGCTGGTGGACGTGCGCGACCCCGCGCAGGGGGAGGCCACGCCGGCGCGGCGCGCCACCACGCCCCCACCGCCGCCCATGGCCCCCGCTGTCGGCGGCATGGGGCGCGCGCTCCCCGTCATGGACAGTGCGCCCGCCAAGGCGCCCCCCAAGGTCCCCGAGCCCGTGGCTTACCCGCAGTTGGGGCAGGTCATCGCCATCTCCTCCGGGAAGGGCGGGGTGGGGAAGTCCACCGTGGCGGTGAACCTGGCCATCGCGCTGGCCAACGCCGGGTACCGCGTGGGGATCATGGACGCCGACATCTACGGCCCCAACCTCCCCCTCATGATGGGAGTGGATGCGCCCCCCGCCGTGCGCGACGAGAAGATCATCCCGCTGGAGGCGCACGGCGTGAAGGTGATCTCCATCGGCTTCCTCATCGAGAAGGACCAGCCGGCCATCTGGCGCGGCCCCATCGTGATGAAGATCATCACGCAGTTCCTGCGCGACGTGAACTGGGGACAGCTGGACTACTTCCTGGTGGACATGCCTCCCGGCACCGGCGACGCGCAGCTGTCGCTGGTGCAGGCCACGCCGGTGCATGGCGCCGTCATCGTCACCACCCCGCAGCAGGTGGCGGTGGGGGACGCGCTGCGCGGCGTGAAGATGTTCGAGCGCACCGGGGTCCCCGTGCTGGGGATCGTGGAGAACATGGCGTACTTCGAGAACCCCGAGACCGGCAAGCCCATCGCCATCTTCGGCACCGGCGGTGGGGCGCGGCTGGCCGAGCAGTGCGGGCTGCCGCTGCTGGGGCAGGTGCCGCTGGACCCGCGCATCCAGGAGGGGGGCGACAGCGGGCGTCCCATCGTGGCCGCGCTCCCCGACGCGCGTGCGGCGAAGGAGCTGGCGCGGGTGGCGGAGCTGGTCACGCGGCGCCTCACCGAGCGGATGGTCGGCTGAGCGGGAGTGCGCAGGGGATCCCCCAGGGGATCCCCCAGGCGTCTCCGGCGGCGTTGACCGACGCGTCGGCCGAGGCCGGCGCGCCGCAGGGGGAGTTGGCCGGGGGCGCGCTGTGGCACACGCTGCGGCGTGTGGCGCTCCCCGCGGTGGTCGCCAACCTGCTGATGACCACCTTCTACAACGCCGACACCTACTGGATCGGCCGCACCTTGGGCGCCGAGGCGTTGGCCGGCGCCACGGCGGCGGTGTTCTGGATCTGGCTGGTCATTTCCATGGGCGAGGTGGTGTCCATCGGGCTGGATGCCGTGGCCGCGCGACGCCACGGCGAGCGGCGCCCCGCGGAGGCGGCGCGCGCCGCGAGCGACGGGCTCGTGCTGGCGCTGGCGATGGGGACGGCGGTGGCGCTGGCGGCGCCATGGCTGCTCCCGGGGCTCTTTGCCGTGATGCACACCGGCGAGGGGGTGAGCGCCATCGGGCGCGCGTACCTGGGGACCTACCTCATGGGGACGCCGCTGCTGTTCGGGTTCTTCGCCGTGGACGCCGTCTTCCGCGCCAAGGGGGACACGCGCACCCCGTTGCAGATTCTGGGGGTGACCACCGTCCTCGCGCTGCTGCTGGACCCGCTGCTCATTCGCGGGGCGGGGCCGGTGCCGGCGCTGGGGGTGCGGGGGGCGGCGCTGGCCACGCTGGTCCCGCGGGGGATCGGGTGCGTGGTGGGCGTGTGGCTGCTGCATCGGCGCGGCCTGCTGTCGCTGGCGCCGCCTCGGTGGGCCGTGATGGCGGTCATCGCGCGCATCGGCGCGCCGGCGGCGGCCACGGGGGTGGCCTTCAGTGCGATCTACGTGGCGCTCACGCGCATCACCACGCAGTTCGGGACACCCGCACTCGCGGCGCTGGGGCTGGGGTTCCGCATTGAGAGCGTGGTGTACGTGGTGTCGGTGGGGGTGGGGGCGGCGGTGGCGGCCATCGTGGGGCAGAGCCTGGGGGCCGACGACCCTGAGCGCGCGCGCCGCGCCGGGTGGCTGGGCACGCTGGCGGTGAGCGCCGTGGGGCTCCTGATGGCGGTGGTCTGTCTGGCGATCCCCGGGCAATTGGGGGCGGTGTTCTCCGACGACCCGGCGGTGGTGGCCGAGGTGGCACGCTACGTGAAGATCGCGGCGTTCATGCAGCTGTTCCTGGGGGCCGAGGTGGTGCTGGAGAGCGCCATGAGCGGGGCCGGGTGGACGATGATCCCCATGCTGGGGTCCACGTCCATCACGGTGCTGCGACTGCCGGTGGGGGCCTGGGCGGCGGCGCGGTGGGGGGTGACCGGGCTGTGGGTGACGCTGGCGGTCACGTCAGTGGCGCGTGGTGTACTGATGATGGCGCTCTGGCAGTCGGGGCGCTGGCGGCGGAGCCGAGTGTAGGGGGCAGTCCTTGGCGTCGCAACCGGCTTCCCGCCGGCTCCCCCTCGCTCGCTCCGCTGGCGGTACATTCCCATGGCTATGACGTCTCCCATCACGCTGCTTACCGACTTTGGCACCGCCGACGGCTACGTGGGTGAGGTGAAAGGGGTGCTGTGCACGCTGGCGCCAATGACCCCGCTGGTGGACGTCTCGCACGACCTGACGCCGCAGGACGTGGAGGGCGCCCGGCTGGCGGTGGCGCGCTACTGGCGCCGTTTTCCGCCGGGGACGGTGCACCTGGTGATTGTGGACCCCGGGGTGGGGACGGCGCGCGCGGCGTTGGCGGTGGCCAGCGAGGGACGCTACCTGGTGGGCCCTGACAACGGGGTGCTGTCGCCGTCGCTCTTTGCGCTGGACGCGCGCGTGGTGCGGCTCCCGGAGCCCGCTGCGGCGGCGCCCACCTTTCACGGGCGCGACGTGTTTGCCCCGGTGGCGGCCCAGTTGGCGCGCGGGGCGCCCTTGGAGGCGGTGGGTGAGCCGCACCCCAACCCCGTGCGCCGCCGCACGCCGCCGCCGCTGCGGCGGGGGGACGGCACGCTGGAGGGGGAGGTCCTGACCTTCGATCGGTTCGGCAACGCCGTCACCAACCTGGTCCCCGCACGCCCGCTCCCCGTGGGCGCCACGGTGGAGACGATGGGGCAGGTGATCCCGCTGGTGCGCACCTACGGCGATGTGCCGCCGGGGGCGCCGCTGGCGCTGGTGGGCTCCAGCGGGCTGGTCGAGGTGGCGGTGCGCAACGGCAGCGCAGCGGGGCGCTTCGGGATGGCGCGGGGACAGCGGGTGGTCCTCATTGGGGGGGGGCGGTAGCCCGACCACCCAGCTGGGACCGCCTGGCACCGACCGAGCCGCCGGTACCGAGTCGGTTGCGGGACCCCCGGCCGACGGTCCCCGCGCTCGCGCTATGCCCCCTCGCCCCCCTCCACCGGCCGTCGCGCCGCCGCCACCCCCTGCACCGGGGTGGGCGTCTCCCACTCCACCCGAGCCACCTCGTTGGGGTCGCGCGGCGGCTCGGCCACAGGCGCCCACGACGCGCCGCCGGACCATGGCGCATCAGCGGGAGGTGAACCCGCCCCGCCCCCCATCCACGGGCGCCAGCTGCCGAGCCCTCTCAGCGGCATGCCGCGCAGCGAGATGGTGGCCACTCCCAGCCGCGACCGCACCACTGCGCCCATCCCCACCGTCGCCACGGCCCAGCTGAACACCGCCGCCACTGGACGGCTCCACCAGTCGGTCACCGCCACCGCCACCCACGGGAACGACAGCAGGAGCACGCCCAGCACCAGCGCCCGCCATGTGGCGCCCCCCTCGCTGCGCGCCCCCCGCCCCACCACCACCGCCACCGCCAGCGTGCCCAGCGTGAACGCCCCCGCATAGGCCAGCAGCCACGCCAGCGCCACCACCGGGATGGCGAAGATCCCTACGATGGTGATGCCGCAGGCCAGCACCAGCACCGCCAGGATGGGGACCGCCAGCAGCTGCCACAGCACCCCGGCCCAGAACGACTTGGACACATCGTCGGCCACCGACCGCGCCACGGCGGCAATCACCGCCTCGCCGGTCATCAGCAGCACCAGCCCGATGAGCACCCCCACGGTGAACAGCCCCGCCACGGGGAGCAGCGCTTCGGCGAACACGGCGGCGCCCTACTGTCGGTTGGGCACGGACACCAGCGACCGCAGCCCCACCACGGCCATCCCCGCCACGGCCACGCCGCCGCCCACCCACAGCGCGATCTCCTCCGCAGACGCCCCACGAAGGGCCGCCTCACCGCCACGCCCCAACGCCGCCGACACCAGGCTGGCTCCACCGGCCTGCAATTCACCGCGCAGGCGGTCCACCCCGAACTGTGCCAGCAGGAACGCCATGTCCGCCCGGGCCAGCACCCAGGTGGCCCCCGCCGTCACCCCCCCCAGCCCCACCGCCGCCGCCATCCCGGCCGCCAGCTGCGCCCACCGTGTGGCGGGCACCAGCGGCGTGATCGAGCGGGACAGCGCCGCATGCCACGGCTCGAAGACCTGCACCTCCGCCATGACCCGGGTGGCAAAGCCGGCCGAGGGCGCCAGGTCGGGGAGCGTGTCCAACGCCGCCACCACCGCCTCCATGGCCGCCAGCTCCCGTCGGCAGTCCGCGCAGGCCTCCACGTGCCGGCGCAGGGGGGCCACGCCAAACCCCTCCTCGTGGTCGAGGAGGAGGTCGAATTCGTCGGGGCGGAGGTGGCGGCTGGTCATGGCGTGGGAAGGCTTACCGGGCGCCTACGCGCGCGCGGGGCGGCAGGTTTCAACGCGGGGGCAGGGACGGCCGGACATCATGCCCGCACCCCCTCCAGCGCCCGGCGCAACTCATGCCGGGCCCGGTGGATGTAAGTCTTGACCGTCCCCAGCGGGAGGTCCAGCGTGGCGGCAATCTCCTCGTAGGACCGCCCCTCCACATGGCGCAGCATGATGCACGCCCGGTACTGGGGGCGCAGCGCCCCGATGGCCCGCTCGATGGCGCTCCCCAGCTCCCGCGACGCCAGCTCCTCCAGCGGCGACTCCTGCTCCGCCGCCAGCTGGATGGTGGAGGCCTCCACCTCCGACGCCGACGTGGCGTCGGGCGCCCCGTCGATGCTCACCGTGTCCAGCCGCCGCCGCCGCAGGTGGTCGATGGCCACGTTGTTGGCGATCTTGAACAGCCAGCTGGAGAACTTGAACTCCGGGCTGTATCGGTCGATGTG
>JBILED010000239.1:0-4340 GCA_044352305.1 Gemmatimonas sp.
TCAGCGGCGTAGTTCTCGTAGAAGGGGGAGAAGACGATGACCTTGTCCCCCGGATTGCAGGCGGTCATCATGGCGGCCATCATCGCCTCGGTGCTCCCGCAGGTCACCACCAGGTGCGCCTCGGGGTCCACCGGCATGCCGGTGAACATGCCGATCTTGCGCGCCAGCGCCTCGCGGAAGCGCGGGTCGCCGTAGGTGACGGCGTACTGGTGCGACGGGCCGCGCGCGGCGCGCTCCAGCGCGGCCAGCAGCACCTCGGGGGGATCGAAGTCGGGGAACCCCTGCGAGAGGTTCACGGCCTGGTGCTGGTTGGCCAGGCGGGTCGTGGCGCGGATCACCGACTCGGTGAAGCCGGCAAGGCGGGTGGCGGTGGCAGGCATGGCGCAGAAGATAGCCCCCGGAATCCCCTCCGCATGCCCCTCCGCATTCCCCCCCCGCCCCCCCGGCGCTACCTTCGCGCCATGTCCGCCTCCCACCCCCGCCCGGCGGCGCGCGCCGCCGCCATGCCCTCCCGGGCCCTCTGGCTCATCAGCGGCTCGGGGCTCCTCCCCTTCCTGGTGTGCCTGGCGCTCGCCTACGGCGTCCCCGCCCTGCGCGAGGCCGCCGTCCGCACCTTCCTTGCCTACGCCGCCCTCACGCTCACCTTCCTGGGGGGCGCGCGCTGGGGGGCGGAGCTGCACCGCGCCCCCGACCACCCGCACCTCCCGCGGCTGGTGGCCTCGGCCATCCCCTCCTGCGTGGCGCTGGGGGCGCTGCTCCCGCAGACGCCGCCGCTGGTGGCGCTGGGGCTGCTGGTGTGCTCCAGCGCCTGGCAGCTGGGGTGGGACCTCACCGCGTCGCAGGCGGGCCACCTGCCCCGGTGGAACGCCCGCCTGCGCACGGTCATGACGGTGCTGGGGACCGCCTGCCTGCTGGCGCTCATCCCGGTGCTGGCATGAGCGCCCCCGTGCGCCCCGCCCAAACGGCGCCGGACCCGGCGGTGGCCGAGCAGGCCTACGGGATCGCGCTGCGCCGGCTCCTCCCGCTGCTGTTCGGCTGCTACATCGTGGCGTACCTGGATCGCGTCAACGTGGGGTTCGCCAAGCTGCAGATGGCGCAGAGCCTTGCCTGGTCCGACGCCGTTTTCGGTTTTGGCGCCGGCATCTTCTTCCTGGGGTACTTCCTCTTCGAGGTCCCCAGCAACCTGCTGCTGGAGCGCGTGGGCGCGCGTCGCTGGATCGCGCGCATCATGATCAGCTGGGGGGTGGTGTCGGGAACGTTTGCCGTGGTGGACCAGATCCCCTGGGGGCCGCTGCCCACGTGGTTCGGCGTGGAGCCCGCGGTGTTCGGCTTCTACCTGCTGCGCTTCCTGCTGGGGGTGGCCGAAGCCGGCTTCTTCCCGGGGATGATCCTGTACCTCACCTACTGGTTTCCCGGTGCGCGGCGCACGCGCGTGGTGGCGCTGTGCATGACCGCCATTGCCGTGGCCAACGTGGCAGGGGCCCCGCTGTCGGGGGCCATCATGCAGGGGCTGGACGGCGCCGCCGGGTGGAGCGGCTGGCGGTGGCTGTTCGTGCTGGAGGCCGCCCCGTCGGTGCTCATGGGCTTCGTCATCCTGCGCTTCCTGCCGGACGGGCCCGCGCAGGCCGCGTGGCTGGCCCCCGCGCAGCGCGCCGCGATCACCGCGGCGCTGGCCGCCGATCATCCCCCCGCGGGGGAGGCCACGGCGCACCGCGCCATGGACGCCCTGCGCAGCGGGCGCGTGTGGGCGCTGGCGCTGGTGTACCTCTCCTCCACGCTGTCGCTGTACGGTATCAACTTCTGGATGCCCACCCTCATCCAGGAGCTGGGGATCGCCCCCACCGACTACCTCACCGTGGGGCTCCTGTCCATGATCCCGTGGGGGACCGCGGGGGTGGCCATGGTGTGGGTGGGGAGCCACTCCGACCGCACCGGCGAGCGCCGCTGGCACGTGGCGGGGTCGCTGTTCGCCATCACGGCGGGGCTGCTGCTGCTCATTGCGGCGGGGCGCGCGGTGGTGCCGTCACTCCTGGCGCTGGCGCTGGTGGCCAGCGGCGTGCTGGCCTTCGTCGCCGTCTTCTGGTCCATCCCCACCGCCTTCCTGCGGGCCTCGGCGGCCGCCGCCGGCATCGCGTGGATCAACTCCGTGGGAAACCTGGGCGGACACTTCGGCCCCGACCTCATCGGCCGCATCCGCACCGCCACCGGCAGCGCCACCGGGGCGTTCCTCTTCCTGGCGGCGATGGCGCTGCTGGGGGCGACGCTCACGCTGTGGGTGACGCGGGAGCGCCCAGCGGGCCGCGCCACCTCCTGACGCGACACCGGGGCCCCGTCGTGCTGACGAGGCCCCGGCGACGGTCCCGATGGGGTGGGCGGACGCCTACGCGTGCCCCGCCCAGCTGGTCTCGCCGGGGGTGTACGGCACGCACGGGTCGTAGCGCCCCGGCGTCTCCACGTACCGCTGCGCCTTGGTGCACCCGATCTCCGAGGTGAAGAAGCCCAGGCACGCCAGCTCCTTCATCATGCGGAAGTAGTGCGTGGGCTCCCCGCCCTTCCGCGCCTTCATGTACGCGTGCTGCTCGGCGTCCAGCTTCTCCACCACGGCCAGCCGCTGCGCGGGCGTGGCGTCCATGAACCCGGTGCCGTGCGCCGCGCGGCACGCGGCCTCCACCTGCGCCATCCCCTCGCGGAAGATGGTCTGGTCCGCCGGCGTGTAGCAGTCGGTCACCATCACCGCCATGAAGGGGCCGCACCCGGCGGCCTTGGCCCCGGGGGACTTGTCCGTGTCGGGCAGGATGGTGTCGGCCACCTCGGCCAGGAACGCCTGGTCGGCCTCGGTGAAGGTGCCGATGCGGCCGTCGGCGCCCACGGGGACCGGGGCGCGGTCCCCCGCGCACGCCGTCAGCAGCGCGCTCCCTCCCACGAACGCCGTCCCTCCCAGCAGCGTCGCCACCACGCGGATGGCCGCGCGCCGGTCCATCACCGTCACGCCATTGCGATCGAAGGGGCCGTCGAAACCGGTGTCATCGTGCGCCACGGGACCTCCTACAGGTTGCGGCGCTTCAGCTCGGCCACGGCGAAGTCCGCCGCCCGCGCCGTGAGCGCCATGTACGTGAGCGACGGGTTCACCGCCGCGGACGACGTCATGCACGAGCCGTCGGTGACGAACACGTTGGGGGCGTCCCACACCTGGTTGTTGGCGTTGAGCACCGAGGTCTTGGGATCGCGCCCCATGCGCGCGGTCCCCATCTCATGGATCCCCATCCCCACCGTGTAGCCGGCGTCCCACGCGGAGACGTCCTTCGCGCCGGCCGCCTCCAGCATCTCGGCCATGTCGTTCATCATGTCCTTGCGCATCAGCCGCTCGTTCTCGCCGATGTCGCAGTCAATCTTGGGCACCGGCAGCCCCCACTTGTCCACCTTCTCGGGGTCCAGGCTCATCTTGTTGTTGTGGTCGGGGAGCATCTCGCCGAAGGCCGTGCCGCCAATCCCCCACCCGCCGGGCTGCGCCATGGCGTCCTTGAACGCCCCGCCCACCCCGAGCTCCGCCACCGCGCGCCCCCAGCCGTCGCGGCTGGCGCTCCCCTGATAGCCGAAACCGCGCAGGTAGTCGCGCTTGTCGCCGAACAGGTTGCGGTAGCGCGGGATGTAGAAGCCCGTGGGACGGCGGCCGTAGTAGTACTGGTCGTCCAGCCCCTCCAGGCGCCCCGACGCCCCCAGGCGGAAGTGGTGGTCCATGAGGTTGTGCCCCAGCTCCCCCGAGCTGCTCCCCAGCCCGCCGGGCCACACGTCGGTGGCCGAGCGCATCAGCAGCCACGTGCTGTTGATGGTGGAGGCGCAGAGAAAGATCACCTTGGCGGTGTACTCGGTGCTGGCGTTGGTGGTGGCGTCGATCGCGCGCACCCCCGTGGCCCGCTTGGCGTCCTTGTCGTACAGCACCTCGCTGACGATCTGGAACGGCTTGAGCGTGAGACGCCCCGTGGCCTGGGCAAAGGGGAGCGTGGACGACTGCGTGCTGAAGTAGCCGCCGAAGGGGCACCCCAGCCAGCAGGCGTCGCGCGACTGGCAGGCGTTGCGCCCCGGCAGCGCGCGCGTGGCGTTGGCGGCGCGCCCGATGATCAGGCGCCGCTTGCCGCCATACGCCTTGAGCAGCTTGCCGGCCACCAGCTCCTCGCCGCAGTTGAGCGGCCACCCCGGCTGGAACTTCCCGTCGGGGAGCTGCGCGAGCCCCTCCGCGGTGCCGGAGATGCCGGCGTGCGTCTCCACGTAGTCGTACCAGGGGGCGATGTCCCGGTAGCGGATGGGCCAGTCCACCGCGAGGCCGTCCTTGGCGTTGGCCT
>JBILED010000164.1:0-6271 GCA_044352305.1 Gemmatimonas sp.
GGCGGCACCACCACCCGCACCGGCACCAGCACCCCGCCCTCCCCCCGCAGCACGCGCCACACATCCCCTCGGCGCCCCGCATAGGGGTTGGTCCCCCGCTCCAGCGCGGCCACCTCCCGCGTCACCTCCGCGGCCAACCGCACCGGGTCCGACAGGAACTCCGCACTCCGGTCCGGCGCCGGCACGTCCACCAGCAGCGCCGCCCGGGCCTTGGCGCTGGCCACCGCCTGCGCCAGCGCCCCGGTGCTGTCCAGCCGCCCCAGCCGGGCCTCCAGCGCGGCGCGCACCGCGCTGGGCGCCTCCCCCCGCACCCGCCGGTCGCTCCCCCCGGGCGGCACCGGCAGCGCGGCCGGTGTCACCTGCGCCACGGGCGTGCCGGTGAGCGCGGCGTAGGCCGTGTCGATGGTGGCAATGGCCTGGGCGAAACGCCCGCCGAAGAACAGCAGCGTGGCCTTGTCGAACTGCCGGTTCACCACCCCGCGCAGCGAGTCGGGGATCCCCCCGCCCCCGTCGGCGGCGGCATACGCCGCATCCATGCGCAGGTACGCCGCCCCCAGCGCGGCGCGCGCCGTGCCTCCCTGCGCCCACAACGCCGCAGGCCACAGCAGGGGGAGCAACGGCAGGAGCGCGGCACGCGGGACCAGGGGACGGGACACGACACACCTCCGGGCGTGGGGTTCGGGGGCCGCGCCCGGCCCCGGCCGGATCACAGCATCCCCCAGAAACTGCGGTCGATATCTATCGCAAAACGCCACCGCCCGTCGCGCACGCCGCGCGCCACGTCGGCCCGGATCAGGTCGTAGAAGAACAGCGCCCCCACCCCCACCGACGGCCACACCCCGCCCTCCGGCGGCGACGGACACACCCCCACCGCCAGGCACCGCACCCGGGTGTCGGGGAGCGCCAGGGTAGCGGTGAGCTGGGCAAAGGGCGCCAGCGTGATCCGCCCCGGCGCCTTCCCCCACTGCCCCAGCGGCAGCGCCGGCGCCGGCACCGGCTGCCGGAACTCCACCCGCTGCGACAGCACCGCGCGTGACGGCAGCGCGGCAAAGCCATATCCCGGCGCCGACCACGCCCCGCCGGCGTACACCCCCCACTGCGGCGGCACCGCCGTGCCACCACCTCCCCCCGCCACCCCGCCCCCCCAGCTGCGCAACACCACCACCCGGTCCCCCGCCAGCGGCCACGCCACCTCCAGCGCCCCGGTCGCACGCAGCAGCTGCCGCCGCACCGACGCCCCGTCGCCGTCGGTGCCGTGCACCGCCCCCGCCGACAGCGCCAGCGACCAGCTCCCGCGCGTGCGGTGCCCGTCCCCGGCCACCCACCCGCGGCCGCCCGTAACCTCCCCCCGCACCCCCTGCAGCCGCCACGCGTCCAGCGGCGGCAGGTAGCGGCCATGCGCGGGGCGCCCCACCACGGCGAGCGGCGTCTCCTGCTCGTACGCCACGCGCCACCCCCACGGGATCCCCTGCGTGGGCGCGCGCCGCCCCATCACCCCCAACGCCCGCACCCCCAACGGCAGCGTGTGATCGCTGCCAAACAGCGCCGAGGCCAGCGTGTTGGTCACCCCGCTCCGCTCGCCGAGGCCCACGTCGCGCACCTCCGACTCGGCGAACAGCTGCACCGGCGGCGTCCCCCCGAAGGCCGGGGCCACCCCCACCGCCAGCTGCCCCTTGAGCCGCGCGTCTCCCAGGCCGTAGCGTCCGCGCGCCGTCACCAGCGCCCCGCCAAAGCGCCGCGCCACCCCCGCGCCCACCGCCACGCCCTCGGCGCGATTGGCGCGGACCAGGTCGCTCACCGACCGCCCCACCACCCGCGGCTGCGCCGCGCGCGACAGCAGCGCCGCCGTCACCAGCGCCTCCGCCTGCGTGCGCGCCTGCGCCACCTCCTCGGGGGTGGCCACCTGCAGCGCGGGGGGGAGCACATCCACCACCCGCCCCGCAAAGGGGTAGGCCCGCTGCGAATCCACCGGCGCGGCACTCCACCGCGGCAGCGCCTGCACCGCCGGGGGCACCCGCTCGTTCACGGTGTACCCCCCCACCTCCCAGTGCCCGCGCACGATCCCCCGCGCCGGCAGCTCGAACCAGGTGCTCGCGCGCACCACCTCCACCTCCTGGCGACGCGGGAGCCAGTACCGCTGCGCCACCAGCCCGTTCTCCAGCGTCACCACCAGCGATTCGATCCGCCGGTCCAGGATCGCCGCCCGGGTGAAGGTCATCGACAGCCGCACCACCGCCGCCGTCTCGCGGTCGAGGTACACCGACCCCACCGCCGCCGGCTGCGTGGGGTCGCGCGGCTGGAAGCGCACCTCGTCCACCAGGATCGTGCGCCCCGGCAGCTGGATGGTCACCGGCGTCCCCGGGGCGTAGCGGTAGCGCGCCTCCGCCCCCGCCCCCAGCGGGTGCGGCACATCACGCACATCCTGCCCGTCCCCAAGCCGGATGCGGTCGGGGAGGTTGTCCAGCACCACGCCGTAGCGATCGCGGTAGTACTGCACCTGCGCCGGCAGCAGCGTGGTGTCACGGCGCCCCACCAGCCGCTGCGCGCTGCGCCCGGGCTGCCACCACGCCAGGCGCAGCGCCAGCTCCTCGCTCTGCACCACCCGGGGGGGGATCAGCCCGCCGTCCCCCAGCTGCCCCAGGAACGCCAGGAAGCCGTGCGCGTCGGCCTCGTAGGAGAGCAGCGTGCTGTCGGCCAGCTGCCCCTGCCGACGGGCGATGGCGCGCGCCACCAGCGAGTCGGTGGGGGACCGGGGGGGTTGGGCGGTGGCCGCCAGCGGCGCCACCGGCGCGCCCTGCGCGGCCACCGGGCCGGGCGCCCCCAGCCAGAGCCACGCCAGCACGCCAAGCCGCGGCCACCCGGCACGGCGGAGCATTGGCAAGCAGCCGGCAGGCAGGGAGCGAAGCGTGGCGGCCATCGAGGCGGGGAGGGGGGCAACCCGGCGGATCCGAGCGAGCGCAACCTACCCGCCCCCGGGCGCTAGGCGCCAGCGGGTTCTCCCCCTAGACTCCACGCGTCCGGTTCGTCAGCCGGGTGCCCACCCTCATTCGTCCCTCCTCCATGCGCTTGCGCTCCCTGCCGTTCGCGGCCGCCGCCCTGCTGCTGGCCGCCTGTACGCCGGCCAAGAAGCCCACGCCGGCCCCCACCCCCGCCGCCGGCCCCGCCCGCCCCGCCAACGGCGCCCCCGGCGCGGCCCCGACCCTCCCCGGCACCGGGCAGCCCGCCGGGCAGCCCCCCGCCGGCGGTCCCCCCAACATCGGCGCCCTCGCCGGGGCCCTGGGCGGCCAGGCCGACCCCAACCCGCGCCCCTACGCCCAGGTCATCACCCCGCGCGCCAAGAGCAAGACCGGCGTCTTCGGCGTGCACCAGGTGGGCTCGCGCCTCTACTTCGAGATCCCCGCCACCGAGATCGGCAAGGACTTCGTCGTCACCACCGTCCTCGCCGGCACCCCCGCCGGCATCGGCATCCGCGGCACCCTCGTGGGCGGCGACCGCGTCATCCGCTTCGAGCGGCGCGAGAACCGCGTCTACGTGCGCGACGTCAACTTCGACAACATCGCCACCGACCCGAAGCAGCAGACGGCGAAGGCGATGCAGCTGATCGAGTTCTTCCCCATCCTCGCCGCCCTCAACGTCGAGGCCTACGGCAAGGACTCCAGCGCGGTCGTCGAAGTGACCCGCATGTTCACCGGCGGCGTGCCGGAGTTCGCCGCCGGCGGCCGCCGCGCCTCGGTGGACGCGGCCCGCTCCTTCGTGGAGAAGTTCGCCGCCTTCTCGCGCAACGTGAACGTCACCGCCACCCAGACCTTCACCGCGGGCGGCGCCCCGGGCGGCCTCAGCCTCCCCGGCCTCTCGCTGGGCGGCCCCGCCGGCGCCACCACCGAGTCGTACACCTTCTCGGTGGTCAAGCTCCCCGACCAGCCCATGATGCCGCGCCTCAACGACGCGCGCGTGGGCTACTTCGGCGAGAGCAAGACCGACTTCGGCTCCCCCGAGCAGCGCGTCCTCCCGCGCCGCTACATCGCCCGCTGGCGCCTCGAGTGCTCCGACCAGAAGGCCGGCGCCCTCTGCGTCCCCAAGAAGCCCATCACCTACTACGTCGACCCCGCCACCCCGGCGTGGCTGGTCCCGTGGGTGAAGGCCGGCATCGAGGAGTGGCAGCCCGCCTTCGAGGACGCCGGCTTCAGCAAGGGGATCGTCGCCGCCGAGGCCCCCAAGGACAACCCCGACTTCTCCGGGGAGGACGCGTCCGTGGCGATGGTCCGCTGGCTCCCGTCGCCGGTGGCCAACGCCGTCGGCCCCAGCACCACCGACCCGCGCACCGGCGAGATCATCGACGCCGACGTCCAGATGTACCACAACATCATGGACCTCCAGCGCAACTGGTACTTCTCGCAGGTGGGGCACCTGGACGCGCGCGCCCAGACGTTCCCCTTCCCCGACTCGCTCATGGGGCGCCTGGTGCAGTTCGTCGTGGCGCACGAGGTGGGGCACACCCTCGGCTTCCCGCACAACTTCAAGGGGAGCGCCATGTACCCGGTGGACTCCATCCGCAGCAAGACGTGGGTGGCGAAGATGGGGCACTCCCCGTCCATCATGGACTACGCGCGCTTCAACTACATCGCGCAGCCCGAGGACGGCATCGCCCTGGGCGACCTGGTCCCCAAGGTGGGGCCGTATGACCGCTTCGCGGTGAAGTGGGGCTACTCCCCCATCCCCGGCGCCGCCTCCCCCGAGGCGGAGAAGGCCACGCTCGACCGCTGGGCGCGCCTGCAGGACTCCATCCCCTGGTACCGCTTCGCCAGCGACGCCGGCGCCGGCGGGGCCGACCCGGGCGAGCAGTCCGAGGCCATCGGCGACGCCGACGCCGTCCGCAGCACCGGCCTCGGCTTCCGCAACCTCGCCCGCATCATGAAGCTCGTGGAGCCCGCGGCCACGCAGGACAAGACCGCCGACTTCTCGCTGCTGCGCGCGACCTACGGCACCGTCATCGGCCAGTGGGGCACCGAGGCCAACCACGTCACCCGCATCGTGGGCGGCGTGGACAAGCAGGAGAAGGTCGTGGGGCAGGCCGGGGCCGTCTACACCCCCGTCCCCCGCGCCCGGCAGAAGGCCGCCATGCGCTTCCTGAACGACGAGGTGTTCAGCACCCCGACGTACCTCATCCTCCCCGAGGTGCTCCGCAAGCTGGAGACCGACGGCAACATCAACCGCATCACCGGCGCCCAGGCGCGCGCCCTGTCGTCGCTGGTGTCCAACCAGCGGCTGCAGCGCATGGTGGAGCTCGAGGCCATGGCCGCCCCGGGGCAGGCGTACCCGCTGGGGGAGATGCTCACCGACCTCCGCCGCGGCCTCTGGAAGGAGATCTACGCCGGCGCGCCCATCGACGCCTACCGCCGCCGCCTCCAGGCCACCTACCTCGAGGCGATGGCCAGCAAGATCAAGCCCCCCGCCCCCTCGGCGCAGGACGCCGCGCTCGCCGCCTTCCTCGGCGGCGGGGTCGTCAACACCCGCGACTTCCGCCCGCTCCTCAAGGACGAGATGCGCACCCTCGACCGCGAGCTCGCCGCCGCCGTGGGGCGCACCGCCGACCGCACCAGCCGCGCGCACCTGCAGGACGCGCGCGACCAGATCCGCAAGATGCTCGACACCGAGGACTGACCCCCCGGGGTCGGGACGCGGCCTGCGACGGGCCGGTGGCGCATCCGCCACCGGCCCGTAGCTTTTCCCCCATGTGGATCGTCCAGGTCGCCCTCCGCCGCCCGTACACCTTCATCGTCGCGGCGCTCCTCGTGGTGCTCGTGGGCACGCTGGCCGCGCGCCGCATGCCCACCGACATCCTCCCCGAGGTGGACATCCCCGTCGTCTCGGTGATCTGGTCCTACAACGGGCTCCCCGCGGAGGAGATGGAGCGGCGCTTCGCCACGGTCTTCGAGCGCGCCATCAGCACCACCGTCAACGACATCGAGCACCTCGAGTCGCAGGCGCTCCCGGGAATCGCCCTCATCAAGGTCTACTTCCAGCCCGGCGCGCGCATCGAGGCCGCCGTGGCGCAGCTGGGGGCCGTGAGCCAGACCATCCTCCGCGCCATGCCCCCCGGCGCGCAGGCCCCCTACATCCTCCGCTTCAACGCCGCCAACGTCCCCGTCCTCCAGCTCGCCCTGGGCGGCGACTCGCTCTCCGAGCAGCAGCTCAACGACCTCGGCACCAACGGCATCCGCACCCGCCTCGCCACCGTCCGCGGCGCCTCCGTCCCCTCCCCCTACGGCGG
>JBILED010000165.1:0-6248 GCA_044352305.1 Gemmatimonas sp.
TCCCGGCGGTGGACCTCAACAAGTCGGGGACGCGGCGCGAGGAGCTGCTGCTGACCCCCTTCGAGCAGCAGCGGGTGTTCCTGATGCGGTCGTTCCTGGCGGACATGCCCGCCGACGAGGCGCTGCAGTTCCTGCTGCGGCGGATGGAGCGGGCCCGGTCGAACCGGGAGTTCTTCGAGCAGATGGCGGAGCCGTGACGGCGCCGGCCGCCGGGCGGCTGCTGGCGGTGGACTGGGGGGACCGGCGCGTGGGGCTGGCCGTCAGCGACGAGCTGGGGCTGCTGGCGTCGCCGGCGGGGTGCATCGTGCGCCGCGCCGGCAAGCGCCCGCCGCTGGCGGAGCTGGAGCGCCGGGCGGAGGCGCTGGAGGCGGCGGGGTTCGTGTTCGGGCTGCCGCTGGACCAGGCGGGGGAGGAGACGCCGCGCTCGGCGGAGGTGCGCGCCGTGGCGGCCACCCTGGCCGCGCGGCAACCGCGCCCGGTGCGCCTGGTGGACGAGCGGTTCACCACCGCGGCCGCGCTGCGCGCGATCCGCGAGCAGGGGGGGAGTACGCGCGGCCGGCGCGAGGACGTGGACGCGCTGGCGGCCAGCATCCTGCTGGAGCAGGTGCTGCGCGCCGCCTCGCAGGGGGTGTGGCTGGGGGAACCGGTGACGCCCGCCGGGTCGGCGTCGTGAGGGCCGCGTGATGGCGCGGCGAAGCGGGTGGCGGGGGGGGTGGCGGCGGTGGCGCCAGCGCCCGGTGCCGGGGCTCCTGGTGGCCGTGCTGGCCGTGGCGGCGTGGTGGAGCTGGCGCGAGGTGGGGGGCACCGCGGCCCCCGACGCCCCCGCCGTGCGCGTGGTGATCCCGCGGGGCGCCAGCGTGCGCACCGCCGCGCGGGCACTGGCCGACGCCGGCGTGGTGGGGAGCGCCGCGCTCTTCCGCGGCTTCGTCGCGCAGCGCGGCCAGGCGGCGGCGCTCAAGCCCGGCACCTATGCGCTGCGCCCCGGGGAGGGGTATGCGGCGGTGCTGGACGCCCTGGTGACCGGGCGCGCGGTGCTGGCCACGGTCGTCATCCCCGAGGGGTACGACCTGCGCGCCATCACGCCGCTGCTGGTGCGGGCGCTGCGCGTGCCGGAGGACTCCGTGCGCGCCGCCGTCACCGACAGCGCGTGGCGGGCGCGCCTCGACGTCCCCGCCCCCACGCTGGAGGGGTACCTGTTCCCCGCCACCTACCGCTTCCCCGAGGGGACCACCGCGCGCGAGGCGGTGGCGGCGATGGTGGCGCGCTTCGAGGCGGCGTGGCGCCCCGAGTGGGAGCGGACGCTCACCGACCGCGCCCTCTCGCGGCATGAGGTGATGACCATGGCCTCCATCGTGGAGAAGGAGGCGCGCCTCGCCGAGGAGCGCCCGGTGATCGCCGCGGTGTACTGGAACCGCCTGCGGGAGGGGATGCGGCTGCAGGCCGACCCCACGGTGCAGTACGCGCTGCCGCGCCACGTGGGGCGCGTCCTCTACCGCGACCTGGCCGTGGACTCGCGCTACAACACGTACCGGCACGACGGGCTCCCGCCGGGACCCATCGCGTCGCCGGGCGCGGCCGCCATCGCGGCGGCGCTGGCGCCCGCGGCGGTGCCGTACCTGTTCTTCGTGGCGCGCCCCGACGGCGGCCACGAGTTCCGCACCACCTTCCGCGAGCACCAGCAGGCGATCGCGCAGCTGCGGGGGCGCTCGTGACCGCCCCCACGGGGGACGCCGTCACCTCCGTGGCGCGCGTCTCGCGCCGTGGCGTCACGCGCTGGGCGCAGGGGCACCCGTGGATCTACCGCTCCGACGTGGAGCGCCGCCCCACCGCCCCCGCCGGGATCGTGGCGGTGACCGGCCCCGAGGGCGCCCCCCAGGGGTATGCCCTCTGGAGCCCCGCGTCGGAGATCGCCCTGCGACGCCTCGTCGGCCCCGCCGGGGCGCCCCCCGACGCCGCCTGGTGGCACGACCGGCTGGCCGCGGCCATCGCCCGGCGCGCCCCGCTGGCGGGGGCCACCACCGCCGCGCGCCTGGTGCACGGCGAGGCGGACGGCCTGCCGTCGCTGGTGGTGGACCAGTACGGCGCGTACCTGGTGGTGCAGCTCCTGTCGGCGGGGCTCGAGGCGTGGCGCGCGCCCATCGTGGAGGCGCTGCAGGCGCTCACGGGGTGCGCGGGGATCCTGGCCCGCAATGACCCCGCCACCCGGGCCCGCGAGGGGCTCCCGCGCGAGGTCACGCTGCTGGCCGGCGAGGTGCCGCGCACGGTGGAGGTGATGGAGCACGGCGTGCGCTACCTGGCCGCCCCCTGGGACGGCCAGAAGACCGGCGCCTTCCTGGACCAGCGCGAGAACCGCGTGCTGGTGGGCGACCGCGCCCGCGGCGCGGCGCTGGACTGCTTCGCCTACCACGGCTCCTTCGCGCTGCACCTGGCGCGGCGCGCCGAGTCGGTGGTGGCGCTGGACAGCTCGGCGGCGGCGCTGGAGCGGGTGGCGGCGCACGCCGCGCTCAACGGGTTCGCCAACCTGGCCGCGGTCGAGGCGGACGCGTTCGAGCAGCTGCGCCGGTGGGGGCGCGAAGGCCGGCGCTTCGACACCATCGTGGTGGATCCCCCCGCCTTCGCCAAGCACAAGGCGGCCCTCGAGGGGGCGTGGCGCGGCTACAAGGACATCAACCTGCACGCCATGCGGCTGCTCGCCCCCGGCGGCGTGCTCTTCTCCGCCAGCTGCAGCTTCCACTTCTCCCGGGCCCACTTCCTGGCGATGCTGCAGGAGGCCGCCGCCGACAGCGGACGGGCGCTGGCGGTGCGCGCACTCACCGGCCAGCCCCTGGACCACCCGGAGCTGCTCACCGTCCCCGAGACCGGGTACCTCAAGGGCGCGCTCCTCGAGGCGCTCGACTGAACGCCGTCCCGCCCCCGGCCGCGCCCGGCGCGCTCACGCTGGCCGTCGAGGCGCGCCGCCTGCACCGCGACCGGCGCGGCATCGGGCGCCTGGTGCGCAACCTCCTCGCCGAGATGGCCCGCCAGCGCCCCGCGCTGACCGTCACGCTGTACGCCCCGCCGGCCGACCACGCGCCGCTGCGCGACGAGCTCACCGCGCGCATCCCCGCCTTGGCCCCGCGGCTGGCCTTTGACACCCCCGGGGCGCTCCCGCAGGCCCGCACCGGGGTGGCCTGGTACCCGTGGGCCGTCATTCCGCGCGCCGTGCCCCCGCTGCCGCTGGTGGTCAGCCTGCACGACCTGGCCCCCATGCTCCAGCACGACCACCGGTGGTGGAAGGTGGCCAAGCGCCTCAAGTACCGGTGGCGCTTCCGGCACACCGTGCGCCGGGCCGACGCGGTGCTGACGCTTTCCGCGTTCAGCCGCGCCGAGATCCTGCGCGAACTCGGCGCCGACCCGCGCCGCGTGCACGTGACGCTGCTGGCCGCCGACGACCTCCCGCTGGCGCTCCCCGATGCCCCCGCCCCGCTGGCGCGCGCGGGGATCGCCGAGGGGGCCCCCTTCTTCCTGACCGTCGGGGGGCAGGAGGGGCGCAAGAACCTCCGCACGTTGTACGCGGCGATGGCGCGGCTGCACGCCGACGGGCTGGCGGTGCCGCTGGTGCAGTGCGGCCCCGGGCTGGGGCCGGACACCCGCGCGCTGGCCGGGCGCGCCCCCTGGCTGCGCCACGTGGGGTTCGTGAGCGATGCGGAGCTGGTCACGCTGTACCGCCGCGCCACGGCGCTGGTGTTCCCCTCGCGCTACGAGGGGTTCGGGCTGCCGGTGCTGGAGGCGATGGCGGCCGGTGGGCGCGTGGTGTGTGCCCGGGCCAGTTCGCTGCCGGAAGTGTGCGGCGACGCGGCGCTGACCTTTGCGTGGGACGACGTGGACGCACTGACCGCGCACCTGCGCCGGCTGCTGACCGACCCGGCGGTGGGCGCGGCGCTGGCGGCGGCGGGGCCGGCCCAGGCGGCCCGGTTCTCCTGGGCGCGGACGGCCGCGGAGACGCTGGCGGTGTTGGACGCGGTGGCGGCTCAGCGCGCCTGACAGCGCGGGCAGAAGTAGCTGCTCCGGGCGCCCTGCACCAGGCGCCGGATGGCGGCCTGGCAGCGCCCGCAAGGCGCCCCCTCGCGGCCATACACGCGCCACCCTTCCCGCACCCCGTCCGGGGCGTGGTAGCGGCCTTCCGGGGCCGTGCGGAGCACCTCCTGAATGGCCGCGTGCAGCCGCGTCACGCGCACGCGGGCCAGGCGGCTCGCCACGGCCCCGGGGTGAATCCGGGCCTCCCACAGCGCCTCGGCCGCATAGATGTTCCCCACCCCGGCCACCACCCGCTGATCCAGCAGCGCCACCTTGATGGCCACACGCCGCCGTCCCAGCGCCGCCAGCAGCCCGTCCACGGTGAACCCGGGCTCCAGCGGCTCCGGCCCCAGAGTGGAGGGCGGGAGGGCCCCGGGCGCGTGATAGCGCACCACGCTGAGCGCCCGCGGGTCGGTCAGCGCCACCCAGCGTCCCCCGTCCAGCTCCAGCCGGAACCGCTCATGGGGGGCCGGGGGGGCATCCCCCACCCCGAAGGCCCAGTCACCCGCCAACCGGAAGTGCACCTCCAGCGTCCCCCCCCCGGACAAGGTCACCAGCTGGACCTTGCCGCGCCGAGCCACCTGGATGATGGCCTCGCCGGCCACCGCCCCCTGCGCGTCGGGCGGAAAGGCCCGCGCGAGCGCCGGGTGGCGCACCCGGGTACCGGTGATGACGGTGCCCAAGGCTACCTGCCGCAGGCGGGCGGCCGCGTGTTCCACCTCGGGGAGCTCGGGCATGCGGCAGGGAGGTCGTGGTTGGTGGGGGGAGGGGCACGGGAATGTGGAAATCTCTCAAATGCTTTCAGACGATTGTAGTTGCAGAAGGGTACATCACAAAAGCACTCTTGCGCGATTTTATCCGCGCCCTATGTTATCCACATTCCTTCCACACCCCCGAGGCCGCGTATCCTCTCCCCTGTCAGCCTCCAGCACGAGTACGAACTGTTCGTCCAGCGGGAAATCGAGGACTACAAGGACTCGATTTCCCGCACCGTGCTGCTCAAGATCGGGGATGAGGCGGTGGCGGCGCTCCAGGGGGCGGACCAGATCGGGCTGACCGAGCTGCTGGTGTGGGAGGAGGTGGACCGGATCATCGCGCGGCGGCTGCGGCTGCCCACGTTCGGGCGCTGGAAGCGCAAGCGGCTGAAGGCGCTGGAGGTGTACCGGACGCCGGAGCACTGGGGGATCGAGCCGGATGCGGCGCTGGTGCGCGTGCTGGCCGATAGCGCCGACCGCCATGTGCTGGTGGCGGCCGCCTCGCAGGAAGGACCGGCGTTGTTCCTGGCGGCGCGGGGGTGCGCGGTGACGGCGCTGGAGCCGGTGGCGGAGGCGGTGGCCCGCATGACCCGGGCGGCGGAGGCCGCCGGGCTGACCGAACGGGTGCGCACGCAGTGCACGCCGTTGGATGGCTGGGCCCCTGATGTGGCGTTGCACGCGGTGGTGTGCACCCCGGCGGCGCTGGCCGGGCTGTCGGAGCTGGACCGGGCCCGCGTGATTGCCGTGCTCCAGGGCGCCACGGTGGACGGCGGCGTGCACCTGGTGGAGACGCTGGCCGCCGGCGTGGAGGCGCGCGAGGGGGACGGCGCGGACGACAGCGGGGTGGTGGCGCTGGAGGAGCTGACCGCGCGCTATCGCGGCTGGAGCATCTCCATCGAGCGACGTGCCGGTCGTCGCGACGCGTTCCTCGCTCGAAAGATCGCCGCCGTCGCGTAGTCGGCGCGTGTCGGGCTGACACGCGCGGCCGCACCTCTCGTGTCGAGATGACACGATTCCCGCGCGACCGACGGTGGCGGTTGTTTCGCAACCCCTTGTCATTCAACGCATTGCTTGCGTGCCCGACGATGGCACCATTCCTGCTCTTGCCTACGGCCATCGTTGGTGGCGCGCCTGCTAGTGGGGCCACGCCGCCGCCCCTGAATCGTCACGCCGTACGTGCACCCCGTGGGTGCAGGATCGTGTCATGCGTCGCAGCACGCCGAAAGCCGCACTGGCGGCCTTCCTGTCGGACCCGTCGCGCGATCCCATCGGCATCGTGATCGCCGACGGCGGCCCTGGCGATCGGGCGCCGCGCTTCTCCGCCTTTGTCTGGGGGCCTGTCCCCGACGACGAGCTGGAAGGCGAGGCGCCGTTCCCGCCGGCGGCGGATCAGGCGCTGCAGGACGCCGCGCACGAGGCGCTGGTGTTCGCCTAGCG